>CAZFHZ010000156.1:0-6660 GCA_964519015.1 uncultured Gemmatimonadota bacterium | reverse complement strand
GGTCGGCGGTCGACGAAGCTCTGGCCACCGGGGAGTCGATGCCGGTGGAGAAAGGTCCCGGTGACCCGGTCATCGGCGCGACCATGAACGGCCACGGTCTCCTGACGGTGCGGGCCACCGGGGTAGGGGAGGCGACCTTCCTGGCCCAGGTCATCCGCCTGGTGGAAGAGGCCCAGGGGAGCGAGATACCGATCCAGACCTTCGCCGACCGGGTCACAGCCCTCTTCGTGCCGGTGGTGCTGGGGGTGGCGCTGGCCACCTTCGCACTCTGGATGCTGTTCCCTGTCTCCATGCAGCAGGTCGCCACCTGGGCGTCAGGTTTCCTGCCGTGGATCGATCCCGATCTGGCTCCGCTCAGCCTGGCCCTCTTCGCGGCCATTGCCGTGCTGGTCATCGCCTGCCCCTGCGCACTCGGACTGGCCACTCCGACCGCCCTGATGGTCGGCAGCGGCCTGGGGGCCGAGAACGGGGTGCTGATCCGCCGCGGCGAGGCGATCCAGACCATGAAGGACGTCCGGGTGCTCCTGCTGGACAAGACCGGGACGATCACCCTGGGCCATCCCGAGGTGACCGACCTGGTGCCGCTGCCCGGTGTCGAGCCTGCTGAGCTACTGCGGACGGCCGCGCTGGCCGAGGGGGGTTCCGAACACCCGGTCGGGGAGGCGATCGTCCGCCGGGCCCGCCGGGAGGGGATCGAGCCCGGCGGGGTCGAGGACTTCCAGGCCCACCCCGGCCGGGGGGTGGCAGCGATCGCCGGAGACCGCCGGATCCTGGTCGGCACTCCGGCCTTCCTGGCCGAGGCGGGGGTGGATGCCGCCCCCCTGACGGCCGACCTGGCGGAGCTGGAAGGACGAGCCCGGACCGCGGTGGCGGTGGCGGTGGAGGGACGGGCGCTCGGGGTGATCGCCGTGGCCGACCCGGTCAAACCCGACTCGGCCCGGGCCATCGCCGAGCTCAGGAGCATGGGGCTGGAACCGGTCATGCTGACCGGTGACAATGAGCGGACCGCCCGCGCCATCGCGGCCCAGGTGGGTATCGAGCGGGTGCTGGCCGGGGTGCTCCCCGACCGCAAGAACGAGGAGGTCCGCCGGCTCCAGGCCGAGGGTGTGGTGGTGGCCATGGTCGGGGACGGCCTCAACGACGCCCCGGCCCTGGCCCAGGCCGATGTCGGCATCGCGATCGGGACCGGGACCGACATCGCCATCGAGTCGGCCGATATCACCCTGGTGGGGGGGGACCTCTCCTCGGTGATCAAGGCCGTCCGGCTGAGCCGGGCGACCTTCCGGAAGATCCGCCAGAACCTCTTCTGGGCCTATTTCTACAACGTGGTGGCCATCCCGGTGGCGGTCCTGGGGATGCTCCACCCGATCATCGCCGAAGTCGCCATGGCCTTTTCAAGCATCAACGTGGTGACCAACAGCGCCCGTCTCCGGCGGGTGGATCTGCGCCCCGCCTGGCGCACGAACGGGCGGGATGCAGGAGAGGAGGTCGGATGAGTCGATCCGTACCGGCAGGTCGGGAACCGGGCGCCGCTCACCAGAGCGGATCCAGTCTCCATACTCCCGAGGTGAAGGAGGAGATACGGCGGCGGATCAACCGGCTGAGCGGCCAGATCCAGGCGATCCAGCGGATGGTCGAAGAGGAGGCCTACTGCGTCGACGTGCTCCAGCAGATCGCGGCCGCCCGGGGAGCGCTCAAGAAGATCGGTAGCCGGCTCCTCGAGGCGCATATCCGGCATTGTGTGCTCGGCGCCGCCCGGAGCGGGTCCGACGCCGAACGCCGCACCAAGATCGACGAACTGGTCGCGGTCTTCGAACGGTCGATGCAGGCCTGACTCGATCCGCCGGCGTATAAAAGAACCGGGCGGTCGACAGACCGCCCGGTGGGATCCGGTGGGAGGGTCGGTGACCCGCTCCCCGGGACTGCTCTTCGTTGGGCTACTTCTTGGAGACCTTCACCAGCAGTTCTTCCCCGTCCTTCTGGGTCTTGACCTCGATCTCCATCAGCCCGGCGGCGCGGCGGATCCGGTTGCGGAGCGTGTTCAGACTCTCACCGCGACCCGGCTTCAACACACCGATGCCCCCCTCTTTGCGCAGCGACTCGAGATACTGCATATATTCGCGGGTGACTCCGTGTACCCGGCTCTTCGCGAAACGCTTCTCGGCATCGCCGCCCTTAACGAGTTCGAACTTCGCCATAAGAAAGTGTCCCCCCTGTACTGGTTGTGAATAATATCGACCCTCTGAATATAGTGTCGGGTATCTCTCCATCAAGAGTTATCATCTTATATTATCGTGTTACCACTATGGAATGACGATGAGGTTGCCTGTATGCGTTCATTGCAGATTCCCCGATTCGGACCTCCTGAGGTGCTCCGCATCGTGACCGGCCCTGATCCCCAACCCGGTCCCGGGGAGGTGCTGATAGCGGTGGAATATTCGGGGGTGAATTTCTCCGACGTCATGGCCCGGATGGGTCTCTATCCGGACGCCGGTCGCCCGCCGATCGTGCCGGGTTACGAGTTCGCCGGCAATGTCCGCTCGGTCGGGGCAGAAGTGACGGACCTGACGGTGGGCGATCCGGTGGTCGGCCTGCGCAACTTCGGGGCCCACGCCGACCTCCTCGTGGCCCGCGCCGAGAACGTGCTGCGGCGGCCGACGGGGGTGGATGCGGTGCGGGGGGCCGCCTTCCCGGTCGTCTACCTGACCGCCTGGCATGCCCTGGTGCGCATGGGGAACCTGCGCGCAGGTGAGCGCATCCTGGTCCACAACGCCGGCGGGGGTCTGGGGACGGCCGCGGTGCAGATCGCCCGTCATGTGGGTGCCGTCGTCTGGGGGACCGCCTCCCCATCCAAACACGACCTGCTGCGCGGACTGGGGGTGACCGAAGTCTTCGACTACCCGGAATGGCCCGCCCGCGTCCGGGAACTGACCGGAGGCGCCGGAGTGGAGTTCATCCTCGACCCGATCGGAGGGCGCAACCTCGCCCGGGGATTCGAATCGCTCGCCCACACCGGCCGGATCGTCGCCTGCGGAACGAGCGGGTTCGCTCCCGGCCTGAGACGGCGACCCCTCCATCTGGTGCTCGAGCTGCTCCGCTGGCCGCGCCTGAGCGCGCTGCGGATGATCATCAAGAACCGCGGGATGTTCGGTGTCCACCTGGGCCATCTCTGGCATCGCCCCGACCTGCTCCGGGAGGAGATCGGGGAGATCCTGGGTCTGCTGGAAGGTGGGGAGCTCGATCCCGTCATCGACTCGGTAGTCCCGGCCGGGGAGGCCGCCTCGGCCCATCGCCGGCTCCAGGAACGCCGCAACCGGGGGAAGGTCCTCCTGGCCTGGTGAGGGGTGCCGGGGAACGCCCGGGCGGATCAGTGGGGCTGTATGCCCTGTCCGGGCGGGACGGGGTTGGGGTCGTAGGGCAGGTTCCAGTGGAGGAAAGCGTTCCAGCCCGGCAGGCTGCGCGACTTCTCCATACTCACCCAGACCGTGGGGGATTCCCCCGGCACCCATTCGACCGGCAGACGGTCGTCACCGGTCCCCAGGGCGACCAGTCCGATCCCTCCGCTGTGGGCCAGGTAGTGGTCCCCGAGCGCTTCCAGGTCCTGTCGGGTGCCGCGCCAGCCGACCCAGTCGCGGGTCGGCTCCAGGTCGACTTTGTGGACGGTACCCCGGTCGACCCAGTCGGCCGAGGCGGCCACCACGCTCAGGTGGGTCTGGGCCAGGAAGGCGTCGTCCACGATCCGGTCGGGCTCCCTCAGCCAGACCACGGCTCCCCGCCAGGCCCCCGGCACCTCGCGTCCCCCGATGGTGGTTTCCAGCAGCCAGGCGATCGCCGATCCGGGGCTCTGGCTGACCTGCGGGATGAAGTAGGGCAGGATCCGCTGTCCCCCCCGCCACCAGTAGGCCCGGCGTTCCCGCCGTCCCCACCAGCGCCGGACCGGGCTCAGCAGGGTCATCCAGAGGGCGGCGAAACCATGGATCAGGCGGCGCCAGATCCGCGCCCGCAGGATCGGCCCGAGCAACAGGAGCACCAGCCAGGAGAGGCCGGAGAGCAGCAGCAGGACCACCAGCAGGATGACCCCCCCCAGGTAGGCGGGATACTGGATAATGGTCAGGATCAGGGCCAGTCCCCGGCGGCGCACCCAGCGGCGGCATTTATAACAGCGCCAGGTCTGCTCGGGGATGGCCGCTCCGCAGAACGGGCAGTGGATCGTCGGTCCGTACTCGGGGGGAGGGCGCAGACGGATCCAGACCCAGTGGATGACCAGATCGAGTCCGGCGGCCAGTACCAGGCCGATGATCAGCCAGATCCACCAGGGGAAGTGGGGCATCGTCAGGGCCGATCGGCGATCTGGAACAGGGTCAGGTAGACTACCGTGGTCGCTCTCAGGTACGCCTGGAAGTCGATCGTATCGGCGATGTCATCGGGGGTGTGAACCCGCCCCGGGCCACCTCCGGCGGCGATATAGAGGGTCGGTACCGACCGGCGCACGAAGGCGGAATGGTCACTGGCCCCCTCGACGGCGGGGGTGGGGCGCTGTTCGTCGAGGGCGAAGCCTCCGAAGAGCCGATCGGCCTCCACGGCCATCTGCTGGAAGGCCGGGGTGGATGTCCCCCCGTTGATCCGCAGGACGTTCCCGCCCCCCGGCATGTCGAGGTTGATCATGCCGACGCACTTCTCGATGGGGCGGGGGGGGTGGGTCGCGAAGTACTCGGAACCGAGCAGGAAAAGCTCCTCGCCGGCGAAGAGCACGAAGCAGACCGAGCGGCGTGGTCGGATCGGCGCCGCCGCCATGGCCCGGGCCAGGGCCAGCACCATGACGCTCCCCGAAGCGTTGTCCTTGGCGCCCGGGAAGATAACTCCCGCCTGGGTCCCTACATGGTCGAGATGGCCCCCTACCACGACCCATTCGTCGGCCACCGCCGGGTCGCTCCCCTCCACCCAGCCCACTACGTTCCAGGTCTGGGCCCGCGGGGCGTAGGCGGCGTGGGCCTCCAGGGTGACCCGGGCAGGGGCCCGGAAAGGGGCGGGAGCCGGACCGGCACCCAGTGCCTGGCGCAGGGAGGCGGCGCTCTGCCCGCTCCCGCTCAGCAGGTCATCGGCGACCCGGTCCCGGATCGAGAGCATGGGCAGATCGGCCTGGTGGATCCCCTCCTCGCCGTGATAGACGCTGGCGATCGGGGAGGAGGCTCCCGCTCCCGGATCGTCGATGAAGAGGATGGCCCGGGCGCCCAGCCGCCGGGCCAGGGTGGCCTTGAAGCGGGGGCGGCCCTTCTCTCCCCATTCGGCCGTCGGGGCCCCCATGAACATCAGGGCCACCTTCCCTTTGAGGTCCGCACCGGCGTAGTCGTCCCGTCCCAGCGTCCGGTCCTGGAGTCCGTAGCCGACGAACACCACCTCGGCTTCCTCGACCCGCCCGCTCCCGGTGAAGCCCCGGGCCACGTAGTCGACGCCGAGAGTATAGGGCGCCTCCACCCATCCGGACCGGACGATCCGCAGCTCCATCGGGCCGGTCACCTCGCACGCCTCGACGGTGAACGGCTGGAACCAGCTGCCGTCCGAGCCGCCCGGGACCGCCCCGGCGCTCCGCAGCACTTCGGCCGCCCAGCGGGCCGCCCGATCGTAGCCGGGCGTACCGGTGAGCCGTCCGGTGAACCGTTCGGAGGAGAGATGGCGCACCATCCGCTCCAGCTCGGCCCCGTCGAGCCGGCCGATCCCCAGGACCGCCCGTTCCAGCGAGAGGCCCGGGACATCGGCGAGGGCGAGCGGTCGCTGCGGGGGTGGACCGGGGCGGGTCTGGGCACCGGCCGGTCCGATCGGCAGCAGGGCCAGCACCAGGCTGGTCACCAGGAGTCGCCGGCAGTACTCGGGACGATGGGTGTGCGATCGACCGGAGACGGTTCGGGGCATGGGGTCATCCCTCCAGAACGGGGCGGTGCATGGTTCCGAAATCACCGGAAAGATAACGGCGGCGGCCGGAAGTCTCTCTGGAGAAATCTTTCGTATTAAAGGCCTTTTTATCCTTTTCCTGGCGGCGAAGAAATTCTATATAGTGAAAGTAGTAACAAACGAGTATCGGGAGGCCGGAGCAACCAGGGTCGGCAAGGCAGAGCCGAATGCAAAACGGGTGGGCACTCCCTGGTTCTTTGAAGTCCCGATACCCGGACGGCCGGCCGTACTTCTTCGCGCTCGCATCGGTGCCCGTCCGGGTTCGCCGCCCTCCTCGCAATCCCGCTTGAGGAGGGCGGCATTTTTTCTGGACCGGAGAGTTCGCCATGATCTCCTCACAACTGCTCCGGCAGTTCCCGGCCTTCACCCGCACCCTCGAGCGGAGCGTACGGGCCATCGCGGTGATCAGTCGTGAGGTCCGGCTCAAACAGGGGGAGACGCTCTTTCAGGAGGGGCAGAAGGCCGAATACGTCTATCTCGTCATGGAAGGGGAGATAGATATCTTTTTCAGTTTAAACAAAGGTCAGGTCATCATCGACACCCTGGTGCCGGGCGACATGGTCTGCTGGTCGGCGATCGTCGAGCCCTTCATCTCCAACGCTACGGCGGTCGCCCGTACCCAAGGCAAGCTGATCGCCATCGACGGGCATGAGCTGCGGAGGCTGTTCGAACGGGACAACTCGCTGGCCTATTTCGTCATGATGGAGATCG
>CAZFHZ010000155.1:0-6661 GCA_964519015.1 uncultured Gemmatimonadota bacterium | reverse complement strand
CTCGATCTCTACCTGGCCCGGGACGCCTGGCATCTGAACACGAACCTTGTCAACACCCGTTTCCCCAACAGCTTCTTCGGGATCGGCAACGACACCTGCGAGGAGGACGAGGAGTCCTTCACCCGCCGAGCCCGGAGTATCCAATTCGACCTCGAACGGCGCATCCGGCCCCATCTCTATGCCGGGCTGCGGACCGAGTACGAGGACTACCGGATCGGGGATACCGAGAGTGGCGGGTTGCTGGACACGGGGACGGTCCGGGGGAGCGGCGGAGGGGTCGTGGCCGGCACCGGGGTCGGGCTGACCTGGGATTCGCGGGACGACCTCTTCTACCCTACCGGCGGGGTCTATGCCCGGTATTCGAATCGCTGGTACGGTCCTTCGGCGGGGAGCGACTTCACCTTCCGGGACGAGGACCTCGACCTGCGGGGTTACCTCCCCGCACCCGGTGGAGGCGCCCTGGCCGCTCAGATCCGACTCAATCTCACGAGCGGCGACGTCCCCTTCCACCGGCTGGGCAGTATCGGGGGTTCGAACGTCCTGCGCGGCTACTTTGAGGGGATGTACCGGGACAAGGCCATGGCCGCCCTTCAGCTTGAGTACCGGCGGCCGCTCTTCGGACGGTGGGGCTGCGCCTTCTTCGCTGGGGCCGGTGAGGTCGCTCCACGGTTGGGGGACTTGGCACTGGATGGACTGAAGCCGGCCGGGGGCTTCGGCCTGCGCTGGCAGTTCGATCCCCGGGAGAAGGTGAACCTGAGGCTCGACTTCGGTTACGGGCGCGGCTCCTCGGGGATGTACATCACCGTCGTCGAGGCGTTCTGAGTCACCGGCGGATCGCCGGGATGGGCCGTCGGAGCCGCATGTCATACCCTTCCCCCGGACCCAGCAGCAGGTAACAACTCTCTCAGACCTCGAAGAAGCGCAGGTCTCCGAAGTCGGGCCCGGCCGTCCTCACCATCGGTTCCGGCGGGGAGGGCATCGCCCCGGCCGACTCGGCGGCCGTGGCCAGATACGACTGGTAGCGGGCCCGCCGATCCTCTTCCGGCAACCCGGTCACCGCGATGGACTCCATCTCCAGTGCGGCCTCAAGTCCGAACGGGACGGGATGCTCAGTGTGATCACGGTAACTCCAGATACCGCTGACGGCATCGAAGGAATAGGCGGGCAGGAAGCGATGCCCCTGCTCGGACACGAACGCCACCGCCGCGATGACGAAGTCGGCTTCCAGATCGTCCATGGCGTAGTGGAATCCCACCCGGCACCAGCCCGGTTTGATCCCCTGATACCCCTTCCGGATCCATTCCCGGTACCGCTCGCTCTGGTCCCCGTCGATCTCCAGCAGTCGGTGCCCGTAGGGACCGGCGCAGGAACAGCCGGCTCGTGACTGGATGCCGAAGAGGTCGTTCAGCAGGACGGTGACGAACTTCGGATGGAGGTATCGCCCCTGCGGGGTCCGGATGTTGAAGGAGACGATCCCGACCCTTCGCCGCGGATCGGGGTTGCCCAGGATCTCCATCGTCGGGATGGGCCGCCAGCGGGCGAAGGCCCGCTTGAGCAGTTCCTGCTCGCGGGCTTCGATGCGCTCGACCCCGATCCCCGCCTTGACCTGGAAAGCCAGGGCCGCCTTGAAGATCTGGAGCACCCCCGGCGTGCCGGCCTTCTCCCGCTCCTCGATGCCGGTCACGAAGTCCTGGTCGGTCGGCCCCACATAGTCGACCGTCCCCCCACCTCCCACCGTGGGCGGCAGATCGCGCCGGTAGACCCGCTCGTTGAAGACCAGGATGCCGGTGGAGCCGGGTCCCCCCAGGAACTTGTGCGGGGAGAGGTAGATCGCATCCAGGGAGGGGTCGTCTCCCGCCCCGTCCGGCGGTGGGTTCATGTCGATCTCCACGTAGGGCGCGCTGGCGGCGTAATCGAAACAGGCCAGCGCCCCATGACGGTGGAGCAGACGGGCCAGCTCGTGCACCGGGGCGCGCATCCCGGTGACGTTCGAGGCGGCCGAGAAGGAACCGATGAGCGGACGCCCGGTGAAGCGGGGGTCCTGGAGCAGGGTGGCCAAGTGTTCCAGGTCCACCCCGCCGTCGGGGGTCAGGTCGACCTCCACCACGGTGGCCAGACCCTGACGCCAGGTGACCTCGTTGGAATGGTGCTCGAAAGGGCCCACGAAGACCACCGGCTGTTGCCCGGTGTGGTGTCGCTGGAAAGCACCGAGCCGCTCGAGTCCCAGGAAGGCCTCCAGCGAGGCTTCCAGCCGCATACGGGTGGCCGGGGGGAGCGCCACCCCTAGGATCTGCTGGAACTTGTCGATGGCCCCGGTCGCACCCGTGCCCACGGCCACGATGCGCCCGCCGGGCCCGGCGTTGACCGCTTCCTTGATGATCCCCTCCGCCTGGTGGAGCAGGCGGGTCATGCTGCGTCCGGTGACGTCGTCCTCGGTATGGGTGTTGGCGTAATGGCGTTGCAGGCCCTGGAGGTAGTCCTCGATGAAGGTGAGGCACCGCCCGGAAGCGGTGTAATCACAATAGACCATCAGGCGTTCACCGAACGGGGTGGCGATCGTACTGTCGATCCCCACGATCTGGCGGCGCAGGAAGGCGAGTTCGAGCGATCGTTCCATGGGCTCCGCACGGGTAAGGGGTGACGGCCGGGTCCGGTCGCCACAAGAATAGGGTGTCGGGAGCCGGCCGCAACCCCCCTCCGGGGAGCATCCGGACGGGCCGGGACGTCCAAGGGACCGGAAGGGAACATCATGCGGGAAGCGGGAGGAGGAGCATGGCGGAGCGCGGGTGGGAGCAAGCGACCCTGGCCGGCGGCTGCTTCTGGTGCCTGGAAGCGGTCTTCGAACAACTCCAGGGGGTCGAGCAGGTGGTCTCCGGTTACACGGGGGGGCAGGCGGCCGATCCGACCTACGAAGAAGTCTGCACCGGCCATACCGGACACGCCGAGGCCGTGCAGATCACCTACGATCCCGCTCTGGTCTCCTACCACGAGCTGCTGGGAGTTTTCTTCTCCATCCACGATCCGACCACCCCGAACCGCCAGGGGGGGGACGTCGGCACCCAGTACCGCTCGGCCATCTTCCACCACGATGAACAGCAGAAGGCTGCGGCTGAGGTGTTCCTCGCGGAATTGGAGCGGGAGAAGGTCTTCGATGACCCGGTCGTCACCGAGCTGGTCCCTTTGAGCCGCTTCTACCCTGCCGAGGCCTGCCATCAGGGCTACTTCCGCGCCCATCCCGAGCAGGGCTACTGCAGCGCGATCATCTCCCCCAAGGTGAGCACGTTCCGCCGGAAATACGCGACCCGGCTCAAGGGCTGATCGATCGACCGCACTGCCCGGTTCACTCCAGCCGCAGGGCCTCCACCGGATCGGTCCGGCTCGCCCGCAAGGCCGGGACCACGTTGGCGGTGACCGCAACCACCACCAGCACCACCACCACCAGCGCGTACACACCTAGATCCAGGGGATCGACCTGGTAGAGCATCTCGGCCAACCCCCGGGCGGCCAGCGCGGCCAATCCGATCCCGGCCAGGCTGCCCAGGCCGATCATCCACAGCCCCTGGCGCAACAGCAGGCCCAGCACCCTTCGACGGTCGGCACCGAGAGCGATCCGGATGCCGATCTCGCGCCGCCGCTGGTTGACCGCGTAGGCGACCACCCCGTAGATCCCGCCCAGAGCGAGCAGCAGGGCGATGACCGCAAAGAGCCCCAGGAGCTGGGAGTACGCCCGGCGGAAGCTCATCCGTCCGACCATGGTCTCGACGGCCGTCTCCACCCCGATCAGAGGCAGGGTCCGGTCCTGTTCCTGGACCGCCGCCCGCAGGGCCGGCACCAGGTCGGCAGGGTCGCTGTCACTGCGCACGGCTAGGGCCATATGGTTGTGGGGGAAAGCGGCGACCGGGACGAAGACGCCCGGCCGCATCTCCTGGTCCAGACCGTACTGCTTCATGTCGTAGGTCACTCCCACGACCGGCCACCAGGAGTTGTCGTCCTCACCGCCCATTCGGATGCGGCGTCCGATCGGATTCTCCTCCCCCCAGTGGTGACGGGCGAAGGATTCGTTCACGACCACCGACCGGGCAGCCTCGGTCCGGCCGTCCTCCGGCTGCAGGAAGCGCCCCCACTTCAGCCGTACCCCGATCGTCTCGGTGTACCCGGCGGTGACGAAGCAGGTCAGGGTGACTGGGTTCTGCTCGCCCGGCTTCAGCGGTTCGGCCCCCTCGGCTTCGAAGAAGTACCCGGTGTGGCCCCGCATGGGTCCCACCGTCGAGGCCCCCGCCGCCGTCACACCTGGGATCGCTCTGGTCCGGTCGACCAACTGCTCGAAGAAGGCGAGCTGGGGGGCTCCTTCCGGATAGGTTCCCTCGGGCAGGGTGATATAGAAACTGAGCAATCCCTTCGGCTCGAACCCGGGATCCACCCGCCAGATGTTATCGTAGGTCCGGATCATCAGTCCGGTCAGGATGAGCAGGGTCAGGGCCAGGGCCAGCTCCCCGGCCACGAACGCGTTGAGCAGGCGGCGCCGGCCGCTCCCGAAGGTGGTGCGTTGGGTCTGGTCGGCCAGCAGGTTCTGGAGCCGCCGGCTGGAAGCGCGCAGGGCCGGGGCCAGCCCGAAGAGCAGGGCCGTGCCCAGGCAGATCGCCAGGCTCACCAGCAGGACCCGGCCGTCCAGCGAGAAATCCACCCAGACCGGGAGATGCATCGGCAGCACGGCCGGCAGCACCCGCAGGCCGGCGATCCCGAGCAGCACCCCCAGTACGCCGCCGGACAGGGCCAGCAGGAGACTCTCGGTCAGCAGCTGCCGCACGATCGGCGCCCGCCCCGCCCCCAGGGCGGCCCGCACCCCGAACTCGCGGCCCCGGGCGACGGCCCGGGCCAGCATCAGACTGGCCACGTTGATGCAGGCGATGAGCAGCAGGACCAGGACCGCCCCCCAGAGCACGTACGTCCCCAGCCGGATGTCCCCCACTTCCCGCTCCCGGATGTCGGTCACGATCGGGGCCGCATTTCGGGAGGCCTCCCCCTCTTCCACCCGGGCCTGGTGGATCCGGCGCAGGTCGGCCTGGGCCTCCTGGGGACTCACCCCCTCCCGCAGGCGGCCGATGCCGTACAGGTAGTAACTCCCCCCCCGATCCGGATCGGGATGGAGCGGGACCCAGATGCGGGTATTCTCCTCCAGGGCCGCTACGTCCGGGAGTACGCCGATGACGGTGTGCGGTCTCGCATCCAGGGTGAGCGAACGCCCGACCACCGCCGGGTCCGCAGCGAAACGGTCCCGCCAGAAGGACTCGGTCAGCAGCACCACATCGGGGCCGCCCAGAACGTCGTCTTCCGGCATCATGAGCCGGCCCAGAACGGGCTGCAGCCCCAGGGTGGTCTGCAGGTCCCAGGAGGCCCGGAGACCGCCCACCAGTTCGGCCCCCTCATCCCCCAGCAGGGCGAACTGCCCGTTCGTAAAGACCCCCATGGTTTCGAAGCTCTGGTTCTGCTCGCGCCAGGTCAGGAAGCCCGCCTCGGTGACGCCGACGTAGTCCAGGTTCCAGGCCGGGGCCTCGTAGTCCAGGTTGACCAGTTGTTCGGGAGCCTCGTAGGGGAAGGGGCGCAGGAAGACGGCGTTGATGAGGCTGAACACCACCGTGTTGCCGGCGATCCCGATGGCCAGCATGAGCAGGATCAGCCCGCTGAAGAACGGCTGGCGGCGCAGGTGGCGGAAGGCGAAGCGGAGGTCGCGGATCAGGATGTCCATGTGTTCCTTCCTCTGGCGGCGACGGATCTCGAGTTGGCGGATGCGGCGGCACTCCGCTTCGATACGCCGGCGGTCCCCGAAGAACTTCTCGGCGATCCGCCGGGCCTGCTGGCTGGTGAGCCCCTCGGCTTCCAGTTCCCGGATACGTTCCTCCAGGTAGAAACCGATCTCCGTGGTCACATCCCGCTCGGGGTCGAACCGGTATTCCCCCAGATGGAAGACCCGGCGGAAGGACGCCGGGAGGCTGAAGGTGGAGAGATGACGGGTGAGGAACCTCCGACGCATCGGTCAGGCCTCGGAAGTGTCCAGCAGGCTGTGGACGGCGGCCGAGAAGCTCTTCCAGCGGGCGGTTTCGTCCTGCAGGGCCTGACGCACCCGGGCGGTGAGCCGGTAGAAGCGGGCCCGCCGGCCGGTCTCGGTCCGCCCCCAGGCCGAGGCCACCTGCCCCCGGCGCTCCAGGCGGTGCAGGGCCGGGTAGAGGGCCCCCTCCTCCACCGCCAGCACCTCCTCGCTCTGCCGCCGGATCCACTGCCGGGCGACAATGGCCCGGGACCCGCATAGAATAAGGGGGTCCCGGGCTCCATGTTGCAGCATGTTAAAGACCTTGGTTATCTGAGGGCTCATTTTCCAGGGTCGGGAGACGGAGGCGGTTGACCGCCTCGGCCACCTGCCGGGGGGCCAAATGACTATACCTCTCGCTCATCGCAATAGTTTCATGGCCGAGGGCGTCCCGGATCGATGCCATGGGAACATCATTCTGGGCGAGCATAGAGCCGAAGTGGTGGCGCATGTCATGAAACCGCCAGCCGCGTAACCTCGGGTCGGGGTGCTCCATGGTCCAACCCAACTCCCGGATTGCCCGCTCCCACTGGCGGCGGGTGAATCCCACCAGGTGGCCACGTCCTGGACGGTCAT
>CAZFHZ010000154.1:0-6895 GCA_964519015.1 uncultured Gemmatimonadota bacterium | reverse complement strand
ACACCATCGCCCTGAGTGTCACGGAAGGTGAGGGCGGGGGGCTGGTTGAGGTCATCGCGGAGCTGTTCCGGGCGGCCGTGGGTCGGACGAACGAGCAGCGCACCGTCGCCACCAGCTGGCGCCGGAGCGGCATCACCACCCGGACGGCGGAGAACCTGCGGGTGGTCATACCCGAGCCGAGACTCCGAACGTACCGGCTCACTCTCAAGGTCACCGACGAAGTGGCCGGGAACTTCTCTGAGGCGGCGACCGAACTTCGCCTCAGCGGCCGGCTGCCGCCCGTAGGGAACCCTCTACACCGGCCTTGAATCCCTTCCGGGGGAGCCCGTGAGAGTGCACACGGGTGGGTTCAGTTCTCCGGGAAGCCCGCTTTCTCAATCGCACGACAGGCCTGCCAGAGGTGGCGGAAAGTCTAAGACGAACCCCCCAGGGGTTCGATGTCCGTTTGGGGTTGCGTGGATCAAATACCGGCAGCGACCTATTCTCCCAGGGGGGTGAACCCCAAAGTACCATCGGCGCAGGAGGGCTTGACGACCGTGTTCGGAATGGGAACTGGTATGATCCCTTCGCCTTTAAATTTGATGCAACCTCACGAGTGAATCAGCGTTATATCCTAGTGTACCCATAGTAATCTTATGGGTAGTGGTCTTTGGTACACACCGCACAGGATAATGCGGCGATGAAACAGGATTCGCTCGAAATGTTCAAGGGCACCCTCGATCTGGTGATCCTCAAGGCTCTGAGCTGGACCCCGATTCACGGCTACGAGATCTCCCGTCAGATCCGCCTGTGCACCAAGGACGCTTTCACCCTCGAAGAGGGTGCCCTCTACCCCGCTCTGCGCCGGTTGGAGAAGAAGGGCTGGCTGCGGGCCGAATGGGGGATCACCGACACGGGGCGCGAGGCGAAGTTCTACGCTCTCACCGCCGAAGGGCGCAAACAGCTCGCGATCAAGCTCCAGACGTGGAAGCGCTACGTCGAGGCCATGGGCCGGGTGATCACGGCCCGGGAGCCGCTGCGATGATCGAGACCGGGTCTGACGAGCTGCATCGGCGCGGGATAAAGCGGATCGGTCATATCAGCGGGCGGCGACCCGACGTACGGGGTCTCCCGGTGCACGAAGACGTACGGCGGGAAGTGGAACTGCATATCGCCTACCGGATCCAGGAACTCATCGAAGAGGGATGGGAGCCCACCGCCGCCCGCGAAGAGGCCGAACGGCTCTTCGGAAGTGTGGACCACATCCGGTGGGAATGCGAACAGATCACCAAGGAGAAGGACCATATGACCGGGCTGACGCTCTTTGTGCAGGGGATTCTCCACGATACCCGTTACGCCGTCCGCACCTTGCTACGGGCCCCCGTCTTCACCTCGGCCGCCATCCTCAGCCTGGCCGTCGGGATCGGCGCCGGCACGGCGATCTTCAGCATCGTCAATGCCATACTGCTTCGCCCCCTCCCCTACTCTGAACCCGAGCGGATCGTCCAGGTCTGGCCGGTCCAGACCTTCACCAAGTCGCTGCTCGAGAACATGCGGCAACGCGTTCCCCTCCTGGAGAACATGGCGGCCTTTTCCCAGCAGTCATTCGCCCTGACGGGAACGGGTGAGGCAACCGATATCTACGGAGGCTATGTGACGGTGAATTTCTTCAAGGTTCTGGGGGCGCAACCGTTCCTGGGGCGGAGCTTCCTGCCCGAGGAGGAGGCGCCGGGTACACCGGAAACCGTGATCCTCAGTTACGAGCTGTGGCAGTCCCAGTTCGGCGGCGACCCCGGAATCATCGGCCGCACCATCAACCTGAGCGGGCGCGGAGTGGACAGCCGGACGGTGGTGGGGATCATGCCGCGGGACCACATATCCCTGCAGGAGCCCTGGCGGTTCTGGGTCCCGATGAAGATCGATCCGGCCAACTTTTCCGACTATGCCGGCACCGCCGCCTACCAGGCGATCGGCCGCCTCGCCGACGGAATCACGGTCGAACAGGCCGACGCCGAGGTGAACGCGATCGCCCGGGCGCTGGGGGAGGAGCAGAGCTGGCTGGATGCCAACAACGTCGCGTCGGCCGGAGTGACACCGCTCCGGGACGGGATCATCGGTGAGACGCGAACGCCTCTGCTTCTCTTCATGGCCGCTGTGATCCTCGTCCTGCTGCTGACCTGTGCCAACCTTGCCAACATCCTTCTGGCCCGCGCCGGAGGCCGCCGCCGGGAAATGGCGGTCCGGGCCGCCCTGGGAGCCGCCCGCCCCCGCCTCATCCGCCAGGTCATCACCGAGAGCCTTGTGCTGGGGCTGGCCGGCGGGCTGCTCGGGTTCATGACCGGCGTCTGGTTCCTCTCCATCCTCAAAGGGAACCTGCCCCCGGGCACACCCCGTACCGCCGGCATCGGGATCGACGGCGTCGTACTGCTGTTCACCGCGGGCACTTCCATCCTGGCGGCCGTTCTCTACGGTCTGGCACCGGCCTTCGCGACCACCCACAGCACGATCCGCACCGTCCTGCACGAGGGCGCTGCCGCTCTGAGCGCCGGCGCCGGACGGCTCCGCTGGAACGCCATCCTGATTGCGGCCGAGATCGCCGTTTCGGTCCTGCTCCTGGTCGGATCGGGACTGCTCATCCGGAGCACCCTGGCCCTTCAGCAGGTGGATCCGGGATTCGAGGTGGCGAACCTCGCCACCTTCCGGCTCAATCCCCCCGGTACGTCATACGCCGACAGGGAAGCCCTCAGGTCGTACTATCAGGAGGTGACCTCCAGGCTCTCGGCCCTGCCCGGCGTCGTAGCTGTCTCCCGGATCGACCACCTTCCCCTGACCGGCTCCGACACTTGGTCGGTGTACAAAGCCGAAGGATACGCCATCCCGGAGGGGGAGCGGATGCCCTATGCCAGTGTTCAGGAGGTGGATGAGGATTACTTCCGGACGATGGGGATACCGCTCCTGGCCGGAACGGTCCCGAACTGGACCGGATCCGACCCTACCCTGAGGGAACTGGCCGTCAACCGGGCATTCGCAAGCCTGTATTGGGAAGGAAGTGAGGCGCGCGGCAAGACCTTAGAGATGAACAGCGACTGCTGGACCATCACCGGGATCGTCGGCGACGTCCACCAGTACAGCCTGGCCTATCCCTCTGTACCCACGGTGTACTTCCGGCACGAGCTCTTTCCATCCAGAGCCATGTACGTACTGGTGCGCACCGAAACCGACGCCGCCGACATGATGGGACCGGTCCAGGAGACGGTGCGGTCGATCGATCCCGATGTTCCCCTCTCCTTCCTGCAACCAATGGCCGAACTCATCCGACACAGCACCGCCCAGTCACGTACTGCCACCATCCTGCTCAGTTTCTTCGGTCTGACCGCCTTCATCCTGGCCCTGATCGGCGTTCTCGGTGTGATGATGTATGTAACCCTGCAGCGCACACGGGAGATCGGCATCAGGATGACCCTGGGAGCCGTCCGGTCGCGCATCGTGTCGGAAGTGCTGTGGGGAGCGCTGGTGCCGGTCGGGATAGGACTGATCATCGGGCTCGGACTGGCGCTGGTTTCGTCGCGCCTCATCGCCAGCCTGCTCTTCGGCGTCTCGGCGATCGATCCGGTGACCTATGCCGGAGTGGCCCTGGTCCAGCTCACGGTTGCCCTCCTGGCCTGCTACCTGCCGGCCCGGCGGATTGCGAACACCGATCCGATGGTCGTGATGAGGATGGAATGAGCAGCGTATCCTGAACCGCAGCCGCTGAAAACTCTCCCAAGTACCATCGGCGCGGGAAGGCTTGCTGTGATGAGCCGACATCGAGGTGCCGAACCTCCCCGTCGATGTGGACTCTCGAAGGATCAGGCAAGCCCGATCCTCCCTGCCCGTTCCCTCATCAACCCGCTCAGCGCTTCCTTGTGCCGATCGGAGGCGAAGGATCGAGCAAGTGTGTCTTCCATACGGGGGAGGGCCCCTCTCAGTCGGCCGCAGGCATTCTCGTATTGTCTTGGTGTGAGTCTGAAGCGCTCTGCCAGTGTTTGAAAATCGCGTTCCGAAAGGTTGTTCTTTCGACCGCGGACGGTCAATGCCGATTCCTCCCTGTCGGTCGGGACCAGGATCTGCGTCGCAAGCAGATCATAAGCGGGCGCCAGCCGGATGCGCCCGTCCCGCCCGTATAGCAGCGAGAAGTTCTTCAGGTGCATATCCGAGTTCGCCGTCAGGAAACAGAAGACCGTCAGCTCGAACAGACGGACAACGTCCAGGAGCGGGGTCGCGGAGTAGGCCCATACTGCCTTGCCGACCTGCTCCAATGAGCCCCTATACTTCTGTTCCGTCATCTTCCCTGTCACCTGGGCCATGTCCTCCATGTGGAGCTTTCCCCTGGTGTCTCGATCGACTCGCCGGGACAGGTAGGCCGGTTCGCCACTCTTCAATGGCATCAGGGCGAATGGAACCGTCTCGATCCCGCACGAACGCGCCATACTCATGCACGCATGTTCCAATTCGGGCATGCCGGGGTAGTCCTCGTGCGGGGGCTTGAGGACGAAGTCACCCCAGAGACCGACCAGCGTGAAGCGGCTTTCTCTGCTTTCGCTCCGATCCAGATGGAGCGAGAGCTTCGGTTGGATTCCCGGTACCGAGATTCGGGTACGAATCACCTGCTCGGCCAGCGAGTTCAGATCGCCCCAGCCGTATGGCAGCTCAGGTGGTACCGGATCGCCGTAAAAGCTCTCCGAGCACTGCCGATGATACAGTCCCGGTTTCTGCTCCAGGCGCTCGCAACAGATGAAGCAACGATCAGGCGTCACCTGGCCCCTCCTCCCGCCCCACGGATACAGCGCCGATGCAATCCTCACAGCAGGCCAGCAACAGGCCCATCCGGTCCCTGGGGTCCAATTTCCAGGTCTTCTCGGCGATGTCCAACAGCCAACCCTCGGGGATCAGGCCGTCGAAGAAGGGGAACAGGGTCCTGTCATGGTAAGGACCGGCCTGCAGGGGCAGGGCAAGGCTGATCGCCCTCGCGTCAGCACTGCCGAGGTAGCCCTCATCGTACGTGAACCAGAATCCCTCCTCGTCCTCACGGATGATTCCGGCGAACTCTCCGTCCATGAAGACTCTACCGGTCCGGGCCATCGCGATCTTCCGCCGTCAGGGGGATCGGCCCAAGCTTGCTTCCGAAGAGCGCCAAAACCTGGTTCACCTTGTCCATCCTCAGGGTTGCTTTGGCTTGCTCCAGATCCCGGATGAAACGGAGGCCCACACCAGCCTGGCCGGCCAGATCCACCTGTGTCAGGCCCAGGGCCTTCCTCTGATCCTTCACGAATCCTGCCAGTACGTTGGTTGTCATGGTTATACCCTAACGCATATAATTTCATGGAACAAGAACAAAATAGTACCGAAAGGGTATAATATCCAATTGATCGCGTCGATTATACCCGAACGGGGCAGTGGAAAAGCATGGGGGATCCGGGCACCAGGAGAAAGCCCCCCGGGGATGACTCCCCGGGGGGCTTTCGAATTAATGCCGGCAGCGACCTGTTCTCCCAGGGGGGTAAACCCTGAATACCATCGACGCGGGAGGGCCCTGCGGGGTTGACAGGGAGCCTGGAAACCGGTGATCACGCTCCGCTCTGGCGGATCACCAGGTCCTTCTCAGATACTGCCTCCAGCAGTTCAGCGAGCTTCTCAATGGTCGGCACCGATCGCCCCTGCTCATAGCGCGCATAGGTGTTCCGGGATCTGGCGTGCAGTCGCCGAGCCACATCCGCCAGCGACAGGCCATACTTCTGTCGCTGACGACGTAGCACGAGAGCTACCAGCTGACGTGAGTCGTTGCAGCTGACCTCGATACGGTCACCGGCCACATGACGCGCTTCAGCCCGGAATCCGTCCGTGTCCGCCAGCGTCTCCACCAAGTCTCCAGCCATTTCCAGCGCTTCCCGCCTGCTGTGACCCTGAGTCATGGCATCCAGAATGGGGATCTCCACCAGCCAGAATGTCTCATCCTTCCACATGCGCCCTTCCAGTCTCATCAGGGCATCACTCCTTTCCCGGCGGATTCGACCTCGCTCGGCTTAGGATCCTGGTGGCGAGCCGCTCATGGATTTCCCGGTGACGAGGAATGCCTTCGGTCGATTCCCCGTTCGTCCACAAGTCGTGCCGGCGACCATGCCGCTGGAACCACCAACCTGCTTCCCGGAGGCCCTCTTCCAGTTCTCGACGCTTCAAGATTAATATGTACACTTATACGTGTTCATGTCAAGAGGCGATGATCTCACCTTGGGAGCAGGAAGGCGATCATCCTGGGGGGCCAGGTACGGGAGGGATGACAATAGAGAGCCCCCCTGGGATCAATTCAGGGGGGCTCGTAATTAAAATGCCGGCAGCGACCTACTCTCCCAGGGGGGTGAACCCCCAAGTACCATCGGCGCGGGAGGGCTTGACGACCGTGTTCGGAATGGGAACGGGTATGACCCCTCCGCTATAGCCACCGACAAGCTCATGACAGATGGTCGATCCGTGACGTCCCTGCGACACGATACTGCTCAGACTCAGAGTACCTCAATGAGGCCTGCGCGGGTCCCGAAGATCATAGGCCAAGCCTCACGGCTGATTAGTACTGCTCGGCTGAACCCATTACTGGGCTTACACCTGCAGCCTATCAACGTCCTAGTCTCGAACGGGCCTTCAGGCAGGTTACCCTGCGGGAGATCTGGTCTTGGGGTGGGCTTCGCGCTTAGATGCTTTCAGCGCTTATCCTCTCCGCACGTAGCTACCCAGCGGTGCCCTTGGCAGGACAACTGGTGCACTAGAGGTGCGTCCGTTCCGGTCCTCTCGTACTAAGAACAGCTCCCCTCAAATCTCCTACGCCCGCGACAGATAGGGACCGAACTGTCTCACGACGTTCTGAACCCAGCTCACGTACCAC
>CAZFHZ010000153.1:0-6938 GCA_964519015.1 uncultured Gemmatimonadota bacterium | reverse complement strand
GTGGTCGGCCGGCCGGTAAGGCCGGCCGGCTCAGCCTCCTTCAATCCCCCACGATCACCCGGCGCGTCCAGGCGGACACGTCATCCACCAGTGAGTACATGACCGGGGTCAGCACCAGGGTCAGGAAGGTGGCGAAGGAGAGCCCCGCGATCACCGCGATCGCCATCGGTCCCCACCAGGCCGCCTGCTCTCCCCCCCAGTAAAGGTCGGGCTGCAGGGAGCTGAAGAGGCCTAGGAAGTCGAGGTTCAATCCGATGGCCAGGGGTACCAGCCCCAGGACCGTGGTTATGGCGGTCAGGATGACCGGGCGGAACCGGGTCATGCCCCCCTTGATCAGGGCCTCATGCCGGTCCATCCCATCCCGGTTGCGCAGCACGTCGATATAGTCGATCAGGATGATCCCGTTGTTGACCACCACCCCGGCCAGGCTGATCACCCCCACCCCGGTCATGATGATCCCGAAGGGCATCCGGAAGACGATGAGCCCGAGCAGGACCCCCATGATGGACAAGAGCACGTTGGCCAGAATGAGCAGCGGCTTGACCACCGAGTTGAACTGGCTGATCAGGATGAAGGCGATCAGGAGCAGGGCGATCATGAAGGCCTGGCTGAGGAAGGCCTCGGCTTCGTCCTGGTCCTGGTTCTGGCCGGCGTAGGCGAGGGTGTAGCCCGCCGGGAGGCTCCGGGCGAAGGGCTTCAGGACCTCCTGCACCTCGGCCAGGACGGCGTTGGACTGGAAGCCGCTGCGCACGTCGCTGGAGATGGTGACCATGCGCTTCTGGTCCTTGCGGTTGATCCCGCCGTACCCCTTGGCGATCCGCCAGCTGGCGACCGAGGAGATCGGGATGGTCCGGCCGTCCTTTATGATGGAGAGGTCCCCGATCGCCTCCAGATCTTCCCGGTAGCCGGGGGCCAGGCGGACCACCACGTCGTACTCATCCTCCCCGTCGCGGTACTTGCTGGCGGTCACCCCGTTGATGGCGTTGCGGACCTCGAACCCGACCAGGTTGGTGTTGAGGCCGAACATGGCCGCCCGCTCCCGGTCCACATCCACGACCAGTTCAGGACGCCCCTCGGACAGATCGCTCACCAGACCGTCCAGTTTCGGCCCGACCGGTGAGTTCTCCAGGGCCTGCTTGGCCTGTTCCCCCAGGGTGGAGAGGAGGTCGGAGTCGGGACCGGAGATCTCGATGGAGACCGGGAGCCCGGTGGGGGGCCCCATGCTCGGTTTGTCGAGGGAGACCTCCGCTCCGGCCAGGTCGCGGCCGATCCGGTTGCGCATCTCCTCCAGGGTCCGGAAGGCATCGAAGCTCCGGTCCTGGTAGTCCTTCAGGCTGACCGCCACGGTCGCCACGTTCTCGGAGGAGCCGCCGCCGAAGCCGCCGCTCTGCTGGGTACCCACGGTGGCCACCACCGATTTGTAGTCGACCTGTTCGGGCATACCGCCGACCTCGCTCTCGATGCGCTTGACGAGGCCGTCGGTGAAGTCCACCCGGGTCCCGACCGGCGCCTCGATCTGCACGTAGAGGTCGCTCGGGGGGACCCGTTCGGGGAAGAACTCCACCCCGGAGTTGAAAGCCCCGAAGAGCACGAAACTGAACAGGAAGGCCCCCGTGGCCGTCGCCACCGTGAGCAGCCGGTGACTTAGGGCCCATCGGAGTGTCCGTTCGTAGAGCCGCACCTGGAAGGGGAGCACCCGGTCGAGGAAGACCCGGGCGATCCGCCGGAAGAAGAGCACGTGGGCGCCGTAGATGAGCAGCCCGCAGGCAAGGAGCAGCCCTCCGGTGAGCGGATTGCCGGCGCTGACCGCGGCCAACAGCAGCATGGTCAGGACGACGGTCAGGATGCGGGCTCCCCGGGTGAGGGCTCGCCGGGGGGCGCTCTCCAGGCGCATGAAGAGCGAGGCCAGGGTCGGGTTGATGACCAGGGCCACGAAGAGGGAGGAGGAGAGCGTGATGATCAGGGTGATAGGGAGGAACTTCATGAACTCCCCCACGATACCGGGCCAGAAGGCGAGCGGGAGGAAGGCGGCCAGGGTGGTCGCGGTGGAGGAGATGATCGGGACCGCCACCTCACCGGTGGCCTTGCGGGCGGCGGTGACCCGGTCGTGCCCTTCTTCCAGATAGCGGTAGATGTTTTCGATCACCACGATCGCGTTATCCACCAGCATCCCCAGGGCGAGGATGAGGCTGAAGAGCACGATCATGTTCATGGTCATGCCCGCCAGGCTCATGACCGTGAACGAGAGGAGCATCGAGAGGGGGATGGCCAGCCCCACCAGGAGGGCGTTGCGCACCCCCAGGAAGAAGAAGAGGACGGCCACCACCAGGATGAGCCCGGAGATGATGTTGTTCTCCAGGTTGGAGACCATGTCCTCGATGTAGACCGACTGGTCGGAGGTGATGGTCACCGAGGTGGAGGGAGGGAACTCGGGGCCCATCTCCTCGATGATCCGTTTCACCTCCTCGGAGGTCGCGATGATGTTCTCCCCGGCCCGCTTGATCACGCCGAGACTGACCACCGGAGAGCCGTTCATGCGGGCGAAGGAAGCCCGGTCCTTGAACCCGAAATCGACCGTGGCGACATCCTTCACATAGATCGGTTTGTCGTCGGGCGCCGACACCACGATATCCTCGATCAGGCGGGTGTCGGTGAACTCACCCGGGACCCGCACCAGGTATTTCAGGTTCCCCACATCGATCGAACCACCCGGAACGGTCACGTTCTCCAGCGCGATGGCACTCACCACGTCGGTGAAGGTCAGGCCGTAGTACTTCAGCTGGGGGAGGTCGACGTCGACCTTCACCTCCCGTTCCACCCCGCCCGAAAGCCGCGCCTCCAGGACCTGGGGGAGCCCCTCGAGGCGGTCCTTCATCTCTTCGGCGATCTCCTTGAGGCGGACCTGGTTGTAATCGCCGGCGATGTTGACCTGCATGATTGGGAACTCGGAGGTGTTGATCTCGATCACGACCGGTTCTTCGGCGTCGTCGGGCAGCTTCGGCTTGGCCAGGTCGACCTTCTCCCGGACCTTGCGGAGCGCCTCGTCCATGTTGTAACCGGCGTTGAACTCGACGGTGATACCGGCGCTCCCCTCGACCGACGTGCTGGTCAGGTTCTTGATGTCCCCGATGGTGGCCAGCTCCTGCTCGATCTTCTGGGTGACCAGGCTCTCGACGTCGTCGGGGGAGGCTCCCGGGTAGATCGTGCTCACCACGATGAAGGGGATGGTGATCTCCGGAGAGGACTCCTTGGGGATGCCCAGGTAGGAACCGATGCCCAGGATCACAATCATGGTGATCAGCACCAGCACGCTGATCGGGTTGCGGATGGCCAGGCTGGAGAGCCCGAACTCTTTGAACGACTCGGTGGCCGGCCGACGGCCTTCGCCACCGGCGGTCATGGGGGTGCTCATCGGGCCGCCCCTCCGTTCCAGCTGGGCGTGGTGCGGACCACGTTCAGCAGGTCGCCGTTGCCCAGTTTGAGCTGGCCGACCGTGATCACCCGCTCCCCC
Source organism: uncultured Gemmatimonadota bacterium (assembly GCA_964519015.1). GTDB lineage: Bacteria > Blakebacterota > Blakebacteria > Blakebacterales > CAYUVJ01 > CAZFHZ01. The sequence goes on along the minus strand of CAZFHZ010000153.1, from coordinate 3,427 downwards.
GCCTCCAGGCCGGAGAGAATCACCACCTGGTTGGCTTCACTCGGGCCCATCTCGACGATGCGGGCCTGCGCGTACTCCTTCCCCTCCCGGGTCTCGACCACGAACACCTGGTAACCGTTCTGGGTGCGCAGGACCGCCTCCTGCGGGATCACGATCGCTTCGTCGATCTGGTCGCGCAGGATGTGGAGGTTCGAGATCATCCCCGGCTTCAGGACACCGTTGGGATTCGGCACGCGCAATTCGACGCGGAAAGTGCGCGAGTCGGGATCGACCGTGTCGGAGACATAGTCGATCTGGTGGACGCACGGCTGGTCGGGGCAGGTGTCCATTATCAATTCGACCGTGGTCCCCACCTTGACATCGGTGGCGTAGCGCTCCGGTACCCCGCCGGTGATCCTGACCTGGTCGATCGAGACGATCCGGGCGAAGCGCTGGGCCGGTACCGCGTACTCACCGACCTCGATGTAGTAGTCCTCGAACGTGCCGCCCACGAGGCTCCGGATGGTCGTCTTCTCCATCCGGGTCTCCATCGTGCGGACGGTGGCCGAGCGCATGCGGGCGTTCTCGCGGGCCTGGATGTAGGCCAGCTCGGTGCCGATATGCTCCTCCTCCCAGAGCCGCTTCTGGCGCTGCCACTGCTCCTCGGCCAGGTCGGCGGACGCCCGCGCCTCGTCCAGCTGGGCGTGCAGGAGGTCGCTGTTGAGCCGGGCCAGGACCTGCCCCTTGCGTACCGGGGCACCCTTCGGGACGAGGATATCCTCGACCACGCCGGCCTCCTCGGCCACCACGGTGACGTCGTGGAGCGCTTCCACCTGGCCGGTCACCCGGATCATGGAGGTGAAGGGTCGGGGCACCAGCTCGACCGCCTCTACGTTCATAATGCGGACCACCGCCTCCTCGGCGGTCTCGGCGGGACGGCCGCAGCCGGCCAGCAGGAGGGCGATGATCACGACCGTCGGTGCGAGGAGAGCGGCGACGGGTGGGCAGGACCGGCCGGGGCCGGCGGCGGGTGTGGTCGGTATCGTCATGTCTGTGTCCTCACTGGTCGTCACGGTCATCCGTGATAAGCTCGTCCACCAGGGGTACCCGCCCGATGGCCAGGTCGAGGTCCGCCTGGGCCACCAGATGGTCGTAGACCGCCTGGGCGTAGTTGAACTCGGCCAGCCGGAGGGCGTTCTCGGCGTCCACCACCTCCAGGCGGCTGCTGATCCCCTCCCGGTACTGGGCCGAGGCGATCTCGAACCCCCGGCGGGCCTGCTCCACGGCCAGAGCCTGGGCGGTGGCCCGCTGGCGTGTCTCCCCCAGGGCGTTCAGGAGCGCCCGGACCTGGTTGGCCGCCTGCTCCCGGAGCTGGACCCCGGAGGTCTCCGCCCGGCGGACCAGGATCCGGTCCTGCTGGAGCCGGGCGTTCTTCTGGAAACCACTGAAGATCGGTATCTGCAGGGAGAGTCCGGCCTGCACCCCGGTGGTGCGTTGAGCGGGGTTCTCGCCGAAGAAGTTGGGACGCCCGTTGTCCTGGGCGGTAATCGTGTAGGAATAGAACGCGGCCAGGGTGGGGAAGAACTGGGAGAGGGAGGCCTGGACCCGGGCGCGTCCCACTTCCAGGTTGAGGGCGTTCTGGCGCACGTCGGAGCGCTCGCGCAACGCCCCTTCCAGGAGGGCCGGGTAGCCCAGTTCGACCGCCCGGGGCTCCCCCACCACCCGGAGGAGGTCGGCGGAGAGGGGGTCGGAGGCGATGCGGGTGGCTACGTCCAGGTCGGAGAGGTTGCCCACCGGCTCCAGAGGAGTGTCCACATCGACGGCCATGAGCAGGGCCAGGTTGCGACGGGCGGCTTCCAGCGCATCACCAGACTGACGCAGTTGCGGCTCCAGGTTGCCCAGCTCGACCTCCAGACGGAGCACGTCGTAATCGCTCACCAGGCCCGCCCGGTTCCGGGAGCGGGTCTCCTCGAGGGTGGCCCGCAGCCGCTGGACACTGTTCTCGGTCAACCGCTGGCGCTCCCGGGCGATGAGGACGTCATAGAACGCCTTCCGGGTGGCGGTGGCCACCTGCTGGGCCGAGCCCCGCAACCCCTCGACCGATACCTGGCGGGCCGTCCCGGCCACCTTCAGACCGACGAACACCTTATAGTCGAAGAGCGGTTGATCGATCGAGATCGAGGAGTTCCAGTTGTTATCGGCCGCGAAGCGAACCGGGATGTAGTCGTTCTCCCCGGCCGAAGGATCGAAGATGCGGGCCGGCAGGAACGTTTCCAAGGGCTTCAGGTTCCGCGAGAAGCGGAGGTTCCCGTTGATCACCGGCAGGGCGTTCCCCCGCGCCTCGCTGACCTGCTGCTCGGCCGTCAACAGCTGTAGCCGGGCATCCTGGATGGCCCGGTTCCCCTCCAGGGCGGCCGCCAAGCTCTCCTCCAGCCGGAGGGGGCGCACTTCGGCCGGCCCGCGATCGACCTGGGCGGACACCGGAGGAGGTGCGCCCGCTGCCAGAAGCAGCAGGAGCAGGGGAGCGGACCTCGATCCGCGGGTTGTGCCGGCCGGGAGGCCGTGCTCGAACCTGTTCGTTGCCATCACATCCGTTCCTTTTCCGGGGGGTCCCGGGGGCAGTCCTGTAATCTAGACAATTAATATACAATACTTCTGCAATAACGCAAGCAGACTCCGAGGGGGGCGACCTCGTCGCTCCGGATAGGAACCGGTCCCTGCGCGGACCGGGAATGGGAGAGCGTCGGTGGATGCGGGCCCGCCCGGGAGCGGTTCACGCTTCCGGGCGGGCCCCCTGTTATCCTCGTTCGTCATTCCGGCGGGGGTCGGCGGATCGGTCCGGAGGGCTTCTCCGGGCGCCGGTACTGCGGTTTCTTCAGCTCTTCCAGCAGGTATTGGACGGCCCGTTCGATCATCGCTTCCCGCCCGGCAGCGATCTCTTCAGGCCGGTCGAGCAGCTCGATGTCGGGGGCGACCCCTTCGGTCTCCACCGCCCAGTGTCCCTGGACGTCCACGAAGGCGAACTGGGGGACCGAGATGCTGCCGCCGTCCACGAAGCCGGGATTGCCCGAGATGCCCACCAGACCCCCCCAGGTCCGCTCACCGATGAGCGGCCCAAGCCCGAGCTCCTTGAAGTAGTAGGGGAAGGCATCCCCTCCCGAACTGGACTGCCCGTTGATGAGCACCGCCTTCGGCCCGGTGTGGACCACGAAGGGCTGGCTGTACAGCTCCAGGTTGCGGCGAGCCCAGAAGTTCAGGATCGGCTTGTCGAGCAGCAGGCCCATCTCATCGGGGATGAAACCGCCGCCGTTGTAGCGGTCGTCCAGGATCAGCGCGTCCTTCGTGTGGAGCGGCTGGAATCCCTCGTAGAGCTCCCGGAACCCCTCGATCGAGGTGTTGGGCAGGTGGATGTAGCCGATCCGCCCGCCGGAGAGCTGCTCGACCAGCC
>CAZFHZ010000152.1:0-7035 GCA_964519015.1 uncultured Gemmatimonadota bacterium | reverse complement strand
AGGATGGCCATCCTGTTCCACTGTGGCGGACTGGACATGAACCCATGAGAAACCCTGAAGAGCCTTTATTGCTTTGTGGGTAAGAATTTTCCTGCATTGGAGAAGAGAATTTGGATTATCGGTCTACTAGTCCGATCTCCCTGCTCCCTTCACCCAGACTTGGAACTTCCAGGTATGGAGATGCGTTTATTCCCTTCCAGTTCTGGTATGTATCCATGGGTCTCTATCGCCCACGACAACCCTTTGCCCTGGCTCAGCAGTTGGCCGTACGGGCTCAGCCCATCTGTCCCCGATTTTCGAAGTGGCCCGGCCAGACAACGGCCGTTATGGTCATCTCGAGGAAGCGCCCGGTCAGGGAACGCCATATCTAGTGGTGTTCTCTCCAGGAGCGCCGTATCGGGTAGTAATATGTCAGGTAGTACTTTGTCAGTTCGCACTTCTACCACCCGCTTCGTGGAGCCGTAACCGATGCGCATCGAACCGTTCGAGATGGAGCGCTGGCAGTCCACCTGGGAACACAAGGTGGCCTACAACCTCTCCGAGAGCGGGGTCCATCCGCTCAGCCTGGAAGAACTCCTGGAACTGCCGGGGGGGGACGGCGGCCTGGTCCCGGCCGCCCTTCTCGACCTGCGGCTCGGCTACGCGCAGGGGAACGGCGCCGAGGTGTTGCGCGAGCGGATCGCCCTACTCTACCCGGGAGCGGACCTGGACAACGTGCTGGTCACCCACGGCGGGGCCGAGGCCAACTTCCTGACCACCCTGCGCTTGCTCGAGCCGGGGAACGAAGTGGTCATGATGCTCCCCAACTACATGCAGACGCACGGGCTGGTGCGCGGCTGGGGGGCATCGGTGCGGGGCTGGCCGCTGCGGCGCGAACTCGATTGGCGGCCCGATCCCGGCGAACTCGACAAATTGGTGAACAAGAAGACACGCCTGATCATCATCACCAACCCGAACAACCCGACCGGGCGGGTGCTGGGAGAGGAGTACCTGGACGCGGTGGCCCGGGCGGCCGACCGGGTGGGCGCCTGGGTGCTATCCGACGAGATCTACCGCGGGGCCGAGCGGGACGGCCAACCGACTCCCTCGATGTGGGGGCGGTGCGAGCGGCTGGTCATCACCTCCGGGCTCTCCAAGGCCTACGGGCTGCCGGGGCTGCGCATCGGCTGGGCGGCCTCCCCCGATAAGGAGATGGTGCACGCCCTCTGGACCTACCACGACTACTCGACCATCTGCCCCTCCCCGATCACCGAGACGCTGGCCATCCACGCCCTGGAGCCGGAGCGGCGCCGCCGCATCCTGGAGCGCACCCGGGCCATCCTGAACCGCAACCTCCCCCTGCTCCGGGAGTGGGTGGATACTCAGGCCGGGCTCTTCGACTATATCCCCTCCGACGCCGGGGCGATCCTCTGGGTGAAGTACGCCCTGGAGGTCAACTCCTCGGAGCTGGCCGAGCGGGCCCGGGCCGACGAATCGACCCTGATCGTGCCCGGGGACCAGTTCGGCATGGACCACTACCTGCGCCTGGGCTACGGCCCCGAGCCGGAGTACCTGGTCGAGGGGCTCACCCGGCTGAAGCGCGTACTGAAACGGCTGGGCGCATGAGGCGGGCGAACCGGTTACCGGCGAGACCGGATGAGGCCCGACACCTGAATGCCGAGCGCGGCCGGTAGTATGAACCTGACCGACCTGGGCTGGGACGCCGGGTTCGCCGAGGCCTTCGCCCCCTTCGAGGCCGAGGGGTTCGAGCCGGCCCGGGTGGCCGCCCGGCACCGCACCGGCTTCGAGCTGTTGAGTCCCTCGGGCCCCTCGTTCGGGGAACTCTCCGGCCGGCTCCACCACCTGGTCCACTCGGCCGCTGACATGCCGGTGGTCGGGGACTGGGTGGCGGCCAGCGGCCTGGTCCGGGAGGGAAGCGCCTCCATCCACGACCTGCTCCCCCGCCGAACCCGGTTCTCCCGCAAAGTCGCCGGGGAGCGCAGCGAAGAGCAGGTGCTGGCGGCCAACCTCGACCGGGTCTTCGTGGTCTCCGGGCTCGACCGGGAGTTCAACCTCCGGCGCCTGGAGCGCTTCCTGGTACTGGCCGCCGCCGGCGGGATCGAGCCGGTGGTGGTCCTGAACAAGGTCGACCTGGCCGAGGACCTGCCCGCCCGGCTGGCCGAGGTGGCCGGCATCGCACCCGGGGTCGAACTCCTGCTCATGAGCGCGCGCACGGGCGAGGGGGTGGAAACGCTGCGATCCGCCCTGCCGGCCGGGCGCACCGGCGCCCTGATCGGCTCCTCCGGAGTGGGCAAATCGACCCTGATCAACCGCCTGCTCGGGCAGGATCGCCAGTCCACCGGTGAAGTGCGGGCCTCCGACGGACGGGGACGGCACATCACCTCGGTACGGGAACTGCTCCCCATCCCCGGCGCGGGCTTGCTCATCGACAACCCCGGGCTGCGCGAGGTCCAGCTCTGGGCGGGCGAGGAGGACTTGGCCGCCCCTTTCACCGACGTGATCGAGCTGGCCGCCGGCTGCCGTTTCCGCGACTGCCGCCATGACACCGAACCGGGCTGCGCGGTGGTAGCGGCGGTCACCGAGGGGCGGCTGGAAGCGGCCCGCCTGGAGAGTTACCGTAAGCTCCAGAAGGAGATCGCCTTCCAGGAGCGGCGGCGTGACCCGATCCTGAAGGACAAAGAAGAGAAACGGATCGCCCGGCTCATCAAGCAGTTCAAGAAGTTCCCCAAGCAGAGGTGAGACGCGGCTGTCCGGGCCCTACCGTGTTCTGTATCGGATGAAGTGCATCCCGCTATAGCGCGATCACGTTGACCGAATCCGGGGCTGGACTGCGTATCGATATCCTGCCGGGCCCGGGAAAGGAAACGATGAAGAAGAGCGACAAGAAACAACTCACCACCTCGGCCGGCATCCCGGTCGGCGACAACCAGAACGCGCTGACCGCCGGACCGCGCGGCCCGCTGCTGGTCCAGGACTGGCAGCTGTTCGAGAAACACGCCCACTTCAACCGGGAGCGGATCCCCGAGCGGGTGGTCCACGCCAAGGGCTCGGGCGCGTACGGCACCTTCACCTGCACCGGCGACATCACCGGCTTCACCAGGGCTTCGATCTTCTCGCAGGTCGGTAAGAAGACGGAGTGCTTCGCCCGCTTCTCGACCGTGGCCGGTGAGCGGGGTGCCGCCGATGCCGAGCGGGACGTGCGCGGCTTCGCGCTCAAGTTCTACACCGACGAGGGCAACTGGGACCTGGTCGGCAACAACACCCCGGTCTTCTTCGTGCGCGACCCGTACAAGTTCCCCGACTTCATCCACACCCAGAAGCGGGATCCCAAGACCAATCTGCGCAGCACTACGGCCATGTGGGACTTCTGGTCGCTGTCGCCCGAGAGCCTGCACCAGGTGACGATCCTCTTCTCCGACCGCGGCCTGCCGAAGACATTTCGCCACATGAACGGTTACGGCAGCCACACTTACAGTCTCATCAACGCGAAGAACGAGCGCTTCTGGGTCAAGTTCCACTTCAAGACGGTGCAGGGCATCGCCTGCCTGACCGACGAGGAGTCTGCGAAGTTGATCGGCCAGGACCGGGAGAGCCACCAGCGCGACCTGTTCGGGTCGATCGAGAAGGGTGAATTCCCGAAGTGGCGGTTGATGGTCCAGGTGATGCCCGAGACCGACGCGGAGAAGACGCCGTACAATCCGTTCGACCTCACCAAGGTGTGGCCGCACGCCGACTACCCGTTGATCACCGTCGGCATCATGGAACTGAACCGCAATCCCGAGAACTACTTCGCCGAGGTCGAGCAGTCCGCCTTCTCCCCCGCCAACGTCGTCCCCGGAATCAGCCACAGCCCGGATAAGATGCTCCAGTTCCGGATCGTCTCCTACGCCGACGCCCACCGCCACCGGATCGGAGTCAACTACGAGAGTCTGCCGGTCAACCGGTCCCGCGTCGAGGTGGCGACCTACTATCGCGACGGGGTCATGCGCTTCGATGGGAACGAGGGTGGTTCGGTCAATTACGAGCCGAACAGCTTCGGCGGACCGGTCGAGGACCGGAAGTTCGTGGAGCCGCCGTTGAAGATCAGCGGGGACGCCGACCGCTACGACCACCGCGAGGGCAACGACGACTACACCCAGGCCGGCAACCTGTATCGGCTGATGCCGCAGGCTGAGAAGGAGAGGCTGCACCGGGCGATCGCCGGGGCCATGACGGGCGTGCCGCACGAGATCATCGAGCGTCAGCTCGCCCACTTCACCAGGGCCGACCCGGCCTACGGCGAAGGGGTGCGCGCCGCGCTCGGGTTGTGATCCGGCACCTCAGGCGACCGTAGGAGGATAAGGCAACCCCGGCCATCCAGGCGGTGTATCAATGGGTGGCATGGACATCCCGCGCGATCCTAAAGAGGTCCGGCGCCAACGCCGACGCCGGCATACGATACTGGCGGTCATCGGCCTGGGGCCGTTGATGCTCCTGACCCTCGCCGTGCTGCTGCTGCCGCGGCTGCGCGGGCCGGCCCGGATCATCACTCCCCTGCCGCCCCCCCCCCCCCCGCCCGACTCCCTCTGGCTGGCCCGCATCGAGCAGGAAGCCGCCCGGCTCGCACCACTCAACAGCCTGCTGATCTCCTTCGAGGACACCCTGGTGGTCGAGCACTACTTCGAAGGCCTGCGTCCCGACCGCCCCGTGAACGTGAAGTCGGTCTCCAAGACCATCCTCTCGGCCCTGGTCGGGATCGCCCTCGACCGGGGGGAGCTGACCTCGCTCGACCAGACGGTGGCCGGACTGCTGCCGGACTACTTCGACGACGGGCTCGCTCCCGGCAAACGGGAGATCACCCTGCGTCACCTGATCAGCATGACGTCCGGGCTGGAGGGGACCAGCTTCGACAACTACGACCGCTGGGTAGCCAGCCGCGACTGGATCCGATACGTCCTGGATCAGCCGGTGCGCGAACCGCCGGGGGTGCGGATGCGTTACAGCACCGGTAACTTCCATCTACTCTCGGTGGTCCTGACCCGGGCCAGCGGCCTGAGCACCCTGGAATACGCCCGCCGCTACCTCTTCAATCCCCTGGGTATCACCACCCGGGCCTGGGACCAGGACCCACTGGGCTACTACCTGGGCGGCAACAACATGTCCCTCACTCCCCGCGAGATGGTGACCTTCGGACATCTCTACCTGAACCGGGGCCGGATCGGGGAGCGCCAGGTGGTCAGCGCGGCCTGGATCGATTCGTCCTGGTCGCTGTCCACCGGCCGAACGGGGATGTGGGGCTACGGTCTGGGCTGGTGGTACCGGCGATTGGCCGGAGAGGACGTCTGGTACGCGGTCGGCTACGGCGGGCAGTACCTCTTCGTGGTGCCCGGATTGGACCTGGTCGTGGTGAGCACCACCCGGCTGGGCTCGGATCGCCGGCGGTCCCCGCTCACCGGGCTGCTCTCCCGGCAGATCATCCCGGCCATGCGGGACCGGCTCCGCAACCGGGCCCTGGCCGAGGTGCCGGGGGGACGGCTCGGACCGATCTTCCCGTGATCATGCCGCCCCCGGTGGGGAACGGACCTCAGGAGAGAACCTCCAGCAGGTGCAGCGGCACCTCCCAGCGGCCGTCCGGGAAGATGAGCTGCAGCCCACCGCTCAGACCGTCGGGGAGCGGTACGGGGAGAGTGAGCACCGGCAGGGCGGCCAGACTGGCCGGGGCGGTCAGGGTCAACAGACAGGTGCGCAACTCCTCGTCCAGGTCGGAGGCGCGGGGAGCGGTTACCGGGACTGCCGGTATCACAACGTAGTCCCAATCCTCGAACAGCGTTCTGAAGAAGGTGACCAGTCCTTCCCGGGCGGTCTCGGCGGCAGATACCTGCCCCGGTGACCAGTGCCGCCCACGGTCGATCCGGGCCCAGACGGCCGGACCGTACTGATCCCGGTACCGGTCGAGCCAGGGCTCGTGCACGGTGAAGGCCTCCCGGCTCTGGATGACCGCGTAGTGGGTAACGAGGTCGGCGCAGGCAGCCTCGAAAGCGCGCTCGGTCTCGCTGTCGACGGCCAACCTGAGCGCTTCGTACAACTGGTCGCAAGCGGCCGTCAGGTAGGGATCGCTGACAGCTGTTCCCGGGGCCAGTCGGAGGCCTCTCAACTCAATGTCGACCGGTGCCGGATCCTCCAACAGGAGTCGGATCAGGACGGCCATGTCCTCCGGATTGTGGGTGAACCAGCCGGCCGTGTCCATCGAGGGGGAGAGGGGGAAGCACCCCTCCAGCCAGCCCTCCGCCGGCGTGAGCCGCAATCCCCAGAGACCGCAGAAAGCGGCCGGCACGCGCACCGAACCGCCGGTGTCGGTGCCCAGGGCGAGCGGAACCAGTCCCTGGCCGACCCCCCAGGCCGAGCCGGAGCTGGAACCGCCCGGGATGCGGTCGGGGAAGCGGGGATGCGGGCAGTTCCCGAAGTGGACATTGCGACCCGAGAGCCCGTAGGCGAACTCGTTCAGGTGGGTCTTGCCGACCGGGACCGCACCCAGTTCCCAGAACCGACGCACCAGCGAGGCGGTATGCTCGGGGATCCCGCGTTCGTCGGCCAGGAAGGTGGAGGAAGCGGTGGTCGGCCAGCCGGCCACATCGTAGAGGTCCTTGACCAGGAAGGGCACCCCGGCCAGGGGGAGTCCCGGCCTTTCCTCGGCGGTGAACTCGAGCAGGTCGGGCACTTCGATCCGCTCGGGGAGGAAGGCAAGGGCGGTGGCCACCTCTGCGGAGGGGAGCAGGGCCAGGTCACGGCGGAAATCCGCCAGGACCTGCGCGGGGGTGGTGGGCCCGCGGCGCCGCACCGTCTCGAAGCTCATCATGGCTGTCCTCCCGGCCCGGGTTCGGCGACCGACCGATTCTGCCCCAGACGGGGGCAGGGCTGCAATCACCATACACCCCGTTCCAGTCGGGCCGCCGTCGCTTGATCGAACCGCCGCCTCTCCCTTGGGCCGTCGCCTCTCCCCTTGGCCGCCCGACCGGGGCGGCCTATGATGCGCTCGTTCCGAACCGATGCCGAGGT
>CAZFHZ010000151.1:0-7163 GCA_964519015.1 uncultured Gemmatimonadota bacterium | reverse complement strand
GACGGGCTGCCGTCTCGATCAGGGCACTCATTGTTCAGGCCTCCCGATTCCGGTGTACGGCCAGAAGGAGCAGGGCGACTGCCCCTCCGAACCAGAGCAACCCCGGGTAGAGGTTGGCCGGATCGAACGGACCCGGATGGCCGTAGATCCGGCCGGGGACTGTCCCCCTCAGCCACCAGTTCGGCGTCAGGGCGTCGGCCATCCCGGTTCCATAGAAGACCCGATCGAAAAGCCTGGCCTGACCCCAAAGGTCCGCCATAGAGATGATGGGCAGGAGCAGAAAGAGCACGCCCAGTATCCCGGCCACCCAGAGGGCCGGATGCCGGGTCGCGATCACCAGGGCGGAGACGAGCAGGTAGGTCGTCATCAAGGCCAAAGGCCAGGCGACCAGGAGCCAGCCCGGTATCACCGCCAGCCGGGCTTCCCTCATCGTGGGGAAGGTCGTGATGTGGATGAGCTGATCGGGGAGAACGGCCGCCAGGAAGAGGAGCAGCAGCCAGATCAGCCCGGCGGCGACCCGCAGGAGATGGTGGACCGGCTTGGCGAGCGGCATGGCCAGGTGATAGCTCCGCCCCGTCGGCGACTCGCTCCGCCAGATGAACTCCGCCCAGATGCCGGCCAGGAAGAGGGCGAAGAAAGAAAGGAAAGGAATCCCCTCCCAGTACCCGGAGGGGGCGAACATGAAGAGGCAGCCCCAGAGGGCCAGCAGTTGCCACCTGTCGCGGTCCCAGACCAGGCGGAGCTGCTCGCGAAAGACAGTGGCGGCGCCGGGGAGCGGGCGCAGGACGGCGGTCGTCACGGCCGCATCTCCCGGCTGAGCAGGGCCAGGGCGGCTTCCTCCAGGCGCAGGGGGACGGCATCGCGCACGGTCGCCCCGGCCGCCTTGAACCGCTCGATGACTTCCTCTTCCTCCCCCCAGACCGTCCAGACCACCTCGCCTTCGGTGCCGTTGCGCCGCAGTACTCGCTCGGAGAGTTCCGGCACCCCCGCCCAGCCGCCGGGCACCTGCATCCGGTAGGTGCGCAGCAGCCCGTCGAGGGTGGCGCGGTCGGTCTCGGCCACCAGCCGGCCGCTCCGGATCACTCCCAGGTGGTCGGCCAGGGTGCTCAGTTCCTCGATATGGTGGGTGGAGGCCAGCACGGTGGTCGGGTTCTCGGCCAGGTGATCGGCCAGCAGGGCGATGACATCCCCCCGCACGAAGGGATCGAGTCCGTCCATCGGCTCGTCCAGCAGCAGCAGGGGCGGGCGGTGGGCCAGGGCCATCACGAAGTGGATCCGGCGGGCCTCCCCCTTGGAGAGCTTCCCGTACTTGGCGGCGGGATCGATCTCCAGAGTCTTGATCAGCCGGTCGGCGTAGGTAGTGTCCCAGGCGGGGTAGTAGGTGGCGTGGTGTTCGAGCAGCCGGCCGGTTCTCATCCAGGGATAACCCAGGGTGTGCTGCTCGGGTACGTAACCGATGAGGGCCCGTACCTGCGGGCCGCTTCCTACCGGGTCGAGCCCGAAGACGGTGGCTGTGCCCTCCCCCGAACGGACCAGGTCGAGCAGCAGCTTCATAGTGGTGGTTTTGCCCGAGCCGTTCGGCCCCACCAGCAGGTAGACGCTCCCCTCGGGGACGGTCAGGTCGAGTCCGTCGAGGGCCCGGGTCCGCCCGTAACTCTTGTGCACCTTCCGCAGCAGGACGGCGGGCCGGTCGGTCTGGATACGCAGGGGGACACTCTCGTTCATGCCTCGGTTCCTCCGGGTCGGTCGTCGGATGCCGCTTCGGGTGCGGCGGCGCGCGGTCCGTGGCCGTTGCCGGCGGCGGCCTCCTTCAGCGCCGTGATCAGTTCCTCGGCCCCCAGGCCGTGGCGCCAGGCGTCCCGCAGGGCGCGGGCGGCTACCTGGGCGGTCAATCGGGCGCGCTCGGCCTCGGGCAGGGCGCGGGAGGAGAGGAAGGTCCCCTGCCCGCGCTGGACATAGACCAGGCCCTCGCGTTCGAGCTCCCGGTAGGCCTGTTGCACCGTGTTCGGGTTGATCCGCAGCTCACCGGCGAGCTGGCGGACCGAGGGGAGAGGGGCTTCAGGCTCCAGGGTGCCGACCACGAGGGCCCGGCGGATCTCATCCATGATCTGCAGGTAGATGGGCCGGGGATCTGCCGGGTCGATGCGGAAACGTACGCTCATGGCTCCAATCTTGGTGTATTAGTTAACCGACACACTAACTTCCGGAAAAGAACCTGTCAAGAGAGGAAAAGAATAAAAGAAGGAGGAACTGGCGATAATCGGATGGACTAGAGGATACAACTGGCGGCGGCCGGGTGGGCCCGGCTCAGTAGCGGGCGCGCCGGAGGAAGTAGAGACTCAGCCCGCCGAAGAGGAAGTTGCCGATCCAGGCGGCCAGCCAGGGGGAGAGGTCCCCGTTGTACCCCAGGGCCTGGCCGGTCCGCATGACGATGTAGTAGACGAAACAGATGAAGAGACTGACCGTGAAGCCCACCGCCAGGCCGCTCCGCCGGCGTACCGCGGCCAGAGAGGCCCCGAAGAGCACGATGATGAAGTTGGAGAAAGGGAAGGCGATCTTGGTGTACATATCCACCTGGGCGCGGATCACCGGCCGTCCCTGCGCCCGTCCCCGCTCCACGTACGCGCGGAGCTCGCCGTAGCCCATCTCATCGGGGTCCTTCTCGCGCGAGGCGAGGATCTCCGGGGTGATGAAGGGGAGGGCCTCCTCGAGACGGGGATAGCGGCGGTAGCTCTCCACCCCCTCCGACCAGGTCCGCTCGATGACCGTCTCGAAGGTCCAGCGATTCCCCTCAGCGTCCCAGCGCATGCGCTGAGCCTGCACCAGCCGGTCGATCCGGATACCCGAGGCGAAGGCGAGCGTGCAGTCCAGCCCCTGCTGTTCCTCGGAGTTGTAGCGCTTCACGAAGAGGACCCGCCCCGCTCCCAAATCGAGGGCGCGGTTGATCGTCTCGGTGCGGGAGATGGCCCCCTGCCGCTTGATGAACTGGTTCTCCACCATCCCGCGCGAAGCGTTGGCCACCGGGGCCAGCGTCTCACCGATGAAGAAGGAACCGACGGTCACCACCAGCGCCAGGGCGGCCAAGGCCCGGATGGGCAGGTAGCTGCTGATCCCCGAGGCCTTGAGGGCGATCAGTTCATTGTCCCGGGCCATCCCGCCCAGGGTGGCCAGGCTGGCCAGCAGCATGGCCACCGGCAGGGTCAGCACAACGATCTCGGGGATGAAGTAGAGATAATTGAGAGCGACCGCGGCCAGGGGAGCCTTGCGATCGATGAAGGTGCTCATGTTCTCGGTCAGGTCGAGCACGATGAAGATGACCACGATGGCCGCCAGGGCGCCGACCAGGGTGACCAGGAAGGTCCGCATCACCCGGCGCCCGATCAGCCTCACGGCCGGCCCTCCCCGGTAATGCGCTCGGCCAGCCGCCGTCCCATCCCCCCCGGCAGCAGGCGGGCCAGCGCCTCCCAGCGGATGAAACGTTGTTCGCGCACGCCGGTCTGCAGCAGGTAGAGACCGGCCAGCGAGACGATGATGTTGGGCAGCCACATCCCTACCCAGGGGTCCATCAGGTTGCGGTCGGCCAGATCCTCCCCGAGGATGAGCGAGATCCAGTAGAGCACGAAGAAGAGGAGGGCGATCCCGAAGGAGAGGACGGCGCCGCCGCGGCGGGCCATCACGCCCAGGGGAATACCGATCAGTACGAAGGCGATGCAGGCGAAGGGGATCGACCACTTCTTGTGGATCTCGACCCAGTAACGGTCCCGCTGGCGTTCGTAGAACTCCCGCTGCCGGTCGGACGACTCGAGCCGGGCCTGCAGTGCGCGGTGCGCCCCCAGCACCCGTGCCTCGGGGCGCAGCCCCTGTCCCGACTCGGGCAGGTCGACCGCGCGACCCTCGATCACCCGCTGGAGGAAGGGCACAGGCAGTTCCTGCATCTGCCGCTCGTGACCCAGGCGGGAGGAGTCACGGGCTGCGGCGCGGGCCTTCATGTCCCGGATAGGCAGTTCGCGGTCCCCGCGTACCCCCGTCTCGCGCCGCTCCAGGGCCGTGCCGGTAACCGCCATGAAGGTCTTCATCTCATGGAAGTCCTGGACCCGGCTCTGCCCCGCGTGGACCTCGGTGACGGTCCCCTCGAACAGGTCGAGATCAAGCGTCTCCCGCTCCGCGTTGAAGGTCATCGATCCGTGTTCGGCGCGGATGATGCGCGGCGGGTCGGGGGGGGTGAAGTCGAGATACTGGATGATGGTGACGCCCCGCACCCGGTTGGAGGTGGGGTCCACCTCCTGCAGGTGGATGGTGTAACCGTCCACGCTCTCCACGAACACCCCCGGCCGCAGGTTGAGGGTGGGACGCAGGGCGCTGATGTCGGCCATCAGGTTCTTCAGCCGGTAGTTGAACTCGGGCAGGATGTGGTCGTTGAAGTAGACCAGTCCGGCCGCCACCACCACTCCGGCGAGCAGGACCGGCAGGACCAGGCGGGTCGGGCTGATGCCGCTGGCCCGCAGCGCCGTCATCTCGCCGTCGTGGGAGAGCCGTCCGAAAGCCATCAGCACGGCCACCAGCACCGCCATGGGGACGGTGAGCGCGACCATCCAGGCGATGTTCAGGAAGAAGAGCTCGAGGACGATGTCCACCTGGAGTCCCTTCCCGATGACCATGTCCAGCACCTGGATGATGTGCTGCATCAGGAAGAGGAAGGTGAGCACCGCCAGGGAGAGGACGAACGGTCCCAGGTGCTCGCGGAGGACATATCGGCTCAGCATGCGCACAGTCCTGAGAATATAGCGCCCTCGACCGGTCCCCGACCAGCGCACCGCCGGGATGGGGGGATTCGGTCTTGTCCGCCGCCCCGGGCCTCCTCTAGACTGTTCCTTCCCCTGGACCCCGTCGCTGCCGGAGGGACGCCCGGAGACCTTGTGACCGTTACAGGTTCGCGCCACGCCCCGACCTGGGGCCGTGGAGAGGTGTCTGTCGGCAAGGAGCGTCCGGGTGGTCTCACGACTCCCCCCCCTGCACTACCTGCTCATCCCGGCACTGGCGCTGAGCGCGGGCCGGGTTGTGCCGGTCCAGGCGCAGGAACCGGGCATCTTCGCCCGGGTCGGGGTGCGGCTGCGTCCCTTCCCCGGGGTCTATGACGGCCTGACCCAGCCTCCGATCCCCGGACGCGGCCTGCCTTTCGGGGTCGGCCTGCGTGCCCGAGGCCTTTATGCCCCCGGGAGCCTGCCCGGTCTGAGCACCCAGGTGGAAGTGCAGCCGGGTGGCCGGGAGGTCCGCTTCCTGGCCCTCTACGGTCGCCGGCCGGTCGGGCGGCCGCAGGTGCTGAGCCTGGACGACTACTTGGAGCGGGTCCGGGGCGACCAGGCGCGGCGCCAGCTGGTGGGCGCCACGATCTCCGGATTGCAGGAGGAGGCTGCCCCCGGCGAGCGCGGCCTGCTGGCCTGGGAGATTCCCATCACCGTCCCCAAGGGATTGAGCAGCGTGGTCGGCGAAGGAGGCGCGGGACTGCGCGTCTCGGGCAACCGGAGCCTGAGGTTCAGCGGGCGCAGCGAATGGACCGAGGGGGCGGTCTCCACGGCCACCGCCTACCAGAGCAAGTTCCCCGCCCTGAACATGGAGCAGACCTCCCAGTTCCGCATCGAGGGGACGGTGGGGAGCAAGCTCGAGGTGACGGTGGACCAGGACTCCCGCGCGTTGACCGACCTGGAGAACCGGATCAACGTGCGCTACCGGGGATATGAGGATGAGATCCTGCAGGAGGTGATTGCGGGGAACACCGACTTCCGCATGACCGGTTCCCAGTATCTCGGCTTCAACCAGGGGGCGCAGGGGCTCTTCGGGCTGAAGGCGGTGGCCCGCCTGGGGGACCTGACGGTGACCGCCCTGGCCAGCCAGGAGAAGGGGGCCGGGGAGAAGGCATCCTTCCGGGCCGGGGCCAAGGAGTCGAAGATCCGGCGGCCCGACATCGAGCCGCTGCTGGGCTCCTACTACTTCCTCGACCTGGCCTACCGCAACCGGTTCGAGGAGCGCATCTCGGTCCTGGCCGATTCGATCGTCTCCATCAGCGTCTATATCGACGACAGTCGCTACGAGAATGACGCCGAGCTGGCCGCCGTCCCCGATGCGGTCGCCTACTTCGATCCCGACAATCCCGCTCCGGAGGACTCCCGGGAGACCCACAAGGGCTCCTTCCACGAGATCAGCCCCGACCAGTACTACCTCAGCCGGGCGCTCGGGGTCCTGGCGCTCAACGTCAGCCTGGGCCCTACCGAGGTACTCGGGGTGGTCTACACGACCGCGGGAGGCCGGCAGGTCGGTCAGGCCCCGACCCCGGAGCACCCGGAGCTGCCCCTGGTCATGAAGCTGATCAAGCCGAAGGACCCGCGTCCCGCTGATGCCACCTGGCGGTATGAGTTGCGCAATGTCTATTACCTGGGGGCGCGCAACATCCCGGCCGAAGGCTTCAACGTGAAGATCTTCTACGACCGGCCTTCGGGGGAGGATGACTACACCCAGAACGGTACCGACTTCCTGAACCTGCTGGGGCTCGACCAGTGGGGGGAACTGCCGGGCACCCCCCCCGACGGCAAGATCGACCTGAACGAGAACTACGTGAACCTGGCCCGGGGGGAACTGATCTTCCCCGACTTGGAGCCGTGGCTGAACCCGGCGTTGAACGAGCAGGTTGCCATGTACGAGGAGATCGACCGGCAGACGCTGGTACGGATCTCCCGTTACTACCTGGAGATCAGCCTCTCCACCCGCCAGGCCTCCTTCACCCTCCCCGCCCAGAACCTGCTGGAGGGGAGCGACGTGGTCACCCTTAACGGGCGCCGCCTGACCCGCGGCAGCGACTACCAGATCAACTACCTGACCGGGGAACTGACCTTCCTCACCGAAGCCATCCAGGACCCCACCGCGGATGTCCAGGTCGACTACGAGTACAGCCCACTCATCCAGCTCGAGCAGAAGACCCTGCTGGGGGCCCGGGCCGAGTACGACCTGGGTCCGACCGGCCGGATCTCCGGCACCATCCTCTCCCGCGGTGAACGCACGCTCGACCCGCGGGTGCGGCTGGGCCGCGAGCCGAACCGGGCGATGGTGCTGGACGCCACGGCGGTGCTCAACTTCCAGCCCTCCTGGATGACCCGGGCGGTCGACCTGCT
>CAZFHZ010000150.1:0-7262 GCA_964519015.1 uncultured Gemmatimonadota bacterium | reverse complement strand
CCCGCTCGACGACCTCGAATCCTCCGGCGGGATCCGCCTCCTCCGGGAGATCTAGTCCGTAGTTCCAGGGGGAGTCGGGCCGGACCTCCCAGGCAGGCCATTCCTCGGTACCCCCCGAGCGGACCCACCGTTCGGCGATCTCCAGCGAGAAGGTCAGCGGTCCCCGGTCGACCGAGACCGAGCCGTGGTTGGCCGCCCAGCGGCGCAGGCTCACCCGCATGGGCAGGCGCAGTTCCACCCGCTCCCCATCCCGCCAGCGCCGTTCGATGCGCAGCCAGCCCGCTGCGGGGACGGCCGGTTGAACGCGCTCACCGGCCACGACCACTTCCGGGTCCCGGCACCAGCCGGGCACCCTCAGGTAGAGGGGGAAGTCCACCGGGGCATCCACGTGGAGGGTGAAGAGGAGGTCCCCGGAGAAGGGGTAGCGGGTCTCCTCGACCACCCGCACGGCGGCCCCCTCCCCGACCCGGGCCGTCACCTCGCTCGGCCCGTAGACCGCCGCGGCCAGCCCGTCATCGGAGGTGGCCAGCCAGAGATGTTCGATCAGGTAGGGCCAGCCGTGCCCCCAGTTGTGCTGGCAGCAGCGGTGGATCCACGGGTCGTAAGCGAGCATCGGACCGCCGTTCTGCAGGCCGGGGTCCTTCGGCCTCCGGTCGGAGAGCACCAGGTTGGGGGCGGTCAGGTAGCGCAGCGAACGCAGGTCGGGATCGAGGGCGGCCGGCAGGGAGTTGAAGGCCACATCCTCGCAGCGGTCCCCCCAGACCACCGCCCCGGTGATCCAGAGCAGGGTCTCGGTCGAGAGCATCATCTCGACCATCCCGCAGGTCTCGATCGCCTGGCGGGGGTCGGTGAAACCGGGACGGCAGTTCTCATCCCCGCCGAACATGCCGCCGGGCACCTGCCCGTAGCCCTGCCGGATCGTGGTGAAGTTGCGCTCGGCCGCTTCCCGGTGGATCGACTCCCCCGATTGCATCCAGAACGTCGCGGGCTCCCCGAACCCCTGCGCCATGTTCACGTTATGCCAGTCGATGACGCCCTCCGACCAGGGAGCGGTCTGCCGGTGCACCCGGCCCGAGAGGTCGAGCAGCCACTCCTCACCGGTGCGGTTGTAGAGCCAGAGGATACTGAACAGGAGGTCCCCGCCGCGCATGCGCGGCCAGTACTCCTGGAGCAGGCGCTCCTCGGGTACGCCCGACAGATAGCGGAAGTAGCGGGTCATCAGTTCGATCACCCGCCCGTCGCCGGAGACGTCGTGGTAGTCCTGGAGCACGAAGAGCATGATCATGTTCGGCCACAGGTCGTCCCGGCCGGTCAGCCGGGTGGCCGCCCCCCCCCGTCCCCGATCGGGCCCGAACCAGCCGTCCGGCTTCTGGCCGGCCAGGACCGCCTCGATCCAGACCATGGCTTCCCGCTTCATGGCCGGGTCCTCGAGCAGCCAGGCCGCGTTGCTGTATCCCTTCAGCCAGTAGGGGACCTCCTCCCAGCCGTGGTCCCCCTCCCCCCGGGGGTCGAGCCAGGCGTTCCCCTCCTTCTTCAGGAAGGTGCTGATCTCCCCCAGGTGCCCGTGGAAGCCCTCGGCCTGCAGCCGGAGCTCTTCCCGGAGCCATCCCCCCGGACGCACCGCCCCCACCGGGAGCTTGACCAGCGGGGTGGTCTGCAGCGGCGGCCGGTTGCTCACGTAGTTACGGTTACGCCGATCGGCGGGGGGGTACTCCACAACCGTCACCGGGCGGGAGCAGCCGGCGCATCCCATCACCAGGCCGAGTATGAGCATACTGAGGTCCCTCCGGGAGTTCGTCATGGTCGCTCTTCTCCCCTCGTCAGCGGGGCTGGAAACGGAGCGTCCAGGCATGGTCGCAGGGGGGGTGGGCGCGGACCTCCCCCGGGAATTCCACGACCACCCCGGTCGGGGCTTCCGACCAGCGCAGGGGGCGGTCCCAACCCAGTAATCTGACCTCGCTCCCCGGCCGGGGGACCAGGGATCCCAGGGTGATCCGCTCCGGGGGGGCCGTCGCTCCCTCGGCGGCCAGCACGATCGCATTGACCGTACCGTCCCGGCTGCGAGTGTAGCGAACCCTCCCCTCCCCGTAGGGGGGGATGGCCCGACTCGCGTAGATAGCCTCACCGTTCACGCTCATCCATGTCCCCAGACCGGCCAGGCGGTCGAGCGCTTCCGGGGGGAGATCCCCGGCCGGCGAGGGGCCGATATTGAGCAGGAAGTTGCCCCCCTTCGAGACGATCTCGACCAGCAGGTGGACCAGCCGGCGTACCGGCTTGTAGCGGTCGTCGGGCCGGTACGACCACTGGTCCCCCATGGTCATGCAGGTCTCCCAGACGTAGTCGGGGGGGCTTGCCGGCACCTGCTGCTCGGGGGTGCGGTAGTTCTCGTAGCGGCCGTGCACGGTCCGGTCCACCACGATCAGGCCCGGCTGGTGGCTCCGGGCCATGGCGGCGATCCGCGGCATATCGATGTCCTGGTCCTGGGGCACCGGTCCTGCCCAGGGCCGGCTCTCCTCGGTCAGGGTCTCGATCGGCCGTACCCAGCCACCATCCAGCCAGAGGATGTCGATCCGGCCGTAGCCGGTCATCAGCTCCTCGAGCTGGCGGTAGGTGAACGCCTTGAAGCGCTCCCAGCGTTCGGGGTAGCGGGCGATGCGGTAGTTGACGTTCCGGTCGGGAGTGGCCCATTCGGGGGCCCAGTAGTCCTCGTTGTGCCAGTCGGCCTTGGAGAAGTAGGCACCGATCCCGAATCCCTCCTGCCGGAAGGCGTCGAAGATCCCCCGGGTGATGTCCGCCCGCGGATCGGCGCTGAAGGGGCAGCCGGGATCGGTGATCCGGTAGTCGGTCTGACGACTGTCCCACATGCTGAAGCCGTCGTGGTGCTTGGTGGTGAAGACCACATAGCGCATCCCGGCCTCCCGGGCCGCCCGGGCCCAGCCGGCCGGATCGAATCGGTCGGGGAGGAAGGTCGTCTTCAGCGCCTCATACTGGCGCTTGTACTCCTCGTAGTCGCGGATCGAGCGCCGGATCCACGGCTCGTCCTCCGAACAGATGCTCCACGACTCCACCACCCCCCACTGGCTGTACGGCCCCCAGTGCATCATCAGACCGAACTTCCAGTCCTGGAAGGTCTCCAGGCGGGCCAGCACCAGGGGATCGGTCTCCCGCTCCTGGGGGTCCCAGGCCTGGGCCGAGGAGGCGGTGGGTGTGCCCAGGGAGGACAGGATCAGCAGGGTCACACCGGTCAGGAAGAGAATCGGGGGACGGAGGTGGCGCATCGTCACTCCGGGATGAAGGGGAGGGCCGGGGTCTCCCCCCTTTCTACCCGCTGGGCCCGGTCAGGTCAATCCTCCGGCCCGGCGAGAAAGACCCCCTCCGGCCACCTGGCCGGAGGGGGTCATTCAGACTGCTCGGCCGATGGGCTCAGCGTTCCGCCCAGTGGTCGGGCATGATCACGGCCACTGTGGACATCTCCCGCCCGTCCACGCTCAACACCACCCGGTACTCACCGGGGGGCATCGGGACGTCGATGTGGTCGGGATCGCCCCTCTGCTGTCCCCCACCACCGAAGCCGGGAGGAGCACCGCCACCGCCACCACCACCGCCAGCACCGCCCGCACCGCGACGCTGCTGGCGCTGGAAGGCTTCCTTCTCCTGCGGGGTGCGCTCGCGGGTCCCCATCAGGTTCCAGCGCAACTGGTTCAGTCCGGCTGCCTTCTCCCCGTCGAACTCGCGGATGAGCCGCTCACCGGCGAAGATGCGGACCTTGACCTCCCCCGCATCCGCCTTGAGCCAGAAGTTGATCAGCGCATCCGTCGGCTCGCTCTCCCCGGCGAAGTTCTGGCTGGCGGTTTCCGCTGATAGCCCGGTCGTCCAGCGGACCTTCGGCTCGACCCGGAAGAGGTGGAAGGGTCGGGTCATCGTCTCCGCCGTCAGCTCCTGCAGCGCCGAAATGTCGGCGATGAAGGCGCTCCGGCCGTGGGTGCCGACAATCAGGTCGTTCTCACGCGGATGGATCTGCAGGTCGTGGACGGGGACGGCCGGCATGTCGTTGCGCAGGCTGTTCCAACGGGCTCCGCCGTCCAGGGAGACGTAGACCGCCTTGTCGGTGCCCGCGAAGAGCAGGTTCGGGTTCCGGCGATCCTCCCGGATCACGTTCACCGACTCGTTCGGCAGGCCGGCGGCGATCGAGGTCCAGGTCTGCCCGTAGTCGGTCGTCTTGTAGACGAAGGGGCGGAAATCGTCCCGGCGCAGGCCGGTGAAGGTCACATAGGCAACTGCCGGGTCGTGGAAGGAGGCGATCACCCGGCTGACCCAGTAGCCCGGCTGACCCGGGATCTTCTCGTTCAGCAGGGTCCAGTTGGCTCCTCCGTCCCGGGAGAGCTGCACGTTCCCGTCATCGGTCCCCACCCAGAGCACACCCGGGATCACCGGGGATTCGTCGATCGTGGTGATCGTGCAGTACTGGATGTTGCCCGTTCCCTGGATCTTGGCCGGATCGTTGGTGGTCAGGTCGGGACTGATCTCCTCCCACTGCTCCCCCCGGAAGGAGGAGCGGAGCAGGATGTTCGCCCCGTGGAAGATGACGTTCGAGTCATGGGGCGAGATCAGGATGGGCGCGCACCAGTTCCAGCGCAGCGCCTCCTCTCCCTCCCCCCGGTTGTAGCGGATCGAGCGCGACTCCCCCGTCTTCTGGTCGAGCCTCCGGAGGGGGCCGAACTGGCTCTCGTTGTAGAGCCAGCGGCTGTCGTTCGGGTCGACCACGTTGTACATCCCGTCGCCGCCGCCGACCCCGTACCACTCCTCGAACGGGATGGACCCGCGGCCCCGCCTGGTGCTGGGGCCCCTCACCGACCCGTTGTCCTGGAGGCCGCCGTAGATGTTGTAGGGGTACTCCATGTCGAATCCGACGGCGTAGTACTGGGCGAGCGGCATGATGTCGGGGCGGTACCAGTTCTGGCCGCCGTCGTAGGTGATCCCCATGCCATGGTCGTGCCCCAGCAGCATGTGCTTGCTGTCGGCCGGGTCGATCCAGAGGGCATGGTTGTCCCCCCCGAAGCGGAAACCCGACCGCCAGGCCTTGCCGCCGTCGGTCGACTCGGTCACTCCCACGCCCAGGTTATAGAGGTGCTCGGTGTCGTTGGGATCAACCCGGATCTGGCCGTAGTAGTAGGGAGGACTACCGCCGACCGATCCCTGCTCGTTGACCTTACTCCAGGCCCGTCCCCCGTTGTCGCTCCGGTAGATCTCGTTGCCGATGGTGCGTTCCCGGGGCGGGCGTCCCTCGAGCAGTTCCTGGCGCCGCTCCTCGACCGGTACCCCCTCGGAGTTGGCGTTCTCGACCACGGCATAGACCGTGTTCGGATTCTTCGGCGAGACCGCCAGCCCGATCCGACCGAGCATCCCGCCGGGCAGACCCCCTTCCAGCTTGTTCCAGCTCCGGCCGGCATCGGTGCTCTTGTAGACACCGCTCCCCGGGCCCGCTTCGTTGAAGGTCCAGGGACGCCGGACCTTGTCGTAGGCCGCGGCATAGAGCGTGTTGGGCCGGCTGGGGTCCATGGCCACATCGACCACCCCGATGTCCCGCCCCTCACTCTTCACCGAGAGGCACTTCGTCCAGCTTTTGCCCCCGTCGGTGGTCTTGTAGAGTCCCCGCTCCGGATTGTCGCTGTAGAGATGCCCGAGGGCGGCTACATAGACGGTGTTGGGATCCCTGGGGTGGATGACGATCCGCCCGATGTGCTGGCTTTCCTCCAGGCCCATGTGGGTCCAGGTCGTGCCGGCGTCGGTGGACTTCCAGATCCCGTTCCCGTAGTAGACACTGCGGGAGTTGTTCCCTTCCCCCGTCCCGACCCAGATGATGTTCGGGTCGGAGGGCGCCACCTCGACGTCACCGACAGAGATGATGTCGGTCGCATCGAGCAGCGAGGTGAAGGTGCGGCCGCGGTTCTCCGACTTCCACAATCCGCCCGAAGCGGTCGCCGCGTAGATCACATGCGGCTGCTGGAGCGGGAGCGCGAAGTCGACGAAGCGTCCCCCCTGGGCGGTGGGCCCGATGGATCGGTAATCGATCTTGTCCAGTACTCCGCCGGGCACCGACTGCGCCCCGGCGAGGACCGGCGTCAGCGCGACCAGGGCCAGCAACACCGCCAGCCGGCCGCCCGTGATGAGCTTCTTCATGCAGCACCCTCCTGTCCAACCGGTTCAGACGGTACCGGTGGCGGGTGAGCGGAGACCCCGCCGACCGATGGCGCGGGACCGGCATCAAGCCGGCCGAGGTGCGCCGATTCCTGTCCAGACTACCTACAGGGGTCGGGAATGCTTCGTCATCCTGGAAATGAAAAGGGCCCGGCACCGCCGGGCCCTTCGCTCCTCGAGCTCCCCGGACCGGGGAGCGGGGTCAGAACGCTCAGCCCCAGGTCTGGCGTTGGGGGGCGGCGCTCAGGTCGAGCTGGGCGGGCGCCACCCCGGCCGCCTCGGCCAGGGCGGTGTTGAGGGCCTTGAGCTCGTTCTGCCCGTAGCCTTCGAAGACCCGGGTGATCTTCCCCTGTTTGATCTCGAAGGTGCAGATCGAGTAAGCGGACTTGAAGGCGTTGATGAGCTGAGAGTGGGGATCGGCCAGCAGCGGGAAGCTGGCGCTGAACTGCTCGGCCCAGGCCTTGGCCGTCCCATCGTCGGCGGTGCGGACGATGCCCACCATCGTGACCTTCTCCCCGTACGCCCCCTTCATCGCGTTGAAGTGAGGCATGGCCCGGCGATTGTGAGGACAGGGGTCCTTCCAGAAGGTCACGAAGACCGGGCCCTTCTTCTCCAGCTCCGTCAGCGTGTACTGGTTGCCGTCGGTCGCATTCCACTGGTTGAAGGCTGGGGCGTCCGAACCGACGGGAAGGTAGAGTCCTTCCTGCTGGAGGGCGGCACCGGTCGTGACCAGGAGGGCGGCGGCGAGCAGACTGCCGAGCATGATTCGCTTCATCGTAGTCTCACCAACTTGTGTGGCCGCAGGGAACCGGTCCCGCGGACGGGGTGAACTGGACAAATGTACAGCATTGGCCGGAATGTTATCAGCTTCACCGGCGCGTTCAAGCCTGCTTTTCACTGAAATGATTGAGAAAAGGAGTCGGCGGTCTCTTTTCCCGGAGGGCCGGATGAGGGTGCGAAGCCCTCGCTCATCCCGGATGACCCGACCCGGTACCTAACTCCGATTCGGTGTCCTCGCCGGTGGCCGCGCGGGTCACCTCCGTCCCGATGTCGGGCCCTGACTC
>CAZFHZ010000149.1:0-7272 GCA_964519015.1 uncultured Gemmatimonadota bacterium | reverse complement strand
CGCCGGTGGGCGGGGGGCCCGCCGCGCGGGGGGGGGGGGGGGGGGGGGGCGCAACGCCTCCTTCGTCAGCAGTATCAACCAGGCCCCCCGCCAGTGGGAGCCGGGCGAGGAGGGCCAGAGCCGGACCCTGCGTTTGGAGCTGAGATTGATCGCCGACGTCGGCCTGGTCGGACGCCCCAACGCCGGCAAGAGCACCCTTCTGTCCCGGGTCACGGCCGCCCGACCGAAGATCGCCGACTACCCTTTCACCACCCTGACCCCCAACCTCGGCATCATGAGCTTGGGGGAGTACGACAGCTGCGTGCTGGCCGACATCCCCGGCCTGATCGAAGGAGCCAGTACGGGACGGGGGCTCGGGACCGCCTTTCTGCGCCATATCGAGCGCACCCGGGTGCTCTTCTTCCTGACCGACCTGTTCGCCGAACCTCCACTCGAGACCCTGGCCATGCTGCGGACCGAACTGGAGGGGCATGCCCCGGTGCTGCTGGAGCGTCCGGCGGCGCTGCTGCTGACCAAGCTCGATCTGGTCGCCCCGGCCGAGCGGGTGGCTCATCTGGAGCGGTGCGGCCTGCCGCTCGAGGTGCTCCCCGGCCGGTTCGACCCGGCCGCTCCCCCCGTCGTGGCCGGGCTGCCCTGCCTGGCCCTCTCCGCCCAGAGCGGGGAGGGACTGGAGGACCTGACCCGCCTGCTGCTGCGGGTGCTGGCCGAGGTCGGCCCCGGCCAGTAGTATCAGGGAGGACCCCCCGGAGTCTCCCCATCCCCCGAAGTGTCCCGGTCCACCGGGATTGTTCCGCCGTCCTCCCCCGATGGCCCCACCGCCCCCCGGGAAGGCCGGGCATGGATCCAGCCACGTTCACAGAGCCCCCGCTCGAGCGGGGGGAGGCCCTGCGGGCCGCCCTGGCCGGTCTCTCGATCCGCGGCCTCCAGGCCCTGACCGGCCGGTTCGGGAGCCTGGAGCGCGCACTGGGCGCCGGGGCGGGGGCATTGAGCGCCGTGCCGGGCCTGGGACCGGTGTCGGCGGCCCGGCTGGTCGAGGCCGCCTCCCGGCCCCTGGAGCCTCTGGAGGAACGGCTGGCCGGGGAGGGGATCACCGCGCTCGTGCGGGGCGGGGCGGGCTATCCCTCCGCCCTGATGCGGGGGGTGGCGGACGCCCCCGTGGTGCTCTTCCTGAAAGGGGACCCGGCGGCGCTGGTCTCCGAGGGGGTGGCCGTGGTGGGGACCCGCCGGCCGACCCCCTGGGGGGTGCGCACCGCCCGCCGGCTGGGCCGGGACCTGGGCGGCAGCGGATTGACCGTGGTCTCAGGACTGGCCGCCGGCATCGACGCCTGCGCCCATGAGGGGTGCCTGGAGGGTGCTGGGCGTACGGTGGCCGTTCTGGCCCACGGCCTCCACACCGTGGAACCCCCCGGGAACCGGCCCCTGGCCCGCCGCCTGCTGCGGCAGGGGGGGGCGCTGGTGAGCGAATACCCTCCGGGGGTGCCGGCCCGCCGCCATACCTTCGTGCCGCGCAACCGCATCATCGCCGCCCTGGTCGCGGCGGTGGTGGTCGTCGAGGGGGGGGAGCGGAGCGGTGCCCGGCACACGGCCGACTTCGCCCTCGACTACGACCGGCACCTGCTGGCGGTGCCCGGCCGTCCCGACGACGAGCAGTCGATCCTGCCCAACCGGCTCATCCGTGAGGCCGGCGCGGAACTCTGTCGCGGACCGGCCGACGTGCTGGCCGGCCTGCGCCCCGACCTGGTACCGGCGGTCGCCCGGGCGCTCCAGGAGCGGGCCGGCCTCCTGCGCCGCCAGGCCGAGCGGGCGCTGCGGGAACTGGGACCTGAAGCCGGCCGGTTGCTCGGGCTCTTCCGGGACGAACCCCTGCACGTCGATGAACTCTGCCGGCGGAGCGGGCTGGAAACTCCCCGGGTGCTTGCCCTGCTCCTGCAGATGGAGATCGAAGGGCTGGTCGAGCCCCTCCCCGGGATGCGCTACCTGCCCAACTGGCGTCCTGGGGCGGCCCGGTGAGCCACCGTGATCCCCTCCCCGCGGACTTGACACCCCGGCGGCGGCGGGGTTTCCTGCAAACGTCGCCGCTGCTCATCGGAGGACCACCCGGTCCGCCGTCCGATTCGGGAAGGTAGCCGCCATGGAACTGATCTTCCACCGCTTCCACTTCGCCTTCACCATCACCTACCACTACCTCTTCCCCCAGCTGACCATGGGGCTGGCCCTGCTCATCGTGCTGCTCAAGGCGATGGCCCTGCGCACGGGCCAGACTCACTGGGACCGCTCGGCCCGGTTCTGGGCCAAGATCTTCGCCATCAACTTCGTGATGGGCGTGGCGACCGGGATCCCCATGGAGTTCCAGTTCGGGACCAACTGGGCCCGGTTCTCAGAGGCGACCGGGGGCGTCATCGGTCAGACCCTGGCCATGGAGGGGGTGTTCGCTTTCTTTTTAGAGTCGACCTTCCTGGGACTCTTCCTCTTCGGGGAGAAGCGCCTGGGGCCGAAGCTCCATTTCGCCTCGGCGGTGGCCATCTGGCTCGGTTCCTGGCTCAGCGGCTTCTTCATCGTGGTGACCAACGCCTGGATGCAGAACCCCGTGGCCTTCCGGCTGGGTCCGGAGGGACAGATCCTCCTGACCAGCTGGTGGGCCCTGTTGACCAACCCGTGGGTCTTCTGGCAGTACACCCATACCATGATCGGCGCGGTGGTCACCGGTTCGTTCGTGATGGCCGCAATCGGTGCCTATTACGTGCTGGTCGGCCGGTTCGTCGAGTACGGGAAGACCTTCATCCGGGTCGGAGTCCTGGCCGGGCTACCGGCGGCTCTCCTGATGGCCTTCCCCACCGGGGACGGTCAGGTGCTCAACGTGGTCCGACTGCAGCCGGTCGCCTTCGCGGCCATGGAGGGGCTCTTCGAGACCGAGCAGGGGGCGCCCCTGGTCATCATCGGCCAGCCCGACATGGAGAAGCGCCGCCTCGACAACCCGATCGAAGTGCCGAAGATGCTCTCCTTCATGACCTACCGGCGCTTCAACGCCGAAGTGCGGGGCCTCGACGCCTTCCCCAAGCAGGACTGGCCCGACAACGTGCCGCTTCTTTACTACTCCTATCACATCATGGTGGGGCTGGGGATGATCTTCATCACGGCCATGCTGCTGGCCGGATGGCTTCTCTGGAGGGGGCGTCTCTTCACCACCCGGCCGGTGCTCTGGCTGCTCATGCTGCTGGCCCCCTTCCCCTTCATCGCCAACACCTTCGGCTGGCTGACCGCCGAACTGGGGCGCCAGCCGTGGCTGGTCTACGGCCTGCTGCGCACCGAGGCGGGCTACTCGCAGGTTGTCTCGGCCGGGAACACCATCTTCACTCTGATCGGTTTCATGGGGATGTACACGGTGCTGAGCATCCTCTTCCTTTTCCTGGTGCGCCGTGAGATCGAGCACGGCCCGGAGCCGGATTCCGCAGCCGCGCATTCCTCACCCGCCACCCCGGCCGCTCCGGCCGTCCACCCGTAAAGAGGCCGCCATGGAGACCCTCTGGTTCTTCCTCGTCGCCTTCGTGATCATGATGTACGTGATCCTGGACGGGTTCGACCTGGGCGCCGGGATCCTGCATCTGTATGTGGCCCGCACCGACACCGAACGGCGCACGGTCATCCAGAGCATCGGCCCGGTCTGGGACGGGAACGAGGTGTGGCTGCTGGCCGGCGGTGGCTCGCTGGTGCTCGCCTTCCCGCTGCTCTATGCTTCCTCCTTCAGCGGCTTCTACCTGCCGCTGATGATCATTCTCTGGCTGCTCATCCTGCGGGCCGTCTCCCTGGAGTTCCGGGGGCACATCGACAACGCTATCTGGAAGCCCTTCTGGGACGCGGTCTTTGCGGGCGCCAGCCTGTTGCTGGCCGTCATCTTCGGGGCGGCGCTGGGCAACGTCGTGCGCGGGGTACCGCTGGATGCGCCGGGGTATTTTTTCACCCCCTTGTGGACCACCTTCGGGCTGGGCCCGGAGCCGGGTGTCCTCGACTGGTACACGGTGACCGTGGGGGTCACCGCCCTAACGGCCTTGACCGTCCACGGGGCGACCTGGCTGGTGCTGAAGACGGAGGGGGAGGTGCGGGAACGGGCCCGCCGGGTCATCCCCCTCGGCTGGGTGCTGCTGGTGGTCCTGACCCTGCTGGTGACGGTCCTGACCTTCATCATCCAGCCGCACGTCGCCCAGCGCATGTTCGCCCACCCGCCGGCCTGGGTGCTGCCGCTGCTGGCCGTGGTGGGACTGGTCGGCATCCGGCTGCACATCCGCCAGGGGAAGGAACGGAAGGCCTTCCTGGCCTCGACCGCCTATCTGGCCGGGATGCTGCTGAGCGTCGCCTTCGGGCTCTACCCGATCGTACTGCCGGCCAGCAACGATCCGGCCAACTCCCTGACCATCTTCAAGGCAGCTGCGCCCACCTACGCGCTGAGCGTGGCGCTCTGGTGGTGGATCCCCGGCATGCTGCTGGCGGCCGGTTACACCGTCTTCACCTACCGTCGGTTCGCCGGCAAGGTCCGCCTGGACACCGAGGGCTACTGACCGTCGGGAGGAGAGGATGCCGGTCCGAGCCTTCACCGTGAAGGAAGCCAACGCGCTCATCCCCCACCTGGAGGGGGTGCTCCGCGAGATGGCGCGCGCCCGCGATAACATCCTGGAACAGCGCGGGAAACTGGGCATCCTGAACACCCTCTGGGGGGATGAGGTGCGCCGGGAGGAGAACCCTGATCACGCCGAGTGGCGGGAGCGGCACCGGACCATCGAGGAGCAGGTGCGCCGGATCGAACTGCTCATCCAGGAGGGGATCGTGGCGCACGGGGTGCGTTTCCCGCAGGGGGGGCTGGAGCACGGCCTGCTCGACTTCCCCTCCACCTGGCACGGCCGGTGGATCTTCCTCTGCTGGCGGCTGGGGGAGCCGCAGGTGGCCTACTGGCATGAACTCGACGCCGGCTACCAGGGGCGGGAGCCGATCACCCCCGAGCAGGGGCGGGAGATGGGCCGCCGGGGAGCCGCTCCCCCGTCGGGGAGCGGCCCGTTCGAGGTCTGAGGCGCTACTTCCCCACCGTCACCCAGGCCCAGTCCCAGCCGTTCATCCCCTTTGCATTGACCGCGCGCACTCCCACCCGGCTCCCCTCGGGTACCCCGGTGAGCTGGATGGCGGGCCGGTCCACGAAGTAGGAGCGCCCCTTCCCACCGTCCGCCCCGGGCAGCCATACCTCATAGCGCGTGATGTCGTGTTCCGGGCTGGCCGTCCAGGCCAGTTCCGCGCCGGTCCCCCGCCGCGCCGTCATCTTCAGCTCCTTCAGGCGCGCGGGGCTTGAAGCCAGCAGCATGAGCGAGGCCACAGTCGTCTTGGTCACCTCGGTCACCAGCTGGTGGTTGACGGTCTGCAGCAGGTCGGTCGGCTGGTGGTAGTAAGGACTCCCCAGCACCGGGTAGGAACCGATCCCCCCCACGATGTCGCCGTAGGCGTCGTAGTACGCGGCCGCATCGGTCGACTTGTAGTAGAGGGCGTCGTAGGTGATCAGGTCGGAGAAGAGAAACGCCGCCGCATGCTGGACGTCCCGGATGCCGGCGTTGGAGTAGCGGATGGTATCGTCGAGCCGGTTATCGTTGCACCAGCCGATCATGTCGTTGTTGAGGGCCCCGACCAGGTTCAGGCCACCTTCCACCGCCCGGCGCACGTACTCGGTGCTGCCGAACAGTCCCGCCTCCTCGCCGGTGAAGGCGGCGAAGACGATGGTGGCGGGCTGAGGATGGCCGGCCAGCACCCGGGCCGCCTCCACCAGCACGGCTACCCCCGAGGTGTTGTCGTCGGCTCCCGGACAGCGGGCGTTCGAGTCGAAGTGGGAACTGAGCACGTAGACCAGCTCGGGGTGGGTGGTCCCTTTGAGGGTGGCCAGTACGTTGGCCGTCCGGATGGTCCCGGCGGCACCCCCCCGGCTGCGCGGCTCGAACCACTGCTGCTCCGGCTCGTAGCCGAACGAGCGGAAGGTCTCGGTGAGGTAGTCGATCGCCTGCAGGTTGCCCGGCCGCCCGATGTACTTGGAGTCGAAGTCGAAGAGGTCCTTCTCGTATTTGAAGATCCAGGTGGTCGAGACCCGGTCGACGATCTCCTTGACCTGCTCCCGGATGGGAGCGAAGGTCGCCGTCCCACGGGCCCGCAGGTCCCGCTCCTTGGCCAGTTCCCCCTCCAGCCGGGCGACCAGCTCGCCGGCGGTGACCCGGGTGCCCCGGTCGACCAGGTAGATCCCCCGCTCGGGGGAGACCGTGTCGCCGTCCCGCTCCGAGACGATGAGCACCCAGCGGCCGTCGGGGGAGGGGGCCCAGGCGTACTCAGGGGCGATGGTGCGGACCGTGTTGTTGTGGAAGAACCGGGTCCGTTCGCCGGTGGCTGCATCGTAGAGGTAGGAGCGGCGGTGGCGCCCTTCGCCGATGATCCCCAGCAGGGTCTCGCTGTCGAGCCAGGCGGGGAAGAGATCATGCTGGATCTCCCGGGTCAGGCGGCGCTCCCCCGTCCCGTCGCTTCCGATCAGATAGATCTCCCAGTCGTCCTTGGGCATGAGCTGGAAGGCGATCGTGCTCCCGTCCGGGGAGGGGGCGGTGGCCGACATCTGCTCGGCGGTGCGTTTGACCTCGGTCGGTGCGTCGTCCTCGGCGACACGAAGCACGTAGAGCACGTTCTCCCCACCATCCCGCTTCAGCCAGGCCAGCGTGCTCCCGTCGGC
This sequence comes from uncultured Gemmatimonadota bacterium, assembly GCA_964519015.1. Taxonomy (GTDB): domain Bacteria; phylum Blakebacterota; class Blakebacteria; order Blakebacterales; family CAYUVJ01; genus CAZFHZ01. The sequence continues at coordinate 533 of CAZFHZ010000149.1, read as the reverse complement.
GGAGACGGCCGGGGAGGAGCCCTCGAAAGTGCGGACCGTGCCGGTGGCCGTCTCCAGCAGGAAGAAGACCGCCTGGGCCGGGGTCCGGGGAGCGCCGCCCCCCGGCCCGGCCGCGGCGAAGCGAGCCCGCTCCGGGCTGAAGAGCAGGTGGCGCCCGCCGGGCAGGAGGGTGAGTCCGGTGGCTGCCACCGGCTCGGGGGTGAGCGGTCGGGGGGCGCCGCCCGAGAGCGGGAGCCGGAAGAGGTTCGTCACTTCGGGCTGTTCCCGGGTGGTGCCCGCCACGTAGAGCGCCGTCCCGTCGGCGGCGTAGACGAACTCCCGCGGGGTCAGCCCACCGAGCGGGATGTTGCGCTCGCGCCCGCCGGCCAGGTCGCGCTCGACGAAGGCGGTGTTGGCCGCCTCGAGGCGGGCGACTTCGGCCGAGGCGGCCGTCTGAGCCTCCCGGTCGCGGGCCTGCTGGGCCTCGGCCAGACGGGTGCGGGCCTGCTGGATCTCGCGGTTGGCGTTGATCTTCTGATAGGCCGCCTTACCGC
>CAZFHZ010000148.1:6193-7447 GCA_964519015.1 uncultured Gemmatimonadota bacterium | reverse complement strand
AAGTCCAAAGGTCATACCGATATCTGACGGAAGCCGGTTGCCATCCCCAACCGTGGGAATGAAGACTACAAGGTAATGATCCCGTTCCCTCAAAGCCCAACTCTGGGCTGTGGTGAACATCCGCCCTTGGCTTCACCCACCGGACTTCCAGTCCGCGGCAGGTGTTTATTCCCTTCTGCCGGGCTCCTGAAACACCAAAGGGGAACGCCAGGCACACTTCGCCCGGGTTCCCCCTGTCGTGGCAGAGTGTATTCGAGCCTGGCGCGATCAAGCAAGGGTAGAATCAACGGCGTACGGTCCAGCGTGAGTCCGTTCAGACCAACTCCCCCGCCCAGAGTTGACGGCAGAACTCCCGCCAGGGTAGCACCTCGATCCCGTCCTCGGTCGTACGCCGATTCTCCACCCTCGAGACAACCAGCGAGCGCCGCGGTGCCTGCTCCTCCCGCAGTGCCCGCAGCCCCTTCAGATCGGCGGCTCGCAGTTCGCGCGTCGACTTGCACTCGATGACGAGGTCCATGGAGCCGACGACGAGGTCGACCTCGAAGCCGGAACTGGTGCGCCAGAAGGTGAGCGGCAGATCGGCGCCGGCGTAGGCCAGGTAGGCTCGGACTTCGTTAATGATGAAGTGCTCGAATGCCTGTCCGAAGCGGTCCGACCCTTCGGCGATCTCAGCCCCCTCGGGGTGCAGGTGGTTCGCTACCCCGATATCGAACAGATAGAACTTGGCCGTCTCCACCAGACGTCGTTTCCGGCGCTTGCGCCAGGGCTCCAATGTGAAGCCCAGCAGGGTGTCCTCCAGGACCTGGAAGTAGTTGCGCACGGTGCCGGCCGACACTCCTGTCTCGCGGGCGATGGCCGTGTAGTTGACCTGCTGCCCATGACTCAGTCCCACCACCTGCAGGAAGCGCGAGAACGCCGGGATGTTGCGGGTGGCCGATTCATCGATGATCTCGGCCTTGATATAGGTGTTCACATACGCCCGCAGCAGGGGCGCGGGGTCATCCGCCAGGTAGTGTACAGGCAGACTTCCGTACCGGAGCACGCGTGCGAGGTCGACGTCGCCGATCTCATGGGAGGTCAGGGGCAGCATGTAGAATTCGGTAGCACGTCCACCGAGGAGGTTCCGCGCCCGGTGTCGCAACTTTCGGGCACTCGAGCCGCAGAGCACGAACCGCAGGGCGGTGTTTTCAAGCAGCCAGTGGACTTCGGGCAACAGGTGCGGGACGTGCTGCACTTCGTCGATGACCACGATCT
>CAZFHZ010000148.1:0-6183 GCA_964519015.1 uncultured Gemmatimonadota bacterium | reverse complement strand
GATCGCCCAGTAGCTCCTCCCGCAGCCGGTGCGGGCGGATGCTCAGTTCGGCGCTCAGGGCGGTGTCGAGCAGGTCATAGAAGCGCGCCGACGGGAATGTCCGATGCAGGTACGTGGTCTTGCCGGTCTGGCGCGCCCCCCAGAGAAAGAGGGCGGCGGCTCCGGTCCGTGGATTGGGGCTCCAGGTCAATCGGAGCTCACGAGGGAACTCACGATAATCAGACATGGCGTTGCGGATTATCCTGCAATATCACAACTATGTCAACGATTATCTCGGATCCGAGTCCGTCCAGACCCTACGGGTAAGCAGGGGGATCGTTCACTCCGACGTCGTGGGCTACTCGTCGGAAGGGCAAAGGGTGCACCGCGTCGGACAACGGCGCTACCCTTCAACGCGGCAAGTAACGGTTGACTTGCCGCCTGAGCAGGGTGATCTGTCATGACCGAAGACAGCCGATACGCCGAACTTCCCGACCTTCTTCTCCAGGACCCGGAGTCGCTCGATCGTGCCGGCCGCGGCGATATCGTGCTCCGGGCGATGGAGACGCATGGAAACTGCGCCTACCGGCATGACCGCACCCTGTTTCATGACCGGGCGCCCAACGCGATCCGTCTGCTGGAGAGCATCGCTCGAAACATGGAGGGCATGGAACTCGGCCTGCTGCTGCGGGTACTGCTGCTGCTTCCCTGGGAAGGAATGATGCGCTCTTCCGGGCTTCCGGTCCGGGCAGCCGATATTGTCTCCATGCTCAGCGGGATCGCGCCGCATGACGCCCTGACGGCCGCGATCGAAGAGACGGTCATGAAGGGACCGGCGTGCGTGGCTCGATTCAGGCGCAGCGAGGTGTTTCCGGAGTGCCGGCAGGCACCCGCCATGGTTCTTGAGTTTGATCCCGAAGAGGGCCTGTCCGAGATCGGGCGCATCGAAGTGGACCGACTGCATTATGCTGTGGCCAAGTTCCGACCGTTCGGCTGGGAGTCCAACCTCAGGCCGATCGTGCCGAAATGGTTGATGCTGACGGAACCGAGGAAGCTTGAGACTCTTCTCGTGAACTTGGTGGGTCGCGCGGAGAAGAAGGCACAGTATGCGTACGGCCAGTTCCTCGCCCTGGGGCTCGCGGATTGGACCTGCGAGCATGTCGCTCACACCGGGACCGAAGCCGTGCTCGATCTGGTCCTCGCCGGGCGATCGGGCGCCGTCCGCAAGGGAGCCGTTGACCTCGCCGCCGCCATGGAGCGCATCGATCTCCTGGAGGGAATGGCTCGCACCGATCCGGACAGGGGGGTTCGTGACCGAGCGTTGAAACGGCTCGGAAGGTCCCCGGGTCAGGTGGACCTCTTCGGCCGGGAGGGGACGGCCGGGTGATCAGTCCTTTTTTCGGCCTTTTGGGCGGCCCGCTCTCGTAGAGCCCAGTTTGCGGCGGAGTTCGGAGAAGTCGTGGCGCGTGGATTCGGGCAGGCGCCCCTCCATGTTCTCCATCTCTTTGATGAGGATCTCGACGGTTTCCCGCCCGGAAGCGGTCCGGACGGCCTCGCGCGGGGTCTGCCCTTTCAGCGCCGGCAGGGGCTGATCGATCCAATCTGCATAGTGCTGCTGCTTGAGTTCCCTCGTCAGCGCAGCCAGTTCGGGTGTTGTGAATTCCGGCGGCCGGCCTGGCGATCGAGCCCCGGCCCCCGCCACGGCCGAAGACAGGTCGAGGTGCACCCGCTCCCGGTGCTCCAGATGCCCGCCGAAGGCCGACTCGAGACGCTCTCGGAGAGCGTCGGCCCGCTTCAACGAGTTGGTCTCCAGGTGCAGCCGGCCTTCTTCGAAGAACCCCCTGGCCACCAGAACGTTCTCCGGAGTTGACCGATTCGATCGGCGTTCCTTCAGGAACGCGTAACTCAGGGTGCCTTCCACGTCGTCGGAGACATCCACGTCGGGCCATCCCGCCAACTTCGCCTCCAGCGTCTTCCGTCGGCCCGGGGCCACCTCGAAGATGTCGGTGGTCAAATTCAGCGGATCGCCGTCCGTGTTGGTCAGGACCGGCGGCTTCGAGAAGCGGCGATCCAGCTCGTGGAGCGGGTGCCGGTCGGACTCGGGCTCGGTCTCATCCGGCAATCCCACGGCACCCACCTCGGTCAGGTCCTCCAGGTCGAAGAGGTCCCGGGCTTCGTACGGAGCGGTGAACCGCACCTCCAGGTCGTCTTCGTCGAAGTACGACTCGCAGACCGGCTCGATCTCCTCCTGCTCGAAGAGGTCGCGATGCTTGACGAAGAAGGCCGTCAGCGACCTGGCGCACGCCGCGGCGATCTTCAGGTCCTTCTCGGTGAAGGGTCTGAGGGTAAGGTCGGGATCCACGCACCGCACCTCCGGGCAGGCGTCCGGCCCGGCGACCGGCCAGTCATGCTCGGCTATCTCCCGCCGCATCGCAGGGGGGAGGTCCTCTTCAGGTTCGAAGCTGAGGGAGATCCAGCTCGTTCCGATATCCCTGGGCGAGTCCTCCCCTCTCTGTTCAACCGCCGCCTCCGAGAAGGCCAGGTACCCTTCCAGCGAAGGAAAGATGAGCACGCCGGTACTGATCCCCAGGTTCCCCACGATGGAGAGGCAGGCTCCGTCCACCCCCAGGGCGGGGATGTCCATCCGGAGCAGCTGATCGTCGGATGCCGCTTTCCAGGGAGATACGCGGTAGAGCAGACGCGCCGCCTCGAAGAGGTCGGCCACGATCTCGGGCCGGATGCGATCCCCGTCCAGCCAACCGGGGGCCTCCCCCCCGTCCCGGGCCGTGCCCGCCTGCATCAGGCGCAGGAATTCGTCCAGTTCAGGGGTGGGGGCGACCCGGACCGGCACTATTCCGCCTGCGCATGCGCGCACCTCCTCAACGAGCGAAGCGTCGCTGATGCGGATCGCCGGGGGCCGCCGCGGCGGTCCCACCAGCGGCCGGCGCATGGCCTCCCTGAGGACCCGGCCCAGCGCGCCCGACCGTTCTTCAGGCACCACCAGGTCGTGGCCGACGACCATCATGTCAGGCAGCTCCATCCAGATAATCAGATCGGGGCGGTAGGGCTCTTCGCGATCCAGGATGTACGCCGGGCCGGGCAGCATCCCGCCTACCCACTCACGGCGTCCGCCGCCCTCTTTCCGGGGGTAAACGCCCGACCGCCGCTTCGATCCGGATCGCTTCCCTTTGCTCTTGCCTCTTCCCATTCCTTCGCTCCCGGTTTCTGACCTTGCCGGCTCCCCGGCCACCGTCCCGCGCGAATTCGATGTCGCTCCTGCGCCTCCTGGATCAGGAAATAATCGGTCACCCGAGACCGGTGCCATCTGATACCGGGCTCAGCTGCTCCTCGATTTCGCGCACGACCCTGCTCAGGTTATAGCCCCGGTTCAGGTAGACCAGCGGCACGCCGGCCTCCCGGCAGGCGTCCACCACCACGGTCCCCTTATGACTGGTGAAGGCGGCCAGGAAGAAGACGAAGTCATAGGTACCTCCCCGGATGCGCTCTGCCATGCGCAGGGCCGGCGCGACCTGCCCCCGTTCGATGGTCTCCCAGTCCAGGGAAGAGAACTGCATGGCCTCCTCGATGGTCCGCCGCTGTGCTTCCCGGTCCCCCTGCCCCCCTGCGATGAGCGCCCTGCGCCCCCGGGTTAAAGCGAGTACGGCGGCCGGGACCTCCGGAACTTCCGCCGCCTCCTCCGCTTCCTCCGGCTCTTCCTTCCGTGGTGACCGTCTGCGCCGGCGGAGCCCGGCGGCCGGATGAGCCTCCAGCCGGGGATCGCCGAACCGCCCCAGGGCTTCGGCCACCAGCAGATGGTCATCGCCCAGGACCTCGAGCGCATCCAGAAGGATCACGTCCAGTTCGGCCGGTTCCACGACGCGGCCGGGGGCGAGCAGCCCCTTCAGTTCGGCCGCCACAAACTCCTCTTCCTGCTCCCGGGTCAGATCGGGCGGCAGGTCGGTGAGCCGTCCCCGCTGCACGGCGATGTAGGTCGGCCAGTCGGTGGACCACTGCCGGTTGAGCGTATCCACCCAGCCACACCGGTGCCGCCTTACGATCGTGCCCAGCCGGCCGAAGACCCGGGAGAGGCGTTTCTCCCAGTCGGAGGACAGGGGCGCTCCCGTGTCCTGGACGACACGGGCTCTCGCTCCCCAAATCGCGACCTGCGCCTTCAGATCGCTCGAGGCGAGTAGCTCCAGATGAGGCATCGAAGCGTCGATCTCCCGTTCCAACCTCACGATCTCCCCCTCGAACCCGATCGGAGCCTCGGCCTCTCCTTCCTCGCCCACCACGGCGCGATAGCGGTCGGGCGCCGGCTTCGCGAGGAACCCCCGCAGGATCAGCCGCCGGATCAGGCCGTCGATCAGGGCCTGTGACCAGTCGACCTTCACCTCATCGGCGGCATCCAGGACCTTGCGTACCAGTTCCCAGGCCCGCCAGATCCGGTCCGGTTCTTCGCGCAGCAGGCAGGCCGCAGCCGGGATCAGCCGCTCCAGGTCCTCGGAGGACGGTGGCTCAGGGGGCGTGACGTGGGGTGCTTCCGTCTCTGCGACGGCAGTGCTCTGAGTAGATGGAGGGGTGTCGGAAAGCGCTTCAGCGGCGGATCCCATCGCCTGGGAGGCAGCCTCGTCAGCTGGGGCGGCGATATCTGCTTCGGCTGCGGCGGCGATAGCCCCGTCGGCTGAAGAGCCGGCCTGGTGCGTGGCTCCGATCGTCAGCGATATCCGGCGGACGGTAGCGGCGGCCTGATCGAGGAGTCCCGCCAGCCGCTCCAATTCCGCCTGGAGGGCGGATGCGTCCATACAATGTCCCTACCAATCAACCAACGGGATGCGATCCGGCCGGTTCAATGGCGGTCGGTTCGCTCGCCCTGAGTCTAGCGCGCCAGGGGAACGGCGTCCCGGGGATTGTCATCGCGCGGCACGAGAGTCGACGCGGCCGTAGAGGAATGTTGGTTCTGCTACGTCTTGCCGTTGTCTTCACCGGCAAGTTCGCGTTCCAGTTGCTCCAGGGGGGGCAGGATTGTGGCGATCGCTTTCTTGACCGAGGGCAGGTCCCGCTGGACGATTTCCCATACCCTATCGAGATCCACTCCCTCGTACTGGTGTATCAGAATGTCCCGTAGGCCGGCGATCGGACGCCACGGGATCTCGGGATTCTCCACACGGTATTGATCATCGACACGTTTGGCTGCCTCGCCGATCACCGTCAGGTTTCTGAGAACGGCATCATGGACCATGGCGTTCTCAAGGTATTTCTCTTTCCCCGCGGCAGTGAATTGCTCGATCTTCTCGATGCACTCAAGCATCTGAGCAAGGTAGACTCGCGGATCCTTCTTCATAGGGGTTGTGCTTCCTTGAGAATCCGCCTGCGCAGCAGCCAATACAGCCCCTTTTCCGTCAGGACATCAACTTTACATCCCAACATCTCTTCGAGTTCGGCTGTAAATTCCACCTGATCCAGAAGACTTCGTCCCGGTTCAAGATCGATCAGAAAATCGATGTCACTCTGCTCTCCGGCTTCGCCCCGCGCGACCGATCCGAAGATCCGGATATTGCTCGCCCCGTACCGCTTCCCGATCTCTAATATACGGCCCCGCTTTCTCTTGATGAGTTCTGTGGTCGACATCCTGCCCTCCGCATCTTTATCACACCCGCGTGAGCCGCTCCCGCCGCTCAGTGTACAGACTATCACCCGAGCAGGGCATTGTTCACCCTGATTCCGGTGAAGCGCGACAAGTCACGGTCCGCGCTTCACGACTCGGTCACACAATGCAGGACGCAGAGTCCGGCAGTTTCCCCTCGCGAACCACGGTGCCTGGTAGCGAGCAGACTACGCGAGCCCTCCGATCAAACCGCGATTTATCCCATAGGCCTTGATCAGCCTCGGCACGACCTCGACGAGTCTGGGATCATCTGATCCTTCTCATGTCTCATCGTGCATCTTTAAGGCTTGCCCACAGGCCCGCTTCCAGCCACCGGACCAACTCCTCCAGATATGCTAGTGGTCGAGGAGATCGCAGATCCTTCGGTGAGTATAGTCGGCTCATCCCGATCGAGCCGGCGGAAGGCACGGGCCAGCCTTCAGGGTCGCGTCTCTTCCGGGAGGCGTCCCCGAACCGACTCGTAGACCTCGCGGGCGAGTCCCAGGGCCTCCTCGGCTTCCCCGCCGACCGGTTCTTCGGGCTCGCCGGGATAACGGAAG
>CAZFHZ010000147.1:4691-7450 GCA_964519015.1 uncultured Gemmatimonadota bacterium | reverse complement strand
TCCGCAACCGACACTCTTACGAGGTCGAAGATGGAGGCCCCACTGGTCCTGCAGGCAGTGGGGCTTCATTATTCGGGGCAATACTATACCTAACCGGACCCTATCGGTTGCTCCGGTCCGGTCATGCAACAAGGACCGTCTAGATATTCATGACCTCGCTTCCGTAGGCTTCCCAGTCTTCCGAGGAACCCCACATGCTCTTTTCGCTTCCGATAAGGGTTGCATAGGAATGCAGCATCCCGAAGTTCGTGCAGCGGAGTGAGAACCAGGCGATGTCCTTTCTTGCGACTAACTCCTGTCGTACGTCATCGAGCATCTCAACGCTCGTCTTTCTCTCGGTGTGCACCTTCTTGATGATGTACTGCTCATCCTTCTCGCTTAAGTAGGAGTAGATGGGAGCAAGTGCCTGCTTGTCGACGATCTCGACGAGTTCCTCAGGGAAGATGTCGCCGTCGGATTCCGTCTCGAGGGTGACCGAACTCAACTGTCCGAAGAGACCGCCGGGCTGGTCGGCTTGGGCACTGGGATAGGTCGTCAGGCATGGGATCTGGATTTTGAAAGCGATGCGCGTTTTGCCGATGGCGGATGCGATCTTGGCGGTATAGGCGCACATGTACCTGACAAGACACTTCTCCTTCGATACGGGCGTGACTTTCTCTGCGAAGAAGGGATAGCTGAACGTGATGCTTACGTCCGTAGCGTTCAAGCCGTCCAGGTAGGCATTGATATTCTTCCTGAGCGATTTCGTTCCGATCGTCTCCCGATGGCTGTGCAGAATATTGATCAAGGTTTCGATCCACCGGGCTTCGAATTCATGATTCAGCCGCGCCGAGATCGAGATGCCGGCGATGGTGTTCTGGCCCTCGGGATCGATACGAGACACGACCCGCATCGGGTAAGGGAGGTTATCCAGTCCGACATCCACAAGATTTCGCCGTTCTTCTGTCAACGTAGGCCTCCGTTCTATTAAACCGTCCGACCTCACGGACGTCCGATCGTCAAGATGTGTCCCCACTTTACTTCCGTAACGACGATTCGCTACCTCTCGCCGGTCCCGCCGGCGCCCAACGACGATGGCCCCGGCACTTCGGCGCCGGTTTCCTTCGGGACAAGATCCTCCAGTATCCGACCGTATTGCCTCAGGGCGACGATCGCGCCCACTGCTTGCTCAGGAGTCGGGTAGGCGGGAATACCGTGATCGCGAAGTCGCGCGATGGCCGCATTGCATTCCGGCCCTCCCTGGCATTCCATCACAAAGGCCTTCCCCATGTGCTTGTAGAGCTCGTGCACCTTGACGGCCACATCCGCGACGGCGGGCACGTTGGTGATGGCCGAGGGGCAGACGGACCCGTACACGCAGTCCACCCTCGGCTCCTGAAATGCCGCACTGAATGCCCGCTCATAAATGGAGGGTGAGGCCGTTCCAGCGATATCGACAGGATTCAACACCGAACCGAAACCAGGCATGTTGACTCGCAACCTCTCGGCCAGGCCGGTCGAGATCTCCTCGAGCGGGCGAAGCGGCAACTGCAGCCGGTCGAAATGTTCACAGGAGAGCAGACCGGATCCGCCGCCGTTGGTGATCATCACGACATTATTCGACTTGAGCGGCGACTGCATGGCCAAGGCCATGGAGACGTCCAGGAACTCCTGCCAGAGCGTCGACCGGATGACGCAGGCCCGGCGAAACAGATCGTCGAAAAAGCTGTCCTCGATGCCCTCGTTCTCCGATGCGGTATGCGCGAGGGCCGCTTTCCTAGCCTGCCGGGACGAGCCGACCTTGATCACGACCACAGGCTTGGTCGGCACGACGGACCTGCACGCCTGGACAAACGCCTCGGGCGAGTCCAGCCCTTCGATATAGACCGCAAGGGCGCGGGTATTCGGATCCTGGCCGCCGTAGATGATGAATTCCGAGAAATCCACATCGGCTTTGTTACCCAGACCGACGAAGAAACTCATGCCGTAGTGGCGAAGGAGTGAGGCACCGAGGGCGCCGAGGAGGTTGGCGCCTGACTGGGAGATGAGACCGACGGAGCCCTTCACCGGCAGATAGGGAATAAAACCGCAGTTGAAATTAGAGAACGGACTTCCCATCCCCAGGAAGTTCGGACCGATGAGGGGCAATTCGTGCTCTCGGCAGAATCGGGTGATCTCGTCCTGCAGTTCCCCGCGTCCCGTCTCCTTGAAATCACTGCTCGAGACCGCGACGATCTTCGCCTTCTTGGTGACTGAGGCCTCGACAACCTCCTTGACGAAGCGGGCGGGGACGGCAATGAACACGAGGTCCACCGGTCCCGGAACATCCAACAGGCTAGCGTACGTCTTGAGACCCTGGACAGTGTCAGCCGCAGGATTGACGGGATAGATAGTACCCGAATACCCCCACTTGATGAGCCCCTCTATGACTTTGTAGCCGACTTTAGTCGGGCGCCGTGAGGCTCCTATTACAGCGATGCTCGAGGGATTGAGCGCATACTTGAGGTTTTCGACCACATAGGGACGAGGAGCTTCGATTTTCACGCCCGATGATCCTTAGGTCTGGAGACTCCGCCCACCCAACGGCCGGAGGCGGAATCTGTTTCCGTACCGCCCGGATGGACAGGTAGCCTTTCTTCCACCGGGGCGATGTTTCCTGAACGCAGTCCCTCCTTCAAGAGTCCGGTAATCCGGTTCGCATCTTGTATACAATCTAAGCATCACATCAGAGCTGCGCCCGGACTTTATCTGTTCGCCGGGACGAGCGCTCGAGCCCTCTG
>CAZFHZ010000147.1:0-4681 GCA_964519015.1 uncultured Gemmatimonadota bacterium | reverse complement strand
CGGCCACGAGGACATCAAGTGATTGCTGGTTCATCCCGATAAAGGCATTACTTTAACCGGAGAAGTCAGGTTAACCGAGGAGCCGCCGCGACCGGCTCCGCCGCGACCATGTCCCCCGGAGGACCTGCGATGCGCGCACTTCAGCTCACCGACCCGGCCCCGATCGAGACCTCCCCGCTGCGGCTTACCGACCTGCCGGCGCCCGAACCCGGTCCCGGCCAGGTCCGGGTGAAGGTGGCCGCCTGCGGTCTCTGCCACACCGACCTGCACACCGTGGAGGGGGAACTGCCGCTGCGCCGGCGCCCGATCGTGCCCGGACACCAGGTGGTGGGACGGGTGGACCGGCTGGGCGAGGGAGTGGAGGCGCTGGCCGTGGGCGACCGGGTCGGGATGGCCTGGCTGCATCAGACCTGCGGGACGTGCCGCTTCTGCCGGAGCGGGCGGGAGAACCTGTGCGAGCAGGGGCGTTTCACCGGCTGGGACGTCGACGGCGGGTACGCCGAGTACACCCTCATCGGGGCCGACTGGGCCTACGAGTTGCCCGCCGGGCTGGGCGATGTGGAGGTCACCCCCCTGCTCTGCGGCGGCATCATCGGCTACCGGGCCCTCCGCCTCTCGGGGGCCGGCTCGGGCGCGCGCCTCGGCCTGTACGGGTTCGGCAACTCCGCCCACATCACCATCCAGATCGCCCGGCACCTGGGGATCGAGGTCTACGTCTACTCCCGCAGCAACCGGCACCGTCACCATGCCGAAGAGCTGGGCGCGGCCTGGGTGGGGGAGGCGGGCGAGCGGGCTCTCCATCCGCTGGATGCGGCCATCATGTTCGCTCCGGCCGGTGGGCTGGTCCCGGTCGCCCTCGAAGCCCTGGACAAGGGAGGGGTGCTGGCCCTGGCCGGCATCCACATGAGTCCGATCCCCGAGCTGGAGTACGAGCGGCACCTCTACCACGAGAAGGTCCTGCGCAGCGTGGCCAACGCCACCCGCCAGGACGGCCGCGACCTGCTGGAGCTGGCCACCCAGGCCGGCGTGGTCACCACCACCACGACCTTCCCCCTCGAGGAGGCCAACCAGGCCCTGCGGATGATGAAGGAGAGCACCCTTGACGGGGATGCGGTGCTGGTGCCGTAGTATCCTGAATCAGTCGTCCGTCGTTATTCGTCCCCGGCAGTATCCCTCCGATCCACCCGGCCGACAGTCCGGTCGGGAAGGCATAAGCCGATCTCACCCGAGATGCGGACCGCACACCACTCCTGCCCGCACATCGAGCAGTAGTCGGCGTCCATCGCCCCGCTGCCGTTGTGCCGCGTCCGGGCGGTGTCGGGATCGAAGGCGAGCCGGAAGTGCTCTTCCCAGTCGAGCGCGGCCCGGGCCGCGGTGAGTTCGTCGTCCCGATCACGGCTACCGGGGATGCCGAGGGCGATGTCGGCGGCGTGGGCAGCGATCCGGTACGCGATGCATCCCTGCTTGACGTCCTCCCGGCCGGGCAGACCCAGATGCTCCTGCGGGGTGACGTAGCAGAGCATGGCCGCGCCGTGCCAGGCGGCGACCGTCGCACCGATACAGGAGGTGATGTGGTCGTAGCCGGGGAAGATGTCGGTGACCAGCGGTCCCAGCACATAGAAGGGGGCGCCGTGGCAGAGGCGTCGCTGCAGCTTCATGTTGTACTCGATCTGGTCCAGCGGCACGTGCCCCGGGCCTTCCACCATGACCTGGCATCCCTTCCGCCAGGCCCGCTCGGTCAGTCCCCCCAGCGTCTCCAGCTCCCGCAGCTGCGCCTCGTCGGTGGCGTCCGCCAGACCGCCCGGTCGGAGCCCGTCGCCGAGAGAGAAGGCGACGTCGAAGGACCGCATGATCTCGCAGATCTCGTCGAAATGCTCGTACATGGGATTCTGCCTCTCATGCGTGAGCATCCACTTGGCCAGCAGCGACCCGCCCCGGCTGACGATGCCGATAAGCCGGTCCTTCACGAAGGGGAGATGCTCCCGGAGAACACCGGCGTGGATGGTGAAGAAATCCACTCCCTGGCGCGCCTGGTGCTCGATCTGGGTGAGGATGTTCTCAACGGTCAGGTCCTCGATCCGGCGACCGATGATCATCGAATAGATGGGTACGGTTCCGACCGGCAGGACGCTCTCGCGTATCATCGCCCCGCGGCAGGCATCCAGGTCCCCCCCGGTGGAGAGGTCCATCACCGTATCGGCTCCCCAGCGCCCGGCCCAGCGGAGTTTCTCCAGTTCCTCCTCGGCGCCGGAGGAGAGGGGCGACGCCCCCAGGTTGGCGTTCACCTTGGTGCGGGAGGCCCGTCCGATGCCGATCGGGTTCAGTCCCAGGGAAAGGTGCACCCGGTTGGCCGGGATGATCATGCGCCCGGCCGCTATCTCGTCCCGGACCTGTTCCGCGGTCAGGTGCCTCTCCCGCTCGGCGACGCGGTGCATCTCGGGGGTGATAGTCCCCAACCGGGCGTGCTCCAGTTGGGTGACGGGCACAAAACCCGCCGGTGCGCTGGCGAAGTCCCCCTCCCGGCTCCAGCCCGGTGGGAGGAAGTCCCAGGCGGTCCTCTCCGAAGGCGCCGGCATGCCGGGCGTGTCCGGGCTGGAAAAGGTACGGGGAGCGCCGGCGCCGGACGGCCCGGCGAAGCTGCCGGGGGAGGTGCCCCGGCACTGCGAGGAGGGATGTTCCATCATGATCCTTCGCTTCCCTACGCCGGTATGATCCGGATCAGGTTCCAGGGTCTCTTCTCAGCCCCGGGGAGATTCCCCGGGACACCCCTAGCGAATCCCGCGACACGGTTCATGGTGCCGGCGGGAAGCGCCCGTCGTCGCCTTCTAGCGCCGGACGGACGTGGGCGAGGTGCCCCGACGGAACGATACGGTCACGCCCAAGAGCACAACAGAAGAAAATCACCTCCCGGGGGGCGGCATCGGGCGATCGCGGTTGTGCGGGTACCTGCTCCGCCGGGCTCACAGCGGTCCTGGTGCCCTGAACGAAAGCCCGCCCGGGGATCACCCGAGCGGGCCTTTCGCAGCGCTACCTTGCGGTCGGCCTCGATCCTTCCAGACCGGCCCGAGAAGAGATTACTTCGCCGGCTTGGCCTTGATGATGGCCCCGACACCCTCCAGCGCGACGTTCCCATAGACGGGGACCGGGATCTCCCGGGCGACCAGGTTCATCCGGCAGATGGTACACCGACCCGGTTCCGTCGAGGTCACATCGGGGTGCATCGGGCAGACATAGATGGTCCGCATGGCTCCCTCGGCCGGCGTCTCCTCGTGCTCCATCTCCGTACCGGTGTTCCCTTCGGCCGCCATATGTTCGGCGTGAGCGGCTTCCTCTTCTTCAGAGGTGATCACCTTGCCCTGGATCTCGACGACGTGACCGACGGTCTCATCGCCGATCGGGAAGCGGACGTCCGTCTGGGCCCAGGCGATCTTGATCATCCGGTCGCTCGAGAGCTTCGGGACCAGGCTGAACCAGCACCCCATCTCGGTGCACATCTCGTAGACGAGACCGGTCGTCCGGACCTCTTTCCCGAGGAACGCTTCCGGGTGGGCGAGGATCTGGTCGAGCGGCGTGACCTCCTTGATGGTGAGCGGTTCACCGTAGGTCTTGTCACCGGGTCCGGACTGGGGTGCGGCGGCGATCAGAAGAACGGACAGCAGCAGAGCCAGTTGTTTCATGGTTTGGCACCATTCCTTCGAACGGGTGGACGGACGGGCACCGGACCAATGTAAAGCAGTTGATACGGAGCAGGCAAGTCATCGCCGGGGGGCGTCCCGCCGGATCTCCGGTAAGGGCGGGTACTTCAGGCTATCACATCCTCGCCGCCATCCACGTTGATCACACTGCCGGTGATCCACTCCGTGCCGGGGCGGCAGAGGTTGACCACCGCCTTGGCCACATCTTCGGGGAGGGTCAGACGCCCACTGGGGTTGCGGGCCAGGGCCCCGCTGAGGATCTGCTCATGGTCGGGGATCTTGCGCAGGGCGGGAGTGTCGGTGACCCCGGCGCGGATCGCGTTGACGCTGATTCCGAGGGGTCGCAGTTCCAGGGTGAGCTGGCGGACGTGACTCTCCAGGGCGGCCTTGGCCGCCGAGATCGCGCCGTAGGCGGGCATGACCCGCTTGGAGCCGGAGGAAGTCATGGCGAAGACCTTCCCCCCCTCCCCCAGCAGACCGCTCCAGACCAGGTCCTGGATCCAGTAGACGAGGGAGTGCGCCATCACGTCCAGGGTCATGTTCATCTGGTCGTGGGTGATGCTCTCGTTGTGGTCCTTGCCGACCAGTGGCCGGAGGGTGCCGAAGGCCAGGCTGTGCAGCAGCACCCGGACGCCCTCGGCCGAGCCCGACTCGGTGACGAGTTCCTTCATCCGGGTCACCGCGATCGCCCGCTTGTCCGGGTCGGCCGCGTTGATGTTGAAGAACTCGGCCCGGCGGCCGGCCGCCTCGATCCCCGCGATCACCCGCTTGGCGTTGGGCAGGGTCGCCGCCCGGTCCAGGTGGACGCCGAAGATGTCCATCCCGGCATCGGCCAGGGCCTGGGCGACCGCGCCACCGAACCCGCTGCTGGCGCCCAGTACGACTGCCCATCCGCTGAGAGGCTTCTCCGACACGTTCCGCTCCTTCCACCGACACGCGAACGCCGGACGGTCTCCGTCCGGCGGTGAACCGGTACAGTTAATGGA
>CAZFHZ010000146.1:0-7697 GCA_964519015.1 uncultured Gemmatimonadota bacterium | reverse complement strand
CCGCAGCGGTCGCAGATCACGCCGCGGTAGCGGATCCGCTTGTACTTGCCGCAGTTGCACTCCCAGTCCTTGACCGGTCCGAAGATCCGCTCGCAGAAAAGCCCGTCCTTCTCCGGTTTGAAGGAACGGTAGTTGATCGTTTCGGGCTTGGTGACCTCACCGAACGACCATGAACGGATGACGTCGGGGCTGGCGAGCTGGATCGTTATCGCGTTGAAACGTGTAGAACTGACCGTACCTTTGGGCGCTGGCACCTCAGTCCACCTCCTCGCCGTCTTCCTCATGGATGACCACGTCCAGGCCGAGACTGTTGAGCTCCTTGACCAGGACGTTGAAGGACTCCGGTACACCCGGAGCTGGCGGGTTCTCACCCTTGACGATCGCCTCGTAGATGCGCGAGCGGCCGCTGACATCATCGCTCTTGAAGGTGAGCATCTCCTGCAGCGAGTAGGCGGCTCCATAGGCTTCCAGGGCCCAGACCTCCATCTCCCCGAAACGCTGACCGCCGAACTGGGCCTTTCCTCCCAGCGGCTGCTGGGTGACCAGGCTGTAGGGTCCGATCGAGCGGGCGTGGATCTTGTCATCGACCAGGTGGGAGAGTTTCATCATGTAGATGTAGCCCACCGTAACTTCCTGGTCGATCTCCTCGCCGGTCCGTCCGTCCCAGAGCCGGGTCTTCCCCCCCGTGGGCAGGTCGGCGGACTTCAGCATCCCCCGGATCTCCTCCAGCGTGGCGCCGTCGAACACCGGGGTAGCCATGTGCTGGTTCAGGACCGATGCAGCCCAGCCCAGGTGGGTCTCCAGGATCTGGCCGATGTTCATCCGGCTGGGCACGCCCAGCGGATTGAGCACGACATCGACCGGCGTCCCGCCCGAGGTGTAGGGCATGTCCTCCAGCGGCACGATGCGGCTGACGACCCCCTTGTTGCCGTGCCGCCCGGCCATCTTGTCTCCCACGGCCAGTTTGCGCCGCTGGGCGATGAAGACCTTGACCAGCTGATTGACACCGGGGGGGAGTTCATCTCCCCGCTGGATCTTGTCCACCTCCAGTACCTCGCGCTCGGTCAGCTCGTCGATCATCTGCGTAGCCAACCGGAGGGTCTCGTTCACATTGTCGTTGACCCGCTTCTCGTCGGTCCAGCGGTCGTCGACGGCCGTCACCTGGACGGGGTCGAAGCTGAACCCCTTGAGGACATCTCGGGTCCACTTGCTCTTCTGCACCTTGATCCGGTTGGTCTCCACGGTCCGGATGTCACCAACCGGCCGATTGAGGAGGAGTTCCGCAAGATAGGAGTCACGGTCCTTCTCGAGCACCGCACGGCGGCGGGTGAAACGGTCCCGGACCTGCTCGACGCGCCGGGCGTCCTCTTTCCGGGTCTTATCGTCCCGTTCCTTGCGGCTGAAGACCTTCGTGTCGATGACGATCCCGCGCATCCCGGGAGGCGCCTTCAGGCTGGCGTCTTTCACATCACCGGCCTTCTCCCCGAAGATGGCCCGCAGGAGCCGCTCTTCGGGGGAGAGTTCGGTCTCCCCCTTCGGGGTCACCTTGCCGACCAGCACATCCCCGGAGTCCACCAGGGCACCCACCCGCACGATGCCCCGCTCATCCAGGTTCCGGATCGAGCTCTCGCCGATGTTGGGGATCTCCCGGGTGATCTCTTCGGGACCGCGGCGGGTGTCGCGGACCTGGATCTCGTACTCCTCGACATGGATCGAGGTGAAGATGTCCTCACGGACCAGGCGCTCCGAGCAGACGATGGCGTCCTCGAAGTTGTAGCCCTGCCAGGGGAGGAAGGCGGCCAGCACGTTCTTGCCAAGCGCGAGTTCCCCTCCTTCGGTCGCCATACCGTCGGCGACGACATCCCCCTTCTTGACCTTGTCCCCCACCCGCACCACCGGTTTCTGGTTGATGCAGGTGTTCTGGTTGGTGCGCTTGAACTTCACCAGCCGGTACTCGTCCATCTCCGAGACCCCGAACTCCCGGGTCTTCCGGCCGGTGCGGGTGACCAGCACCACCTCTCCGGTCACCTTCTCGACCGTGCCCGCCTCGACGGCGGTGACCACGGCACCCGAGTCTCGGGCGGCCCTCTCCTCAAGGCCGGTTCCCACCAGGGGAGCGTCCGGACGCAGGAGCGGGACCGCCTGACGCTGCATGTTCGAACCCATCAGCGCACGGTTGGCGTCGTCGTGCTCCAGGAAGGGGATCAGCCCCGCCGCCACGCTCACCAGCTGGGTCGGTGAGACGTCCATGTAGTCGAGCTGGTCGGGGGAAGCGATCGGGTAATCGTCCCGCACCCGGCCCTTGACGAACTCGTTGACGAACCGCCCGTAGCGGTCGAGCGGAGCGTTCGCCTGGGCGACGAAGAACGGGTCCTCCTGATCGGCCGTCAGGTACTCGATCTCATCGGTGACCTTCCCGTTCTTGACCTTCCGGTATGGTGTCTCGATGAAACCGTAGGGGTTGATCCGGGCGTAGGTCGCCAGCGAGGAGATCAGCCCGATGTTGGGACCTTCCGGGGTCTCGATCGGGCAGACCCGTCCGTAGTGGGTGTGGTGGACGTCACGAACCTCGAATCCTGCCCGTTCCCGCGTCAGACCGCCGGGACCGAGGGCGGAGAGCCGCCGCTTATGGGTCAGTTCGGCCAGGGGGTTGGTCTGGTCCATGAACTGGCTGAGCTGGCTGGACCCGAAGAAAGCGTTGATGACCGCGGAGACGGTCCGGGCGTTGACCAGCTCCTGCGGAGTGATCGATTCGGTGTCGCGCAGACTCATCCGCTCCTTGATGGTGCGGGCCATGCGCGAGAGTCCCACCGAGAACTGGTTGGCCAGCAGTTCCCCTACGGTGCGGGCGCGGCGGTTCCCCAGATGGTCGATGTCGTCCACCTCGCCCTGGGTGTTCCGGAGGCGGATCAGCTCGGTGATGATGGCCACGAAGTCCTCGTTGGTGAGGACCCGTGTCGACATCGGAGTCGCAAGCCGCAGCCGGTTGTTCATCCGATAGCGACCCACCTCGCCCAGGTCGTAGCGCTTGGAGTTGAAGAAGAGCCGGTCGAGCAGCTGGCGGGCCGTGTCGACGTTGGGCGGGTCGCCCGGGCGGAGCAGGCTGTAGATCCGATAGAGCGCCTCTTCCGTGCTCCGGGTGGGGTCCTTGGCCAGGGCGTTCTCGATGACGGGGGCCTCCCGACGGCCACCCTCGGTCACCAGCACCAACACCTGTTTGTGTCCCTGTCCCTTGAGGAACTCGATGGTGTCAGCGTCCAGTACCGTTGCGGCCTCGAGCTGGATCTCCCCCGTCCCCTTGTCGATCACAGTTTTCGCCAGGCGGCGCCCGGCGGCCTTCTCATCGACCTT
Source organism: uncultured Gemmatimonadota bacterium (assembly GCA_964519015.1). Taxonomy (GTDB): domain Bacteria; phylum Blakebacterota; class Blakebacteria; order Blakebacterales; family CAYUVJ01; genus CAZFHZ01. Next base: position 4,346 of record CAZFHZ010000146.1, on the reverse strand, counting down.
CACCTTCTCCGTCTGGTAGAAGAGTCCCAGGATCTCCTCGTTCGACCCGAAGCCGATCGCCCTGAGCAGCACGGTCACGGGGAGCTTGCGACGCCGGTCGATATGGACATACATCACGTCCGAGACATCGTGCGAGAACTCCAGCCACGAGCCCCGGAACGGGATCACCCGGGCGGAATAGAGCCGTTTCCCGTTCGGATGGATCGTCTCGTCGAAGAAGACCCCCGGGGAGCGGTGGAGCTGGGTCACGATGACCCGTTCGGCCCCGTTGATGATGAACGTGCCCCGTTCGGTGATCAGGGGCAGTTCGCCCAGGTAGCAGCTCTGCTCGATGATGTCCTTGACCCGCTTTTCGGAGGATTCAGGGTCCCGGATGATCAGTCGCAGGCGGGCCTTCAGGCTCGCTGCGAAGGTCATGTTCCGGTCCTTGCATTCATCCACCGAGTACTTGGGCTGCCCGATCGCGTAGTCGATGAACTCCAGGGTGTAGTTACCGTGTACGTCGGTGATCGGGAAGATCTCCCGGAACACGGCCTGGAGTCCCTGGTCCCGACGCTTCTCGGGCGGGAGCGTGGCCTGCAGGAAGGACTCGTACGACTGGAGCTGCACGTCGAGCAGGTTCGGCAGGTCGACCGGGGCCGACAGCTTGCCGAAGCTGTGCCGCTGGATGGTACCTGTCCTCATCCCCACCTGGCTTCACTCCTTTGCCAGAATGAAACAGCACCCCTGGCAGGTATCGGCGGTGACACCTGGGCGGAGTGCTGATCGCACTTGCAGATTCTCACGTTGAGCCGGGCAGCGCTTTCTACTTGACCTCGACCTTACCGCCGACCTCTTCGATCTGCTTCTTGATCGACTCGGCCTCGTCTTTCGACACGCCTTCCTTGATCGGGTTCGGCGCGCCGTCCACGAGGTCCTTGGCCTCCTTCAGACCCAGGCTGGTGACCGCACGGACCACCTTGATGATCTGGATCTTGTTGGCACCGACATCGGTGAGGACCACGTCGAACTCGGTCTTCTCCTCCTCCTCTGCCGCCGCTGGAGCGGCACCCATGGCGGCGATAGCGACCGGGGCCTGGGCCGAGACTCCGAACTTCTCTTCCAGTGCGGACACCAGTTCCGCCAGTTCCATCACCGTCAGGCCCTCGATCGACGTGACGATGCTTACCAGCTTGTCAGCCATGATCTCTCCTTCTATAGCCCGCACGCTGGTGCGGGTCCGGGCGTTCCTCGACGTTCTTTGCCCCGGCCGCCGGAACCGGACGGCGCGGGCTTTAAAGGTGCTTCGGCCTCAGCTTCAGGATCCCGATGAGCGCTTCTTCCGAAGGTCTTCCAGGCCCCAGACGAGCTTGCGGGGCACGCCGGCGAGCGCGGTCACCAGCCCGCGCATCGGATAGGTGAGCAGGTAGAGCAGCTGGGCGATGAGTTGCTCACGACTCGGCAGGGTGGCGAGCCGGGTGAACCCTGCGATGTCGATCGCCTTCCCCTGCAGCAGCCCCCCCTTGAAGGCGAGGTACTCCGCCTCCCGCTTGAACTCTTCCTGGAAGTCCCGGATCACCTTGGCCCCGGCCATCGGGTCGCTGGCACACACCGCCATGGCGGTGGGGCCCTCAAGCCGTGGGATCCAATCCCCGAATCCCGCTTCGACGGCGGCGCGCTTGAGCAGGTTGTTCTTGACGATCCGGTATTCGACGCCTTGCGCGCGGAACCGGTTGCGCAGCATGGTCATGCGCGCGACCGTGATCCCGCGGAAATCGGTCAGGAAGATCCCGTCCGACTCCTGCAGAATCCGGCAGAGGCGCTCGACCGCCGCGACCTTCTCCGATCGCGGTGGGCGCGAGAGCTGCCGGAGCTCCTCGGTGTGCGTCAACTCGGCTTGAGCGACATTCATGATAAGATCTCCGTCGCTGCGGTCAGGCCACGAGGGACTGGGCGGAGGAACGGTCGATGCGCAGGCCCGGGCTCATCGTGCTCGACAGCGTGAGGCTGCGCACGTAGGTGCCCTTGGCCGCGGCCGGCTTGGCCTGCATGATGGCACGGAAGAACGCCGTGAAATTGTCGACCAGCTTCTCCGCCGGGAAGCTCTTCTTGCCCAGCGGGGCGTGGATGATCCCGGCCTTGTCTACCCGGAACTCGATCTTGCCGGCTTTGGCATCCCGGACGGCACGGGCGACATCCATGGTCACGGTACCCGACTTCGGGTTGGGCATGAGGCCCCGGGGACCGAGGACCCGGCCCAGCCGTCCCACCATCCCCATCATGTCGGGGGTGGTGATGCAGACGTCGAACTCCATCCAGCCGCCGTTGATCTTCTCTACCATGTCCTCGGCACCGACCATGTCGGCTCCCGCTTCCTGGGCCTCGGTGGCCTTCGGACCGCGGGTGATGACCAGCACGCGCACACTCTTGCCCAGTCCATGGGGGAGCACCACCGTACCCCGCACGACCTGGTCGGCGTGACGCGGGTCGACTCCCAGCCGGGCCGCCACCTCGACGGTCTCGTCGAAGCCGGTAGGCGGCATGGCGAGCAGGGTCGCGATCGCCTCCGCTACCGGGTATTCATGTTCGGGCTCCATCAGGGCCAGGGCCTGCCGGAAGCGCTTGGAGTGCTTGTACGCCATCAGCCCTCACCTCCTGCAACCGCCGCGGGGGCCGCCGGTTTACGCGAGGCCTCGACCTCGGCCGCCGAGGCGACCTCACCCGTTTCGGATTCCACCAGGACGCCCATCGAACGGGCCGTCCCCCTCACCATCGACATGGCCGAAGCCATGTCCACGGCGTTCAGATCGACCATCTTCAGCTTCGCGATGGCTTCCACGTCGGCCTCGGAAATACGCCCGACCTTGACCCGGTTCGGTTCACCGGAACCCTTCTCGATCTTGATCGCCTTCCGGATCAGCACCGCCGCCGGCGGTGACTTGGTCACGAAGGTGAAGGAGCGATCCGCATAGATGGTGATGACCGCCGGGATGATCATCCCCGGATCTCCCTTGGTGCGCTCGTTGAAGGCCTTGCAGAACTCCATGATGTTGATCTGCGTGGGCCCCAGCGCCGTGCCGACCGGGGGGGCAGGAGTCGCCTGTCCACCCGGGATCTGCAACTTGATGGTGTTGATGACCTTCTTCGCCACGGGATCCCCTTCTCCTGCCAGGCCCCATCTGGGGGGAGCCTAGTCGATCGCCTCGACCTGGAGGAAATCAAGCTCGACCGGCGTCGACCGGCCGAAGATACTGACCATGACCCGGACCTTGTTCTTGTCCGGGAAGACCTTCTGGACGACCCCGTTGAAATCTTTGAAGGGTCCGTCCACGACCTTGATGGCCTCACCCTCGGTGAACGGCACATCGAGCGTCTCGCGCTGACGGCTCCGGTCCACCTGGCCCAGGACCCGGTGCACTTCACTCTCGGTGAGCGGCTGGGGCCGTCCCCCGGCACCCACGAAAGCGGTCACTCCGGGGGTGTTGGTCACCATGTGCTGGGTCTGCTGGGTCACCTCCATCTCGATCAGGAGGTAGGAGGGGAGGAACTTGCGACTCTTCTTCCGTCGCTTCCCCTCCTTCATCTCGACTACTTCTTCGGTCGGGATGAGGATCTGGCCGAATAGGTCCTTCAGCTCGGAGCGTGAGATCTCGCTCTCGAGCAGGTTCTTTACCTTCTTCTCGTGTCCGCTATAGGTATGGACGACGTACCACTTCAGCGACATCGGGCCTCAGACTCTGGACAGGAGCAGTTTGACAATCTGGTTCAGCACCTGGTCGACCAGGAAGACGAAGATCGCCAGGACGAAGGAGACGAAGAGCACCACGTTGGTATTCCCCTTGAGCTCCTCGAAGGTTGGCCAGGTGACCTTGTCGAACTCCGCCCGGACGTCTTTGATGTACTCACGTGTGCGTTCGAACATCGGCAGCGACCTCGAGACGAAAGGAACTGGCAGGCCTGGAGGGGCTCGAACCCCCAACCCCCGGTTTTGGAGACCGGTGCTCTGCCAATTGAGCTACAGGCCTGTGTTCCGGAGGACCGCCCAGGAGTGGACGCCCGCTCCTACCGCGTCTCCTTATGGGCGGTGTGCTCGTTACAGAAGCGGCAGAACTTCTTGTACTCCACCCGATCGGGGTGCAGCCGCTTGTTCTTCTTGGTCGTGTAATTCCTGCGCTTGCATTTCTCGCAGGCCAGGATCACCAGGTCTCGCATCTCTCTCCGGTCCTGTCCCTAGTGTCGACGAGCAACGCAGAGATCGCCCGCAAGTTCCATCCGCGAAATGGCGCGAAATTCTGACTCAGGACACTATCGTCTACTCGGTGATCTCGGTGACCACGCCGGCCCCGACCGTGCGGCCGCCTTCGCGG
>CAZFHZ010000145.1:0-8016 GCA_964519015.1 uncultured Gemmatimonadota bacterium | reverse complement strand
GGTTGCGCAGCACATCCACCGAGGTGAAGACGGCGATCAGAGCACAGATCCCGGAGAACTCGCGGCGGAGCATGGTGCGCGGGGAGAAGGCCAGCGGTGGGCTCTCCCAGCGTAGTCGCCGGGGGAGGAAGGCCGGGGTGCGGGCCGCCCAGGCCCGGAAGTCCTCGCCGAAGTGTTCCGCCAGGTAGGCCTCCTCGGCGACCATTACCCGCTCGACGTAGATCCAGAAGAGGAGGATGAAGAGTAGCGCCAGCCAGAAGTGGGCGGCCAGCAGGACCACCCCCAGCCACATCAGGAAGTTGCCCAGGTAGAGGGGATGGCGCACCATGGTGTAGAGGCCGGTGGTGTTGAGGGTCGAGGCCTCCTGCCCCTCGATATTACGACCGGAGGTGCCTCTGGGCACGAACCCGGCCACCGCCAGACGCACGGCCAGCCCGGCCAGGGCGACCAGCAGGGCGACCAGTTCCCAACGGTCCCACTGCTGGGGGGAGAAACGCGGGCCCAGGACGACCGCCGGATAGACCACCAGGGCCAGGGTGAGAGGGAGCCAGCTGCGCCGGCGGAAAAGCCAGTCCCCCTCCCGGACCAGCGCTGAGTTCAGGGGGCCGTATGATCTGGTGGTCTCCATATTCGCTTCACTCCTCCGCGGGGCTTCCCCACCCGCGGTGGAGATATACCACGGACAGAACGATGAAAGGAAGTGTCCTAAGGCTGCTTACCGATCGCGATTGAACCAGATCGAGTTCGAGCCCTCACCGTAGAATGAAACGAATACATCGGGAGTCCCGTCTGAGTTGAGGTCCCCGATCCCGACTCCGGCATTTGGTTCGGAGGCACACATAACCTGCCCCGAATCGACGAAGTGCCCGTCCCCGGTGTTGAGCCAAAGCAGATTGGGACCGCGAAAAGTGCTCAGATAGGCGTCGAGGGTCCGGTCGCCGTTGAAATCAACGAGCGTGATCTCGGCGCCGAGAACCGGCGGCAATCGGCTTTCGCTCTCTGAGAAATGACCGTGCCCGTCGTTGAAGAAGACCCGGGTTGAATCATCGACGGTGTTCCCCCGCCAGGAGACCAGAGCATCCAGATCGCCGTCACGGTCCAGGTCGCCGAGCCCGACATCGCCGTACTGGAGGTGAGGATCAGGGAACTCCCAGGTTGAGGCGAATCGCCCCCGGCCGTCGCCGATCAGAGCCCGCAGGCCGCGTTCCCATTCCATGGCGAAGGCATCGGGCGTGTGGTCGCCGTCCAGATCCCCCCAGAAGAGGTGGCTGCCTTGGGGCAGAGCGATCTCGCCGAGCCGGAAGTGCCCCGCGCCGTCGTTCAGATACACCCGGTGGAAATACGGCTGGGCGGTGGTCGTGTAGTACCAGACGTGGGCGTCCAGGTCGCCGTCGGAGTCGAGATCCACCAGGTTGACCCCGTTTCCGCTGATTCCGGCATCACCCAGATCCTGCTGCGAATCGATGAAGCGCCCCCGGCCGTCATTGAAGTAGATCTTCGTGGGCAGGTTGTTGGAGTGGAAGCCCGCGCAGGTCAGGAACAGATCCAGATCCCCGTCGGCATCCAGATCGCCGAGCCCGGCTCCGTGCCCCTGGGTGCTCAGCCGCTGTCCCGAATCCGTGAAGAATCCCGTGCCGTCGTTGAACCAGACCTGGCTGTCGTGGGGACCCTGGTTGGAGAAGACGGCATCGAGATCACCGTCACCGTCCAGATCACCCAGCCTGATCTGGTTGGTGGCCGCCGGCGGGAAGGTCTGCTCGCTGCGGACCAGGGTGACCGGGTGTGGATCGGCCGCGGAGGTGCAGCCCGCGATCGGGATCAGGGCGGCGAGCGACAGGACCATCAGCGGGGACAGGTTCTTCATGCGGTGGCTCCGGTATGGTTGCCCATCAGTCTGAAATGGATGTGATCCGACTCCGCCCGCCATCTATGGTCCCACCGCGAGGCGGGTGAGCCGGATGTCGAGCGCACCCGAGCCGTGCGCGCCGGTCCAGCCGAGTACGACGGCATCCCCCTCCGCGGTCGGTCGCACGGAGGCCGCCCAGTCGGTCGCCGGGGTACCGAGGGTGTGCTGCCAGCGCACGCTCCCGTCCGGCTCGAGCCGGACCAGGAGCAGGTCGTTGTCGTAAAGGACGGGGCCGTCCACGATGCGCTTGGCCACCCCGACCACCAGAAAGCCGCCGTCGGCGGTCTCGAATCCCCCGGTCGCGTAGTCGTAGAAGGGCCGGTTCCCGAAGGAGCGCGACCAGGCGTCCAGTCCGCCGGCGTCCACCCGGACGGCACAGGCGTCCATGATGTCAGCGCTGTCCGTGTAGCCGAGCAGCAGCACCCCGCCGTCGCGGGTGCCGACCGCGGTGTTGCACCAGTCGAAGCCGTAGCCGCGGGTCGAACGGGCGCCGTAGGCGCGGGCCCATTGCTCCTTCCCCGAGGCATCCACCTTGATCAGGAAGAGGTCGGAGTTGCGGCCGCCGTAGGTGCCGGTGGAGGCCCCGATGAGACAGCCGCCGTCGGCGGTCGGCACCAGGCTGTTCCCCAGCTCGCTGCGCCCCCCGCCGTAGGTGTGTTCCCAGAGCAGCCGGCCCCGCCGGTCCGTCTTGAGCAGGAGGATGTCCTCCTCACCGGCTCCTGAGGAGTTCGTGTAGCCTCCGATCAGGTAGCCGTCCGCCGTCCCGGCCAGGGCGGTCGCTCCCTCCCAGCCGCGCCCTCCCCAGGTACGGGACCAGAGGACCCGTCCGGCGGGATCAAAACGCACCATCAGCACGTCGCGGGAACCGGCTCCGGCCGAAGTGGTGGTGCCGGCGGCCAGGAAACCCTCCTCGTCGGCCAGGCCGGCCAGGCCGTACTCGGCCCCGGGGCCGCCGAAACTCCGAGCCCAGAGCAGTTCCCCGGCTTCGTCCACCCGCAGCGCCAGCAGATCGGGGTCGGGGCGGCCGGGAGCGAAAGTGAACCCGGTGATGAACCAGCCGCCGCCGGGGGCCTCCACGAAGGCCTGGGCGCCGTCGGCCGCCGCCCCCCCGTAGCGCCGGGACCAGAGGATCCCCTCACCGGCCAGATCGTCGGCGCTGACGACTAGGTGGGCCGCCTCGCCCGCCCGCAGCCGGCCGCGGGGGAGCCGCTCCTCCACGGTGGCCGCCAGGGCCAGGCAGTTCGGTTCGTTGTAGTACTGTCCCCTTGTGCCGGTGATCAGCGAGCCATCCACGGTGGGAGGATTGTCGTTGAGCGGATTGCCTTCGTAGCGCGAGCCGGCCGCCTCGTACTCGGCCGCGAAGCGGGGGGAACCCACCATGCGGCGCCCGCCGACCACCCCGGCCGCGGCCAGCACCCGGGATGCGGAACACATGGCATAAAGAGGCACATCCCGCCGGACGGCGTCACGGAGCAGAGCCAGGGCGCCCGGGCTCCCGACCAGGTCCTCGAAGGCGTCGGGGACCGGGTAGGCGTTGCCCGCCCCCGGGGTGAGCACGACCGCGTCCCAACCGCGCGCTCCCTCCAGGTCGGCGACCCTCCGGTCGGTCACGATAGGGTGGAGTCCGGCTGATTCGTCGGCGTAGGGGCAGGCCGTCACCGTGTCGCCGACCCCGGTCAAGGTCACCTGCCAGCCCAGGCGGTCGAAGACATCCCACATCAGGAAGTTGTTCAGGCCCCAGTGGCGGGCGGCCAGCATGAGGACCTGCACGCCCGACTCCTCGCCGGTCCGCCGACCGGTGCAGGAGCCCAGTAGGAGGAGAGTGGAGGCCGCCACCATGACCACCGCCCGCCCCGCCGTACTCCGGGATGAATGCATGGTTTGCTCCCCGTCTGGTGGGTGGTAAGGAGATACGGTGCCGGTCGGGCGGAGGTTCACCGCCGGAATGACACGTCCGGAGGTCTGATGCTATAAACGGGTGGCCGGTTCCCTCGGCCGCGGTGAGGCCGGGGCGATGACCGGAGTGAAGCTCCAGGAGGTTCCGGTGGCCAAGAGTGAGATGAGCGTGAAGTTCGAACGGGCAGAGCGGCAGCCCGACCCATCCTACCTGCTCGATCGATTGAGTCATGAGCTGCCGTTGATCGGGTTCTACGACGCTCCCGATCCGGAGCCCTTCGCGCCCCTGGTGGGACCGAAGCCGGGGAGCCGCGGTCCGTGCATCTTCGATTTCTATCCCCGCTGGCTGCGGGGCGAGACCCTGATCCTCACCCGCGAGCGCTACGGCTGCGGCGGGGCGGGGCGGGCTATCTGCGGTGTCCAGACCCGCGCGCGGGAGGACTTCATCGACTTCCTCTGGGAGGAGGAGGGCCTGCGGGCCACCCGGGAACAGATGGCCGGCTGGGTAGACCACGGGCCGACCTACCGGATGGAACACGGCCAGGTGCTGATCGGCCCGCTCAAGCCCGACCAGTACCCCTTCTTGCGCACCGTCACCTTCTGGGTGAATCCGGATCAGCTCAGCGTGCTGCAGCAGGGCGCCTACTATCATCACGCCTGGGACGATCCGCCCCCGGTGACGGTACCCTTCGGCTCCGGGTGCATGGAGCTGGTGGTGACCTTCGCCGATCTGGAGAGGCCGCAGGCCGTGATCGGGGCCACCGACATGGCCATGCGCGACCCGCTCCCGGCCGACCTGCTGGCCTTCACCGTCACCGTGCCCATGTTCGAGCGCCTCTGCGCGCTCGATGCCCGCAGCTTCCTGGGGCGGGGCTTCCTCGACACCCTGCGCCGGGCCCGCGGCGGGCGGCTGGCCTGAGCCCCCCTCGCGCTGCCTGCACTGCGGCGGCGAGATGCGGAAGTGGAGTGCGGATGCCTTGAAGGGCAGCAAGGGCCTGCCTGCCGGCACGCCGCGCAATTCAAACGTCCTACACCCCCGGGGGGCGTTCCAGAGGGACGGCGACGGTCAGGGAGAGTTCCCCGCCGCCTGTTGTCCGATCGGGCGGGCGGCGAGGATCATGTCCAGCAGCCGCATCCATTCACTGAGCGGGACATTGAACCCGTTGTAGGAATCCACCCGGTGCACGAACACGACGTCGGCCTCCGGGATCACCAGGATCACTTGTCCGTAGGCACCCAGGGCGGCATACATCCGGTACCGGCTGACGTTGGACCATCCCGAGTCCGCTCCGTAACCCGGCGGGAAGATCCACCACATATAGCCGTACTGCGTGCCCGATATGTACTCCCCCGAATCGGACGTGGATCTGACGCTCTCCTCCACCCACGCCGCCGGCACGATCTGACGGCCCGCCCACACCCCGTCCTTCAGGAACAGGAGGCCGAACCGGGCCGCATCACGGGCCGATATCTGGAAATGGTAGGCGGGATGGACCGACCGTTCCGGCTGGTAGTAGTAGTGGGTATCGTCGAGCCCGAAATCCTCCATGCCGAGTTCATCAGCGATCCGGTCCACCAGACACTCGAAGAAATCCCGGCCCGTCTCCTGATTGAAGATGGTCACCAGAGCATTGAAGTCCCAGTTGTTGTAGCACCAGTGCTCACCCGGCAGGTAAGTGCCCCGATCCGGTTTGTATTCATGCATGCTCTCGGTTTCAGCGGCCGCCGTATGGTAGACGCCGGACCGGGCCTCCAGCAGATCGATCACCCTGGCCTGACGCTCCTGCTCGGTCAGCGGAGGAAGGTCATCGATGTTCAGCTCCGCCAGGGTCTTCTGCAGATCGATGAGCCCTTCCTCGACGTAGATGCCGTACATCGCGCTCATGAAGCTCTTCCTGGCTGAGTGGGTCAGGTACTCCTCCGTATATGCCCCCCAGGCCGCCAGGACGCTGTCATGGTAGACCACCACCACGGCCGCCGAATTCAGGGTATTGAAATACACTCTGGCCTCCTCCAGCAGATCGGCTTGCCAACCCGCCTGCTCCGGAGTCCGGTAATACGCCCAGCTGCCGGTGATGACCGGCTGATCACTCGATTCGACAGGAGTAGTTCTGCAACCGGCGGTGAGGACACAGAAGGTGAGTGGTATGAGCAAGGAGAGGAAGCTCTTCCGCATCGTCCTGCTCCCGGGGATGGATCGTGCGTGGGCGGTGGTTTCGTGAGCCGCCGGAGAGACAGCTCGCGATGATCACATGCCTCCTCCGTTTCCTACGCGGACCGTCCGACGGATGTTCCCTCCCGTCGGGGCCTCTCTGTCCACCTTCGATCAGGGATAGACGAATCCCTCCGGGACATCACCGACCCTCCGCTCGTAGACAAGATCCTGCGGCATGTGGGCTGGTGCCCCGGGGCGGTGGAACGCCCCCGGTCCCCTTCTCGGCGGCCTACCTGCCAAGTCCTGAATTCGAACCTCCCACACTTCAGCCTGGCCCTCAGTTTCGCGCTCAGCGCCCGCCGGGCCGGATCGAGCGGATCGGCGCCGCCGGTTCCGCCTTCCGCACGAAGCGCTGCGTCTCCAGCAGCTTGAGCACCTCCTGGACCGCCCGTTCCAGCTGCGGATCGTGGCCGGCGATAACATCCTTCGGGGTCATCTCGACCTCGACGTCGGGAGACACCCCCTGGTTCTCGACCGCCCACTTCCCCTCCAGGTCGAAGAAACCGCCGCGCGGGGCAATCATGGTGCCGCCGTCCAGCAGGGGCGGGGTGTCCCAGGTGCCCACCAGCCCTCCCCAGGTGCGTTTCCCGACCAGCGTCCCGACCTCGTAGAAGTGGAACATGTAGGGCATCAGGTCGCCCCCTGAGCCGGCCATCTCGTTGATGATCATGACCTTGGGGCCCCAGATCCCCGCCTCCGGGGAAGTGAAGGGTCGGCGTTCGCCGACCGGGTTGTTGAAGTAGCCGTGGGGACGGCGGGCCATCAGGTCGACGATGTAGTCGGCCGCCGAGCCGCCGCTGTTGAAGCGCTCGTCGATGACCGCCCCCTCCCGGTCCTGCTGGGCGAAGTAGTAACGGTTGAAGTTGGCGTAGCCTCCGGTGCTGGTGTTGGGCAGCCAGACGTAGGCCAACCGTCCGCCGGAGAGCTCGTCCACCTTGCGGCGGTTGGCCTCCATCCACGACCGCTGCCTCAGGCTCCCTTCGCTCGAGACCGGCACCACGGTGACCAGGCGGGAATCGCGGCCGTCGGCCCGGGGGCCGACCCGCAGCACCGTCTGACGGTTGGCCACCCCCTCGAAGAGCCGGTAGGGATTCTCGGGGGCCCGCAGGGGGGTACCGTTGACCTCGAGCAGGAACTCCCCGGCCCGGACCTCCATGCCCGGCTGGGCCAGCGGAGCCCGCAGTCCGGGGTTCCACGGCTCCCCCGTGTAGACGGTCTTGATCCGGTAGCGGCCGTCAGCCGTTTCCAGGTCCGCCCCCAGCAGGCCGACCGCCACCCGTTCCACCTCGGGCAGGTCGCCGCCGCGCACGAAGGAGTGGCCGATGGCGACTTCCCCCCCCATCCAGTCGAGCAGGTAGTTCAGGTCGGAGCGGTGGGCGACGTGGTCCACCAGCGGTTCGTACATGGCCAGGGTCCTGGCGTAGTCCACCCCGTGCATGTTCTCCACGTAGAGGTAGTCGCGCTGGAAGCGCCACCCCTCGTGGAACATCTGCCGGAACTCCGCCTTCGGGTCGACCTGCATCCGGATGGAGGATACGTCCAGCCGGCCGGCCCCGGCCTGGGGCGGACTCTTGTCGCTCTCCACCACCCCCCAGTTGCTCCCCTGCCGGTAGAGGAGCTTCTTGCGGTCGCCCGAGAGGGTGAAGAAGGAGACGCCGCTCAGGAACTCCCGGGCGGAGCGGTCCTTCAGGTTGTAGCGGTGCAGCACCGTGCCCGTTCCCGGGCGCGACTCCAGGTAGAAGACGAACCCTTCGGTACCGGCGGCCAGCCCGGCGTAGTCGCGCACGGGCACATTGACCGCCACGATCCGTCCGGCCAGCCCGTCGAAGTCGATCGTCACCGGCTTGGGGGCGCCGCCCTCCCGAGCCGCGGCGGCTCCTCCCCCGGCCGGCTTGGCCGCTTCCTCTTCCTCCTCCTCCTCCTTCTTCTCATCGTCGCTCTGAGGGAGCAGGGGAGAGGGTTCATCCTTCGAGAGGAGGGCCAGGTAGAGGCCGCGGGA
>CAZFHZ010000144.1:0-8047 GCA_964519015.1 uncultured Gemmatimonadota bacterium | reverse complement strand
GACCGATGAAGGGATCGACCGACTCGATACCGACCGGCGTCAGGTCTTCTCCTTCCTGCTCGACCATCAGGCCCCCTGGCCGGACGTGGAGGCGGCCATCAAGGACGCCCGGAAGCAGGCCGACCGCACCAAGCGGCTCCTCTTCATCTACTTCACCGAACCGCTCTGCGATTGGTGCGAGCACCTGGCCGACTGGCTCGAACGGCCGGCCGTGGCCCCCGTCTGGGACCGGACCTTCGTGACCGTGCGGGTGGACGTCGGACGCAGCGCCAACGGTGGCCAGGTCTGGATGCAGATGATGACCGGCGGCGGCCGGGTCGTGCGCCGGCTCGGACTCCCCTGGTTCGCGATCACCAGCGCCGGGGGAAGGGTGCTCGGGGACGCCTTCCTCATGCCGGAGAAGCAGAACGTGGGCTTCCCCTGGACCGACGAGGAAGTGGCCGCCTTCGAGGGGCTGCTGGCCAAACGGGCCAAGACGATCACCGAAGAGGAGCGGGCCGCCCTGATGGCCGACCTGCGGGCCATGCATGAGGAGATGAAGGCGCGCGGCGAGGCACCCCCCGAGAACGAGCCCGCACCCCCCCCGGGAGCGGGTCGGGGGCGACGGATCCCACCCCGATAGAGGAGAGCCCGGCATGCTCAGGAGCGAAGGGGAGACCCTCACCCGAGTGGTGGTCTCTGCCCCCGGCGAGGCCTACGCGGGCGTGACCGACCCGGCCACCCACGGCATGCTCGGGGTGCCCGACCTGGAGCGCTCCCGGCGCCAGCATGAAGCGCTCTGCGGACTGCTCCGTCGCCACGGGACGGAGGTGGAGGTCCTTCCCGAACCGGCCGGTCTGCCCAACGCCGTCTTCACCCGGGACAGCGCCCTGGTCACCCCGATGGGGCACCTCCACCTGCGCATGGGACTGGAGACCCGCCGGGGGGAGGCGGTCTGGATGTCGCAGCGGCTCGAAGAGCTCGAAGCCCCCCGGATCGGCGAGATCGTCACCCCCGGCACGGTTGAGGGGGGGGATGTGGTCCTGATGGGGGGGATCGCCTTCGTGGGACACTCCACCCGCACCAACGACTCGGGGGTGCGACAGATCACCGCCCAGTTGCGCCGGCAGGGATACGAGGTCCGGGTGGCCCCGGTGGGGGACCGGTACCTGCACATCGGCGGCCTGATGAGCGCGCTCGGTCCCCGGCGCCTGCTCTGCTGCCGGGGGCTCTTTCCCGACGGCTACTTCGACGGCTTCGATGTGGTCGAAATCGATTGGTACGCCCCCTCCTGTGCCAACGTGATCTGCCTGGGGCCCGACGAGGTGATCGCGGACGCCTCGGAATCGGGCCCCACGATCGCCGCCCTGGAAGGGGCGGGAGTGGTGGTGCACCACCTCGACCTCTCCGAGTTCCGCACCGGTGGAGGCGGCCCGAGCTGCCTCATCCTGCCGCTCGAACGGGTGCCGGCATTCTGATTCCCCATATCCGGGAAGCCCCTCCAGTGGCGGGATCGTGCCACCGAGAGGGACGGCCTCGGCGGTGTCTAACCTGCAGATGGATCCCATGGCCCGGCTCCCGCGTCATTATAGAGAGGTGACCGCGGGCCGGAGTGCGGCAGTGTCCGGTGAACGATGACGATATCGGCCGTGTCCAGGATGGACCGGCAATCCACCCGTACGAAGAGACCATGATGCCGGTGATGTGCGGCGCCGATATCCGACCGCTACCTGCCTCCGGAGCCGGCTCCGGTCCGGTGGGGCGCTCCCCCTTCCCCGGGAGCCGAGGGTGAGCGCCTTCCTGGACGGTCTCCTCCTCTTCCTCTTCAAGTACCGACCCGCCGTCTGGGCCCAGGGGCACCTCACCCTGCTGGCCGGTCCGCTCGTGGCGGCCGCCGCGCTGGCCGTCGGTGTGGCGGCCCTGATCGCCTGGCGCGCCTACCGGGGGACCACCGCTGCCCCATCCCCTTTTTCCAACCGGCTGCTGACGGGACTGAGGGGCGCGGCCCTGCTGCTGCTCTTCTTCTGTCTGCTCCGGCCCGCCCTGGTAATCTCCCGGGTCGTCCCCCGCCAGAACGTGCTCGGAGTGCTCCTGGACGACAGCCGCAGTATGCGGCTGGCCGACCAGGCGGGGCGTCCCCGTTCGGAGTGGGCGGCCGGCGCCTTCGGGGAGGAGGGCACGCTCACCACCGCCCTCGAAGAGTCCTTCCTGCTCCGTTTCTTCCGCTTCGATCGGACGGCCGCCCGGGTGAGCGGACCGGCCTCTCTGACGGCCGACGGTTCCCGGACCGACCTGGCCGCTTCCCTCGAGCGGGTGCGCCGCGACCTCGCCGGGCTTCCCCTGGCAGGTCTGGTGCTCGTCACCGACGGGGCGGACAACGGGTCCACGCCGCTCACCGATGTCCTGGTGGCGCTGCGCGGGGCCTCGGTCCCGGTCTACACGGTGGGGGTGGGACAGCCGCGGTTGGAAGCGGATGTCGAGATCGGCCGCATCGAAGTCCCCACCCGCATCCTGGCGGGCTCCTCGGTCACCGCCGAGGTCATGGTCCAGCAGCAGGGGTTCGCCGGGCAGGCCGCGGTCCTGACCGTGGAAGCGGACACTCGGATGGTCGAACGGCGTACCATCACCCTGCCGGAGGAGGGGCGCACCCTGGCCGTCCCCGTTTCTTTCAGCGCCGACCGGGCGGGACCGGTGCGCTACCGTTTCGCGGTCACTCCGATGCCGGCCGAACGGATCACCCAGAACAACGAGCGGGTCGTCCTGGTCGAGGTCGAGGATGCCCGCCGGCGCATCCTCTATTTCGAGGGGGAACCGCGCTTCGAACTGAAGTTCGTCCGGTGGGCGATCGAGCAGGACCCCAACCTGCAGCTGGTGGCCCTGGAGCAGACCGCCGAGAACAAGTACCTGCGGTTGGGCATCGACGACCCGGCCGATCTGGCCGACGGGTTCCCCGACACCCGGGAGGAACTCTACACCTATGAGGGGCTGATCCTGGGCAGCGTACCGGCCGACTACTTCACGCCCGACCAGCTGCAGCTGATCGCCGACTTCGTGAGCCGCCGGGGGGGCGGGTTGATCGTGCTGGGCGGCCGGCGGGGGCTGGCCGAGGGGGGCTTCGCCGGCACCCCGCTGGCCGAACTGCTCCCGCTCGAACTCCCCGCTGCACCCGCGCCGGTCGAGGCGGCGGCGACGGAGGTGAAGGCGGTCGTGACCCCGGCCGGCCTGGTGCATGCGGTGACCCGGCTGGAACCGGATGAGGCGGCGAACCGGGAGCACTGGGAGCGCCTGCCGGCGCTCACCGTGGTGAACGCGCTCGGACCCCCCAAGCCGGGGGCCACGGTGCTCCTGGAGGGCGCCCGCACCGACGGCGGCCCGGACATCCCCCTGCTCCTCTTCCAGCGCTACGGCCGCGGCCGGGTGATGCTGGTGGCCGCCCAGGACACCTGGCTCTGGCAGATGCATGCCGGGATCACGGTGGAGGATGCCACCCATGAGACCCTCTGGCGCCAGCTGCTGCGCTGGCTGGTCAACGAAGCACCCGACCGCGTCCGGGTGGTCGAGCTCCCGGGCGGGGCGATACCCGGCCAGGAGGCTGCTCTGGCGGCCGAGGTGACCGACCGGCGTTTCCTGGGGCTCAACGACATGCGGGTCCAGGCGTTCCTCACCGGGCCCGACAGCACGGTCACCGCGCTGCCCATGACCTGGGATCCCCGGCAGGACGGCCGCTACACCACCCTGCTCGTGCCGGCCGTCGAGGGCCTCCATCAGGTCAACATCGAAGCGGCCGGGGACAGCCAGTTCGTCGGGTCGGCCGCCGCCTGGTTCTGGGTGGGGGAGGGGGACGAGGAGTATTTCGGCGCCGCGATGCGGGCGCCCCTGCTGGAACGGATCGCCCGGGAGACCGGTGGGCGCTTCTACACCCCCGACCAGGCGCGCCATCTGCCCGATGATGTCCCCTTCACCCGGGCGGGGGTGACGGTGCGCGATACGCTCGAACTCTGGGACATGCCGATCCTGCTGCTGGCCCTGCTTACCCTGGTGGGTGCCGAATGGCTCCTCCGCCGCCGGAGGGGACTGGCATGACCCCCCTGGTGCTGGCCATCCTCGCGCTGCTCGGCCCCCGACCGGCCCCGGGCCCCACCGCCTGGCTGGTCATCGTCTCGGGGCTCTCGGGAGAGGAGCGCTACGCCGGACAGTTCCACGACTGGGGGGCCGCCCTCCGCCGGGCGGCCATCGAACGGTTCGGGATCCCCCCGGCCCAGGTGCGCTGGCTGGCCGAGGATCCCGCGCGCGACCCGGAAGGGATCTCGGGGCGGTCTACGGCCGAGGGGGTCCGGACACTCTTCGCCGACCTGGCGGGACGGTTGGGAGAGGCGGACAACCTGCTGGTGGTACTGATCGGGCACGGGAGCGAGCAGGGAGGGCGTCCCCGTCTCAATCTGCCGGGGCCCGACCTGGAGGCGACCGAGTGGGCCGCGCTGCTGAGCGGAGTGCCCGCCGCCCGCTCCGCCCTGGTCAACACCTCCAGTTCGAGCGGGGGGTTCCTCGAGCCCCTCACCGCGCCCGGTCGGGTGGTCATCACGGCCACCCGGAGCGGCCTGGAACGGGAGGAGACCCGGTTCCCCGCCTTCTTCGTCGAAGCCTTCAGCGGGGAGGACG
This sequence comes from uncultured Gemmatimonadota bacterium, assembly GCA_964519015.1. Lineage (GTDB taxonomy): Bacteria > Blakebacterota > Blakebacteria > Blakebacterales > CAYUVJ01 > CAZFHZ01. The sequence goes on along the minus strand of CAZFHZ010000144.1, from coordinate 3,409 downwards.
CCGACGCCGACAAGGATGGGCGGCTCTCCCTGCTGGAGGCCTTCGAGTACGCCCGGGAGCGGACCGGACGATGGTATGAGCGGGAGCGCCAGATCCTGACCGAACACGCCCTGCTGGCCGATGCCGAGGGGCAGGCCCGCCGGTTCTACCTCGATGTGGCCCGGGTGGCCGCGGAAGCGGCGGCCGACCCCGAGCTGGCCGCCCTGCGCCGGGAGCGGGAAGGACTGCGGGAAGCGATTGAGAGACTGAAGGCCCACCAGGCGGGGATGGCCGAGGAGGTCTATCTGAAAGAGCTGGAGGGACTCCTCCTGCGTCTGGCCGAAGTGAACCGGAAGATCCGCGAGCACAAGGGAGGACCGCGATGAGACGCCCGCTCCTCGCCCTGCTCCTGCTGTTCTCGCTGCCCGGCCCGGTGACCCGCGGCCAGTCGGCCGAGTCCCTCGAGCGTGCCCTCGCGCTGACCAGGACCGGCTCCTACCGGGAAGCGCAGCGCATCCTGGAGCAGGCCCTCGAGCGCGGGCCGGACGGGTGGATCGCGACCCGCCTCGGGGAGGTCCTGATCACGCAGGGGGCGTACGCCCGGGCCGAGGCGGTCCTGACCGAGGCCGCCGCCCGGAGCGGTCCGCACACCCTGACCGCCCGCATCGACCTGGCCGAGCTGCTGCTCACAACCGGCCGGCGTGGTGAGGGGCTGGCCCGCTGCGATGCCTTCATCGACGACTACAACACCGGACGGGCCCGCACGGCCGCCGACCTGGTCGCGGTGGGACGGGCCTGCCGCGCCCTCGGCCGCACCGACCCCCAACTCTACCGGGACGCCCTGCGGGCCTTCGATGAGGCGGCCGCGGCCGACCCGGCCGACCCGGAACCGGTCCGCCGGAGCGCCGACCTGCTGCTGGCCAAATACAACAGCCGGGAGGCCGATACCGGCTGGGAGGATCTCCTGGCGCGAGACCCGTACGACCCGGAGGCGCTCCTGGGGCGGGCCCGGCGCCGGCGATTCGACGGGGAACCGGGCGTGCTGGAGGCGGTGACCGCGGCGCTCGAGGTCAATCCCGCCCTGGTCCCGGCCCACCTCTTCCTGGCCGGACTCCACCTGGAGACCGAGCAGTGGGCCCTGGCCCGCTCCGAGGTCGAGCGGGCCCTCGAGGTGAATCCGGTCTCGGTCGAGGCGCTCGCCCTGCTGGGGGCGATCGACTATCTCACGGATGAGCGCGCGGCCTGCGAAGAGGCCCGCGCCCGGGCCCTGGCGGTGGATCCCCTGGCTGCCACCTTCGACCGTACCCTGGCCGAGCAGTGCGGACTGGTCCGCCGCTACGGCGAGGCGGTCTCCTTCGCCCGGGCGGCCGTGGCCCGCGACAGCACCGACTGGGCCGCCTGGGGTGCACTCGGCATCAACCTGCTGCGCACCGGGGTGATCGAGGAGGGACGCCGCTCCCTGGTGCGGGCCTTCACCGGCGACCCCTACGATGTCTGGACCAAGAACACCCTCGATCTGCTCGACACCATGTCGGGCTGGACGAGCGAGTGGAGCGGTGGGATGGTGGCCGTACTCGATCCGAAGGAAGCGGGGGCGATGGCTCCCTACCTGCTCCCGTTGGCCGAGGAGGCCTGCACCACGCTCGCCCGGCGCTACGGCTACCAGCCCCCGGTACCGCTCCGGATCGAGGTCTTTCCCAACCACGCCGACTTCTCGGTGCGTACGGTAGGACTGGTCGGGCTGGGAGCGCTGGGAGTCTGCTTCGGACCGGTGGTGGCCATGGACGGTCCGGGGGCCGGGCCGGCCGGTCCCTTCAACTGGGGCACCACCCTCTGGCACGAACTGACCCACACGGTCACACTCGGGACCACCGACCACCGCATCCCCCGCTGGTTCTCCGAAGGCCTCTCGGTGAGGGAGGAACGCCGGGCGCGTCCGGGCTGGGGGAGTGAGATCGACCTGGCCTTCCTGCGGCGGCTCGCGGCCGGGGAGCTGCGGGGTATCGGGGAACTGAACGACGGCTTCATCCGGCCCCGTTACGACGGCGAGGTCCTGGTCGCCTACTTCCAGGCCTCGATGGTGTGCGAATGGATCGAGGCCACCCGGGGGTTCGAGGTCATACTGGAGATGCTGCGGGCCTACCGGGAGGGCGCCGACACGGCCGGGGTGCTCCGCGAGGTGCTGGCGACCACCCCCGCCCGCTTCGACGCCGATCTCACCGCCTGGCTGGGAGAACGGTTTGCCTCCTCCCTGGCCGCCCTGCGCCCCGAGGACGCCTCCCCGGAAGGAGGGGGGATCGCCCTGCCGCGCTACGAGGAGCGGGCGGCGGCCGATCCGGGTGATTTCGTCGCCCACCTCATCGTGGGCCGTACCCGGCTGGCCGAGGGGCAGTACGAGGAAGCGGAGGGCCTCCTGCAGCGGGCCCGCACCCTCCTGCCCGAGTACACCGAAGAGGACGGGGCCTATCCGGCCCTGGCCGGGCTCTACCGCGCTACCGGCGACCCGGTGCGGGAACGCGAGGTGCTGGAGGCCTACCTCGAGCGCAACGAGGATGACGCCCCGGCCCGGCAGCGTCTGGCCACCCTGCTGGAGGAGGCCGGCCTCGACGAGGCGGCCCTCGCCCGGCTGGAGGAAGCGGTCTACATCGATCCCCTCGATCCCGACCTCCATCTTCGGCTGGCCGGGCATTTTGAAGGCGCGCTGCGGTGGCCGGAGGCGGTGCGGGAACGCCGGATCGTGGTGGCCCTCGGTCCGGCCGATCCGACCGAGGCCTGGTTCCGGCTGGCCCTTGCCCAGGAGGGGGCGGGGGACCGGGCGGGGGCGCGCCGGAGTGTGCTGCGTGCCCTGGAGCGGGCCCCCGAATACACGGAAGCCCTCGACCTGCTGGTGCGGCTCCAGCCGCCGCCGGCCGGTGCCGGGGGAGGAGAGGAGGGGGGACCTTGAGACGCTTCCTGCTGGCCCTGGGGGCGGCCCTGCTGCTCACCCTGCCGGTCTCCAGCCAGGGGCGGTACGATCCGCCCGAGAACACCCCCTACGACGGGCGCTTCACCTTCGTGAGGATCAAGTACCCCCCGGCCGTCTCCAACCGCTTCTTCATGGGGGGGCGGAGCCGGGGAGGACGGGGCGGGGGGGGTGGGGAACCGCAGTGGCATCACGACTACCCGACCGGGGAGCGTCACCTGGCGCAGATCGTGCGTTCGGTCAGCACCGTCGACATGTTCTCCCGCACCGACAACGGTGGCGGAGTGGTCCTGACCCTGGACGACCCCGAACTCTTCAAGTATCCGTGGGCCTACCTCTGCGAAGCGGGCTACTGGGATCCGAGCGAGGAGGAGGTCGCGGGGATGCGCGCCTACCTACTCAAGGGGGGGTTCGTCGTCTTCGACGACTTCACCGAGCGGGACTTGGATAACTTCTACCGCCAGATCC
>CAZFHZ010000143.1:0-8058 GCA_964519015.1 uncultured Gemmatimonadota bacterium | reverse complement strand
GGTGGTCCCATCGACGGGCTGGGCGGGCTCCCCGACGGAGAGCGGTTCTGGTACCTGTCCGAGAAGAGCGGGTATGCCCACCTCTATACCCGGCGCTGGGACGGGACGGGGGAACGGGCCCTGACCTCGGGCACCTTCGAGGTCTACGGGGTGGAACTGGATGCTGAGCAGAAGCGCTGGTTCTTCCAGGCCAACGATGTCCATCCGGGGGTGCGGCACATCTACAGCATGCCCCTGGAAGGAGGCGCCTGGACACGTTACACCGCCGGGGAGGGGAGCCACGCCGCCTCGGTCTCCCCCGACGGCCGCTGGCTGGCCGACCTGTGGAGCCGGGCCGACCACCCCCCCGAACTCTACTTGAAGCGCCTGCGGGCCGACGAGACGGCCCGCCGGATCACCGAGTCGACCACCGAGGACTGGCGCAGCTACGGCTGGACGGTCCCGCCGGTGGTGACCTTCCCGGCCCGGGACGGCGCTTCCGTGTATGCGCGGCTCTACCGGCCGGCCGACTGGCGGCCGGGGGGCCCGGCCGTGGTCTTCGTCCACGGGGCGGGCTATCTGCAGAATGCCCACACCTGGTGGTCGAGCTACTTCCGTGAGTACATGTTCCACCACCTGCTCATGCAGCGGGGCTTCCTGGTGCTGGACATGGACTACCGCGGATCGGCCGGTTACGGGCGCGACTGGCGCACCGGTATCTATCGTCATATGGGGGGGAAAGACCTGAGCGACCAGGTGGATGGGGTGCGCTGGCTGGTCTCCGAGCAGGGGGTCGATCCGGACCGGGTGGGCCTCTATGGAGGCTCCTACGGCGGATTCATCACCCTGATGGCGATGTTCACCGAGCCGGATGTGTTTGCCGCCGGGGCCGCCCTGCGCCCGGTGACCGACTGGGCCCACTACAACCACGGTTACACCGCCGAGATCCTGAACGTCCCCCAGGCCGATTCCCTGGCCTATGTACGTTCCTCCCCCATCTATCATGCGAAAGGACTGAAGGGGGCCCTGCTCATCTGCCACGGCCTGGTGGATACCAACGTCCATGCCCAGGATTCGATCCGGCTGGCCCAGCGCCTGATCGAACTGCGCAAGGAGGGGTGGGAACTCTCGCTCTACCCGGTGGAAAACCACGGCTTCACAGAGCCGACTTCCTGGATGGACGAATACAAGCGTATACTAAAACTCTTTGAGGAAAATCTGAATCATCCGGGAGGATGAGGCATGAACGCTCCTGTGAAACCGCCCCCCCGTGTCCTGCTGGTGGACGACAATGAGGCCGTGCTCTCCTTCATCACCGAGGTGCTCACCGGCTGGGGACCGTTCGTGGCCGAACCGTGTGAAGTGGACCTAGCCCCGGGCGTGACCGAAGCGGGCCGGATGCTCGAGGAAAAGAGCTACGACCTGGTTGTCCTCGATATGGTGCTGCACGACGGTAACGGCCTCCAGCTGCTCGACCGGATGCGCACCCTCCCGCAATGCCCCCCCGCCATCGTCCTCTCGGCCGACGACCCGGCCGACCTGCGCCGGCGGGCGAGCGAGCTGGGTGCCGCCGCCTTCCTGCGTAAGGGGGACGGAGTCGAGTCGCTGGTACGGGAGACGCTCCGGATCCTGAAATGCGGCCCCGCCCAACCGGTCTCCGACGACCTGCCGGCCGACGGCACCATCGAGGACGGACCGAGCCGCATCCTGGTGGTGGACGACGATCCCCTGGTCTGCGATGCGCTCGCGAGCATGATGGAACTCATCGAGGGGGTCGAGGTGCGGACGGCCGGAGGTGGACGGGAGGGGCTGGACCTCGCCCGCCGGTGGAAGCCCCACGTGATCCTGCTCGACATCGCCATGCCCGACATGGACGGCCGCCAGACACTCCAGGCGATCATCGGTGCGGGACTGCACTCGCGAGTAGTCATGGTCTCCGCCTTCCGGGACTCCGACATCGCCAAGGAGTGCGTGAATCTCGGCGCGGTCGATTACATCCCCAAGCCGGTCGACTTCCAGTTCCTCAAGCGGGCGGTCACCGGACACCTTGCCCTGGCCCGTCGGGAAGGGGCATGAGGTAACATGCCGCGCACGCTGCTGTCCGCCGTCGTCCTGACGGCGGTCATCGGAATTCCGACGGCTGCCCAGATGTCCGGTTACTACGGGGGTACCGGGCCGGAGCGCCGTTTCGCCCAGGACCTCTATAAGACCTCGCAGGAGAAGGGGATCGAGTATGTTTCGGTCTCTTTCCGGGTCGCTACCCTGACGCTCTATCCCGGTGAGGACCTCTTCAAGTCGTGGGCCGCCGACGAGGAGATCGCCAAGCAGGAACTGGGCGACTACGCCCGCCGACTCCTGACCGAGGTCCGCAAGAAGAAGCCGACCGGTCTGGTCAAGGTCACGGTCAAGATCCGTTATCCGAACGAACGGCGATCGTACGACCGGATCACGGCCGTGCTGACATCGGAAGAGGGTAACGAAGGGACCCTTGAGCTCATCGTCAAGTAATCCGCCGGACGGTCCCCCAACTCCACCCAGCGCGCCCTCGAGCGCGCCCGATCTCCCCGCTGTCCACTGCTGCGAGCTGCAGCGGCACTTCCATCGCGCCGGCGGGACCGTGCGGGCGGTCGACGGTATCGATCTGAGCGTGCCGGACGGTGCCTTCTTCGGCGTGGTCGGCACCAGCGGCTCGGGCAAGACCACGCTCCTCAACCTGATCGGCGGGCTGGACACCCCGACCGGGGGGCACATCTCCGTCTTCGGCCAGCCCCTGGAGACCATGGACGAGGAGGCGCGGGCCCGGCACCGTCGCCGCACGGTGGGCATCATCTTCCAGGCCTCCCACATGATCCCCTCCCGCACGGCCCAGGAGAATGTCGAGCTTCCCCTGCTCATCGACGGACGCCCTCCGGCCGAACGGAGGGAACGGGCCCGTCAGGCCCTGGAGCGGGTAGGCCTGGAGGCGCGGGGGGACCACCGGCCGGATGAGCTCTCGGGGGGGGAGCAGCAGCGGGTGGCGATCGCCCGTGCCCTGGTCAAGCAACCGCGTCTGCTGTTGGCCGACGAACCGACCGGCAACCTGGACAGCCGCACCGGGGGGGGGATCCTCGAGCTGATGGCCGCCCTGAACCGCGGGGAAGGGCTGACGGTGGTGCTGGTCAGTCACGATGAACGGGCCATGGCCACCTTCGCCGACCGCTCGGTGCGGTTGAGCGACGGCCGGATCGTGCAGGGGGAGGCATGACCCTGCGCGACCAGGTCGGCCTCGCCCTGGGTAACCTGGGCCGTACCCGGCTGCGGACCCTGCTGACGACCCTGGGGGTGGTCATCGGGATCGGAGCCATGACCAGCATGGTCTCGGTCGGATCCGGCATGCAGCGGAACGTCTTGAAAGCCTTCAACGAGCAGAACCTGCTCACCACCGTGACCGTCCAGCCGGCGGGCGCCGCCCCGATGCGGTCGTTCGATCCCGATGATCCCGATCGGGGGGCCCCCCGCCAGGGGCGGCGCCAGCCGGCCGCGCGCGCATCGGGGGCCGACAGCACGTCGGGCCGGGCGGCCCCACCGCTCGACGACGAGGCGGTCCGCACCATCATGGCCCTCCCCGGGGTGCGGGCCGCCTGGCCCTCCCTGACGGTCTCCGGCCTGGTCCGGCTGGGGGAGGGGCGTCGCTACATCAGCCTCGAGGGGATGCCCCCCGAACCGCTCCGGGAAGGGCTGGACGGCGGTCGGCTGACCCTGCTGGCCGGTCGCGTCTACGGCGAAGGGGAGGAGGGGGGGGTGGTGCTCTCGGAGCGGCTGGTCTCTTCCCTGGCCGGGGAGGGGGTCTCCCCCGACAGCCTGGTGGGTACCACCGTGACCTTCCTGATCCCACAGGCCCCGGGAGCGGGCGGGGAGAACGCGCCTCCCACCCGGACGCTGGAACCGGGGGAGATGGGTCTCCCCTCCTTCCTGCAGGGGCTCCCCGTCTCCGGTCTGCTGCGGGCCATGGGGGGCTCGCTCATGCAGGTGGTCGAACTCCACCTGGAGGTGCTGGGGGTGCTGCAGGGAGCCGGTACCTTCGGAGACTACCTGGGTACCGCCGTCTATGTGCCCATGGAAACGGTGCGACCCCTCTACAGCCGGGCGCTGCTCAGCATGGAGTCGGTGCTGACCGGGGAGACGCGAGGGGACGAATACGCCAGCGTGCAGGCCCGTGTCCGGGATGTATCCGTCCTGCCGGAGGTGGAGGCGCGCATCGAGGGACTCGGTTTCCGGGCCACCTCGCTGCTCGACGACCTGGATGAGATCCGGCGGGGCTTCGTGCTGCTGAACTCCTTCCTGGCCGTGCTCGGCGGGGTCAGCCTGTTCGTGGCCATGATGATGATCGTGAACACGCTGGTCATGTCGGTGATCGAGCGGACCCGTGAGATCGGATTGCTGAAGGCGCTGGGAGCCACCAGCAACGACATCACCCGCCTCTTCCTGGCCGAAGCGGGGGTGATCGGACTGATGGGCTGGCTCGGGGGATTGCTGCTGGGTTGGGTGGTCGCCCGCATCACCAACCTGATCGTCAACTACGGGCTGCTTACTCCCTCCGATCCCCACATCGACATCGTCGCCTATCCCCTCTGGCTGGTGCTCGGCTCACTCGGGGTGGCCGTCCTGGTCAGCCTGGCCGCCGGCTGGTACCCCGCCCGTCGGGCCGCCCGCGTCGATCCCGTCGTCGCTCTCCGCTATTTTTAACCGTACGGGACCCCCGCGGCCGGATCTTTCCGTGAACAAAGCCTCCCGGGCCTTCGTTCTACCAATAGGTGGCCATTGGGCTGCCAGGATCTTCGAGCTGGGGATGGTGGCTCGCGACCGTCCGGCTGCTCCGCTCAGGGTCGGGACGGGCCGGCTGACCGCCCGCGCTCCCGCGGTGCCCAGGGCACGGGGTGAAGACCCCGGGGCGCCGTCCTGGAGGCGGGACATGCGTCGTGTGCTCCTTCACAGCCATCATACCCCATGACGCCGGGCGGATCGATCACCCGCCCGGCGTCTCTATATCCAGCTACTTGATCTTGTCGTAGACCACGTTGGCGCTCAGGATCTGGTCACCCCGCCCAATCTCCTGGTAGCGCAGCAGGCTCTTGCCGTCCGGCGCGAGGGTCAGGCTGAAGCTGGTGGTCATCGAGCGGGTCTGTCCGTCCGGCGTGGCGAGTTCGCTGGTCTCGTCCACCATCAGCATGTTGTTCTTCCAGATCGCCTTCACGACCACCTTGCGGCCCCCCTGGTCGTTGTCGGTGGGCTTGCCGTCGGTGGTGAAGGTGCGGGTGACGGTCTGGGCGCTCGCGGAGCGGCCCATGGCCGGCTGGGTCCAGGTCATCTCGACCTTGGTCCCCTCGTGCTTGATGATGATCTCCTGGGGGAAGGCCCCGCCGCCCGCTCCGCCGGGCGCCCGGCCGCCGCGCCCACCCCCCCCTCCCCCCTGGGGTGCCTGGGGCAGCACGCTCTTCTCGGAGTTCATCTTCCAGGTGCCGCTCAGGTTGGGGGTCTGGGCGAGCACGAGGGCGGGCAGCGCAACCAGCGCCAGGGTCAGGGCCGCGCCGGCCAGGAACCGCTTTCGAGACATGTCCGATACCTCCTGAAGGAAGACCGGTTTACGCAGGGCGGCGCCACCCGGTCGACCGGCGCCGTCTTCGGGTCCCTACCTGCCGGACCGATCCTACGTTCGACACCACCGGCGGCCCGGGGCTGTCGGTGTCCGATCGGGCCTCTTCACTTCTCTTTGCGGAGGGTGATGACCCCTCCCACCATATCGCTGTCGAAGGTGCCGTTGAGCACCTCCCCCTCCAGCCGCAGGGCGAAGTGGATGCGCATCGCCAGGCCGTCCGGGCTGGCGAAATCGACCCATCCGGTCACCATCCCCACACCGAAGGCCAAGTCGTGGATGGGGGTGTTCGGGACCATCATCTCGGGCACGCTGAAGGTACCCGCCAGCACGCCCGCCTGCCCGGTGAAACTCATGCGGGTACTCACCTGCATGTCCTCCCCCTCCACATAGGCGGGACCGCTCCAGCTGCCGAGCAGGGGGGTCCATTCGGGCTCGGCAGCCCGGCCGGCCGGGGCGCCTGCGCCCCCACCCGCACAACCCGCCAGGGACAGGATGCCCGCCAGCAGTGCGATCCCGATCACTTCACGCATTTCTTCTCCTCCGGTCCGGGTCGGGATGTCCCTGCCCGGGATGGGCGGACGGCTCATCGTCCGCTGCCCGGGTCCTCCATGCTACCATCCCCGACCGGGGCCAGCCAATGCCGCAGCAGGCCGGGGGTGACCGGACTCGTCCAGAGGTGCCGGTAGCGCTCCCGCCGGGCCTCGAAGGAGGCCTCCCCCCCGGTGACGTAGGCCCGCACCAGCTCGTAGCCGACCCGGTAGTTGAAGACGTAGCCCCGGTAGGCCCGGATGAAGGTGACCTTCTTGGCCGCCTGGTCGGGGGAGAGCAGGCCCCAGCGCTCCAGGTAGGCGGCCGCCTCGGCGTAAGTACCCCCCTGCTGGAAGAGGAGCAGGGCGGCGTTCCCGTTGGCGTGGTCGAGCATCCCCCGCAGGCGGTTGATCCCGAGCAGGCGGGCGGCCTCATTGCCGGCCAGCCCGACCCGGGGCAGGATGCGCTCCCGGTAGAACGCCTCCTCCTCGGCGGGTTCAAAGAGCAGTTCGATACCCAGGTCGGCCCCCCCCTCGGCGATGAAACTCTGCGGGGTGTAGAGGGGGTAGACGTAATACTCCACCAGCCCCTCCCGGTGGGCCAGGAGGAGGTCCTTGATGGTCAGCTCGGTGTGGTGACCCGGGTAGGCCTCGTGGGCCACGTAGTGCAGGATATCGTCGGCCCGCCGGGGCAGGTCGGTGTTGATCTCGATGCGGGAGCGCCCCGCCCCCTGGTACCAGTTGTAGGCCCCCCATGGTTTATCACTCACCAGGGCCAGCTCGATCCCCTCGGCCTCCGGGAGGGGGAGGAAGTCGCGGGTTCCTTCCCGGCAGACCTCCGCAGCGGTTTCGAAGAGGGGGAGGATCCGCTCCGGGGTCACCACGAACCGCTCCTCCCAGGCCCGCAGGCGGGGCCCCAGGGGACCGCGGCCGGGCAGGACCGCCTCGAGCTGGCGATGGGTCTCGGCCAGGGCTTCCTCGGGATACCAGCGGGGGAGGTGGTCGTAGAGCCCGGAGACCTCCTCGGTGAACGGCAGGGTCTCCCCCTGGAGCAGCCGCAGGCGGGTGGCAAAGGCCCGCAGCTGCGCATCGAGGAACCGGACCCGGGGCAGAAGCGTGTCCTGGTCGGCCAGGGCGGTGCGCAGCCGGTCGGTGCGGGCGGTCAGCTCGGGGAGGGGGACCGCCGGGCCGGCAGCCGCCTGCTCCCGCCAGGCGGCGGGACCGCAATAGGCGTCCACGAAGCCCGGGTCGGACCGGTCGATGGCCAGGGCAAGACGGACGTATTCTTCGGCCAACTCGTTGAGCACCATGGAATTATCCTTGCCACAGGCGGCCAGAGAGGAGAGCGCCACGAGAGCCGTCAACAGCCCGGCGGCGAACCCGCTGAGCCGCCCGAGACGCCTTGCCGGGAGAAGCGGGACCGGGTAATCTGAAGGCGAAAAAAGAGCGAAATACTTTCTTCGAGCGACAGGGCAAGGACTTACACCGGAGGTGCTCTCCGGGTTGGGGGCGGTTGTCGGAGACCGCTCCTTCCTTGCACGCACCATGGAGCCGCCGGCTATGACATCGGACACGTCGGAATCCTTCCTTAAGGAACTGTTCGAGCGGGACTGGGTCCGCCGTTCGATCACGAACATCCGGGTCGTGGAGCCCCGTCCGGCCCGCTTCGGGACTTGGCCACCAGGACTCGATCCCCGCCTGGTCGAGGTTTACCGCCGGCGGGGGATCGACCCTCCCTGGGTCCACCAGAGCCGGACCTGGGAACAGGTGCTGGCCGGACGGGACGTGGTCGTGGTGACCCCGACCGCCTCAGGCAAGACGTTGTGCTACAATGTCCCCATCCTCAACACCCTGCTCTCCGATCCGGCCGCGCGGGCCCTCTATCTCTTCCCGACCAAGGCCCTCAGCCAGGACCAG
>CAZFHZ010000142.1:0-8165 GCA_964519015.1 uncultured Gemmatimonadota bacterium | reverse complement strand
GGCCGAGGACGTGGTCCGGCTGATGGTAGGCGCCTTCACCGACCTCTGGCGGGAGCGGATGATGCGGCCGGCGCTGGAACTGGGCCTGAGCCGCACCGAGGTGGTCACCCTGGCCAGCATCATCGAACGGGAGGCGGCGCGCGACAGCGACCGCCCCCTGGTCAGCGCCGTCTTCCACAACCGGCTGCGCCGCGGCATGCGGCTGGAGTCGTGCGCCACCGTCCTGTTCGCCCTCGGCCGCTGGAAGCGGCGGCTCTACGAGAAGGACTTGGCCATCGACCACCCCTACAACACCTACCGTATCCGGGGGCTCCCTCCCGGCCCGATCGCCAACCCGGGGCGGGCCAGCCTGGAGGCGGCCGTGCACCCGGCCTCCACCGACGTCCTCTACTTCGTGGCCAACGGCGACGGCACCCACACCTTCTCGCGCACCTACCAGGAGCACCTGCGCGCCAAGCAGGGAGGCGGGGAGGGGGTCCTGGTGGGTACTCGCCCTCCCGGGTCGTGACCGGTATTTCGGGCAGAAGCCGGCGCCTGCTCTGGGCCGACGACGAGATCGACCTGCTCGAACCTCATCGGCGCTACCTGGAGACACACGGCTGGGAGGTGACCGGGGTGCCGACCGGTGAGGACGCCCTGGCCCTGGCCGCCGGCGGAGACTTCGACCTGGTCCTGCTGGATGTGGGCATGCCCGGCCTGGACGGGCTGACCGTGCTGGAGCGCCTGCGCGTGCTGCGGCCCGGCCTGCCGGTCGTGCTGGTCACCCAGCGGGAGGAGGAAGCGCTCATGGAGGCGGCGCTGGGGCGGGAGGCGGAATACCTGAGCAAGCCGGTCAACCCGAGCCAGGTGCTGGCGGTCTGCAAACGCCTGGTGGAAGGGGGCCGCCTGCGGGGCGAGCACCGGGCCCGGGACGGAACGGAGGACTTCGCCCGCTTCCGGGAATGGCTGGCCGCTTCCACCGGACCGGCCGACTGGGGGGAACTGGCCGAAGGGCTGGCCCACTGGAACCTGCGGCTCGACGCCGAGGACCGGGACGGGCTGGCCGATTCGCTGGCCGGCCTGGAGCGGGAGGCCGACGGTGTGCTGGCCCGGCAGGTCACCGCCGCCTGGCCGGCCTGGGTGGCCGATGCCCGCCCCTGGGCGGAGCGGCTGCGGGAGGACCTGGAGGGGGCCCGGACCGGGCTGGCCGACGGCCCGCTCCCGCCCCTCCCGCTGCCGGAGGGGCGACCCCTGCTGGTGACCGATGTACTGGCCCGGGGGGTCTTCCCCCTGCTGGAGCGGAGCGGGCGGGTGCTCCTGCTGGTGCTCGACTGCCTGCGCTACGACCAGTGGCTGGCCATCGCCACCACCGGGCTGCCCGAGGCGACCATCGAGCGCACTCCTGTCCTCTCCCTGCTCCCGACCTCCTCCCCCTGGTCGCGCAACGCGCTCCTCTCCGGCCGCTTCCCCGACGAGGTAGCGGCCGCCTTCCCCGAACTGTGGGACCAGGGATGGGCGGATGCCCAGGAGGGGGGGCCGAACCGCCGCGAGCCCGACCTGCTGGCGGCCGCCCTGGAGGCGGTCCGGCCCGGGCTGCCCGCGGCCCGGCTGGGGGCCTTCGAGCGGGTGGGGGACCCCGGCGACGCCGAGGGGGTGCAGCGCCGGCTGGCCCCCGGACTCCCCCCCGGACTCTCGGTGGTGGTCGTCTCCTTCCTCGACCTGCTCGCCCACGGGCAGGCCGACTCGGCCGTGCTCCAGGAACTGGCCCCCGACGCGGCCGCCCTGCGCGGCCTGGCCGCCGCCTGGTTCGAGCGCTCCCCCCTGCGGGAGCTGGTGGCCGCGGCCCTGCGCCAGGGGGTCCCGGTGGTGGTGGCTTCCGATCACGGGAGCGTGCAGGTGGACCGCCCGGTCGAAGTGCGGGCCGACCGGAGCGCGACCGGCGGGCTGCGGGTCAAGGTCGGGCGCAACCTCAACGCCGCCGACGAGCGCCGGACGCTCCGGGTGGACGAGTTGGCCGCCTGGCGGCTCCCTCCTCACCGGCTGACCACCACCTACCTGCTGGCGCTCGACGACACCTTCCTGGTCTTCCCCAACGACGCCGCCCCCTACCGGCGCCGCTTCCAGGGCTCCTTCCAGCACGGCGGACTCTCCCTCTGGGAACTGGTCGTGCCGCTGGTCCGGATGGTGCCCCGATGAGCCGGCGGAAGAAACACACGGTGCCGCTGCCCGATGTGGCAGCGACCCGGCAGGCGGCGCGTGAACTGGCGGCCGGACTCGTTCCGGGCTCGGTCATCGCCCTGGTCGGCCCGCTCGGGGCGGGCAAGACCACCTTCGTGAAAGGGGTGGCCGAGGCGCTGGGGGTGGACCCCGACACGGTCACCTCCCCCACCTTCATCCGCCACCAGATCCACCACGGGCGCCTGACCCTCCACCACCTCGACCTCTACCGGGTGGCCGACGCCTCCGAGTTCCACCGGCTGGCCCTCGACGAGTGGCTGGACACCGGCGGCGTGACGCTGATAGAGTGGGCCGACCATGCGGCGGAAGCCCTGCCGCCGCATACCATCACCGTCGAGCTGGCCTATGCGGACGAAGGCCGCAGCCGGACCCTGACGATCACCGAGGCCCCTCCGCGGGCCTCTTCCGGGAGCTGAGGCCGCCCGCCATGTCCCCTGCCGGGAAGAAGCCCGCCTCCAGGCGTAAGAAGAAGTCCTCCGCGGCGAAGCCCGCGGCCGCTCCCCTGCGCGATCCCACCGCCGGGATCGACGACCTGGGCCGGGCGCACGAGGAGATCATCCGCCTCTCCTCCCTGATCGAGGCTTCCCAGACCATCAACTCCTCGCTCGATTTGGACGCCATGCTCCCCCGCATCCTCAAGACCGCTACCGTCAACGTGAAGGCGGACCGGGGGACCCTTTTCCTGGTCGACCGGGAACGCAATGAGATCTGGTCGAAGGTCATGCAGGGGGACGAGCTGACCGAGATCCGCCTGCCGGTCGGGCACGGGCTCTCGGGCTACGTGGCCCAGACGGGGGAGGACATCCTGATCGAGGACGCCTACCAGGACCCCCGCTTCAATCCCGATACGGACAAGGCCACCGGCTACCGGACCCGCTCGGTGCTGACCACCCCGATGCGCAACAAGAACGGGGAGATCATCGGGGTCTTCCAGCTCCTCAACAAGGCGACCGGGCCGTTCGACCAGGGGGACGTGGACTTCCTGAACGCCCTGAGCGCCCACGCGGCCATCGCCATCGAGAACGCCTTCCTGCTCCAGGAGTCACTGGCCAAGCAGGCCATGGAACAGGAACTGGAGGTCGCCCGCGGCATCCAGCAGCGGCTGTTGCCGGTGGAATCCCCCTGGGTCGAAGGGTATGAACTGATCGGGTTGAACACCCCCTGCGAGGCGGTCGGGGGGGACAACTACGACTTCATCCAGCTCGAAGGGGGGCGCTGGATGATCGTGATCGGGGACGTGGTCGGGCATGGCGTGCCGGCCGCCCTGCTCATGGCCAACCTCTACGCCTCGATGCGCAGCCACGCCCAGTACGAGGTGGACCTGGGGACGGTCATCGCCCGGGTCAACGACTTCATCCACCGCTCAACCGACGTGCTGCAGTACGCCACCCTCTTCGTGGGCGTGCTGGAGCCGAAGACGGGTACCTTCACCTTCACCAATGCCGGACACCCGCCCCCCTACCTGGTGCGCTGTCCGGATCCGGGCACCGGGGAGCCGGCCATCGAGACGATGAAGGAAGGAGGCATCCCGGTCGGCATGATGCCGGGGGTCCCTTACGAGACCGGCTCGGTCATCATGAATCCCGGGGACTTCGTCTTCCTCTTCACCGACGGGGTGACCGAGGCGATGAACGAGGCGGGGGACATGCTGGAGGAGCAGCGGCTCGAAGCCTGCCTGAAATCGTGTGCCGGTCTGGACCTGAACAACATCGTTCACGAGGTTCAGGTCGAGATCCGCGCCTTCGCCGGTGAGGCCCCGCAGGAAGACGATGTGACCATGGTGGCTATGCGGCGCCACCACTGAGGCCGACTCGGGGCGCTAGCCCTGCCCGGCCAGCCGCTCCACGATCCGCAGCCCGATGACCAGCGCGGCGGTCGCCGCCGGTGAGGGGGCGTTCCCCACGTTGATCACCCGCTCCCCCTCCTGGATGAGAAAATCATCCACCATCGAGCCGTCGGGGCGGACCGCCTGGGCCCGCACCCCGGCCGGGGCTGGGACCAGCTGTTCGGCCTGCATTTCGGGCACCAGCCGCCGCAGCGCCTTGACGAAGGCGGGCTTGGAGAGCGACCGCCAGATTTCCCCCAGGCCGAGCCGGCCGTAGCGGGGGATCAGCCGCAGGAACCCGGAGTAGGTCAGCGCTTCCAGCAGTTCGAGGGGTCGGATGTCTCCCTTCCGGTAGCCTTCGCGGGCGAAGGCGAGCACGGCGTTGGGTCCGCACTCTACCTCGCCGTCGATCATCCGGGTGAAATGCACCCCCAGGAAGGGGAAGCTCAGATCGGGGACCGGGTAGATCAGGGCTTTCACCAGGTGGTGGGCTTCGGGGCGCAGGGCGTAGTACTCCCCGCGGAAGGGGATGATCTTCGCTTCCGGGCGATTCCCGCTCAGGCGGGTGATGCGGTCGGAGTAGAGCCCGGCGCAGTTGACCACCCGGGCGGCGATCACCTCGGTGTGCTCGTCGTGGGTGGTCTGCAGCACGACCCCTTCGGGGCCGGGGTACAGCCCGCGCACCCGGGCCCGGGTCAGGACCAGCCCGCCCGCCTCGGCGATCCGCTGGGCCAGCCGCTCGCACACGACGGTGAAGTCGACGATGCCGGTCTCAGGCACATGGATCGCCCGCACTCCCGCCGCGTGCGGCTCCAGTTCGCGCAGCCGCTCCGGTTCGATGAGCGTGCAGGCTACTCCGTTGGCCACCCCCCGCTCGTAGAGGGCCTGCAGGGCGCCCAGCTCGGACTCATCTACGGCCACTACGACCTTGCCGCAGCGCCGCCAGAGGATCCCCTCGGCCTCGCAGAAGGCCTCCATGGCCCGCTTCCCCTCCCGGCAGGTGAGCGCCTTGAGGGAACCGGGGGCGTAGTAGATACCGGCGTGGAGCACCCCGGAGTTGCGGCCGCTCTGGTGGCGGCCCACGCCCGGCTCCTTCTCCAGCACGACCACCGAGCGGCCGGGGTGGCGCCGGGTGTACTGCCAGGCGACGGCCAATCCCACGATCCCCCCGCCCACCACGGCCAGGTCGGTCTTGAGCATGCGGTCGGTCCCTGCTGCGGTAATCCCCGGATTGCGGCGGGGGAGCCTCGATTGACACCCCAGGAGTGCGCCCGCATATTGCATATTCTGCGCAGAGTCCCGCAACCACAACGGCTTTCCCCGCGAGAGTGGCGGAACTGGCAGACGCGCAGGATTTAGGATCCTGTGGGACATCCCGTGGGGGTTCGACTCCCCCCTCTCGCACCACGAACCATCCGTCAGGAGCCGTGCTATCAAGGACGTCAAGGTCAGCATCAAGGAGAACTCCACCTGGCAGCGGGCCCTGGAACTGGAGATCCCCCGCACCCGGGTCGAGAGCGAGGAGAAGCGTTTCCTCGGGCTATACCGGAAAAAGGCCAAGCTGGACGGATTCCGGCCGGGGAAGGCCCCCGAACACCTGGTCCTGCAGCGCTTCCGCAGTGACATCCGCTCCGACGCGGTCGAGGCCGTCCTGCCCGAGGTCATCACCGAGGTGCTCGAGGAGCACAAGATCGAGCCGCTCACTCCTCCGCGTGTCTTCGATATCCAGTACGGTGATGAGGGACCCCTGCGGGTGAAGGCCACCGTCGAGGTCATGCCCGACTTCGAGGTCAAGGGGTGGAAGGGGCTCAAGCTGGAGAAGCCGGTCCGGCGGATCACCGACCAGGACGTCGAGGAAGCGCTCGATGCGCTGCGGGAACGCACCGCGGAGCTGGTCTCGGTCGAGCGGCCGGCGGCCCTAGGCGACTTCCTGGTGGCCGACCTGAACGAATGCGATGAAGGGGGCACCCCGCTGATCGGCAAGCGCTCCCCCAACCGGCTCCTCTACGTGGCCGGCCAGGGCGAGTCGGAGGCGATCGGGCGCCAGCTGGTCGGGCTGAGCAAGGGGGAGGACCGGCGGGCATACGGAGGAGCCCACCGGCACGTCTATCTGGTGAGCGTCAACGAGGTCAAAGAGAAGCGGCTCCCCGCCCTGGACGATGATTACGCCCGGGGGCTGGGGGGGGAGTTCGAAGACCTGGCCCACCTACGCCGCATGATCCGCGAGGACCTGGAGAGGCAGGTCGAGGGGGAATCGCGCCGGCAGATGATGGGCCAGGTCATCGACCAGCTCATCCAGAAGAGCCGGCTGGAGATCCCCGAGTCGCTCACCAACAGCTACCTCGACGGCGTGGTGGAGGAGCACAAGAAAAGCGCGCAGGGGGAGCCGGTGGACGAGAACCTGGTCCGCCAGCAGTACCGGGGGCTGGCCCAGGTCCAGATCCAGTGGCAGATGCTCTTCAACCGCATCGCCGAGCAGGAGGGCATCGTCATCGGCGACGACGAGGTGCGCGTCCAGGTGGACGCCATCGCCGAGCGCAACCAGCTCAAGGCGGACGATCTCTGGAAGGCCTTCGCAGCCCGCGGCCGGCTCACTTCGATCCGGGCCGATCTGCTGGAGGCGAAGGTGGCCGACCGGATCCTGGACCAGGCCAAGGTCCGGGAGCGGGTCGTGGAGCCGGGCCGGGGGCAGCTCGAGCCCGAGTCGGCGGCGGTCGCGGACGACATGATGGGCGGCGGCAAGGAGAAGGACGGGGAGCCCGGCGGGGAAGGCCCGGCGGGCGGTTCGCGTCTCATCATACCGGGACGCTGAACACAACCCTTATCCGGAGAGGACAGACATGGCTCTGATCCCCATGGTGGTCGAGACCACCGGGCGCGGCGAACGGGCGTATGACATCTACTCCCGCCTGCTCAAGGACCGCATCATTTTCCTGGGCACCGCGATCGACGACCACATCGCCAACCTGATCATCGCCCAGCTCCTCTTCCTGGAAGCCGAAGACCCGGAGAAGGACATCCAGCTCTATGTCAACAGTCCCGGCGGCAGTGTGACGGCCGGACTGGGCATCTACGACACCATACAGTACGTGCGCCCCGACGTGGCCACCACCTGCATGGGGCAGGCGGCCAGCATGGCGGCCCTCCTGCTCATGGCCGGCCAGAACGGCAAGCGCTCCTGCCTGCCCAACTCCCGGATCATGATTCACCAGCCGTGGGGCGGGGTGGAGGGGCAGGTCTCCGACATCGAGATCCATGCCCGCGAGATGATGAAACTGAAGGAGCGGCTGAACGAGATGATCGTGGTCCACACCGGTCAGCCGCGCGAGAAGGTCGTGAAGGACACCGACCGCAACTTCTTCATGAGCGCCGATGAGGCCAAGGCCTACGGCATCGTGGACAGCGTCTTCGATCCCACGGCGGGCCGGAAGGACAAGTAGCCGATGAGCGACGAACACCACGGCGGCGGCGCCGGCGGTGAGGGGAGCGGCGGCACCGGCGGCAGCGGCGGCAGCGGCGGCGACGGCGGCGGGAAGCGGCCCGGAGGGGGGAGTGGGGGCCGGCGCGGCCCCGGCACCGGGAGCACCCGGTCGGAGCCGGGGCGGGCGACCCTGCGCTGTTCCTTCTGCGGGCGGGGCCCGGAGCAGGTCCAGAAGCTGATCACCGGCCCCGACGTCCACATCTGCAACGAGTGCGTCACCCTCTGCAACGACATCCTGCGCGAAGAGGAGCAGCGGGAGCCGGAGTTCGACCTGGAGACCCTGCCCACCCCGCGCGAGATCGTCTCGATCCTCGAGCAGTACGTCATCGGCCAGGAGCAGGCCAAGAAGACCCTGGCCGTGGCGGTCTACAACCACTACAAGCGGATCAAGTACCATGCGGGCCTCCTCGAGCTGAAGGAGGACGACGTCGAGCTGGAGAAGTCGAACATCCTCCTGATCGGCCCCACCGGGGTGGGGAAGACCCTGCTCGCCCAGACCCTGGCCCGCATCCTCAAGGTCCCCTTCACCATCGCCGACGCCACCACCCTGACCGAGGCGGGCTACGTCGGCGAAGACGTCGAGAACCTGCTGTTGCGGTTGCTCCACGCGGCCGATTTCGACATCGAGGCCGCCCAGCGCGG
>CAZFHZ010000141.1:0-8181 GCA_964519015.1 uncultured Gemmatimonadota bacterium | reverse complement strand
CGTCTTCGGTGACGACGAGGGTCGGGGGGCTCCCCGGCGGGAGCTGCTGCGCGAGCTCGCTGTGCCGAAGCTGGAACCCGCTCCCGACGAGGCCCCCGAGAAGCTGGAGACGGGCACCCCGGTCTTCGAGGGGATCGCCGGGGTGGGTGCGGTAGTGGACTGGCTGGCCTCCCTGGCCGGCCCGCGGGGGGACCGCCGGACGAGGCTGGAGCGGATCTATGCCGCCTTCCATGAGCGGGGGGAGCGGCGGATCGGCCGACTCTGGGAGGGACTGGCGGCGGTCGACGGAGTGCGGCTCTACGGCCCCGAGCCCGGCTCGGGTCCCCGCACCCCCACCCTCGCCTTCACGGTGGGGGAACAGCTCTCCTCCGAGGTGTCCGCCCGGCTGGCCCGGGAGGGACTCTACCTCTCCCACGGTGACTTCTATGCCCACACCGCCGTGCGGCGGCTGGGCATAGCGGCGCAGGGTCTGCTGCGGGCCGGTTGTGTCGCCTACACGACCGAGGCGGAGGTCGACCGGCTGATCGCGGCGATCGGCCGGATCGCGGCCGGACGCTGAACGCTCAGGCGCTGGTATCCGTTCCGGCAGCCGGGTCGCCGGTGAAGTCCGGATAGAGTTTCTTCATGCAGTCCGGACAGATACTGTGGCTGAACTCGGCCTCGGAACGGTCCCGCACATAGACTTCGATCCCTTCCCAGTACCCCCGGTCGTCGCGGATCTTCTTGCAGCTGGCGCAGATGGGGAGCAGGCCGCGGAGCGTCTTGACCTGGGTGAGGGCTTCCTCCACCCGCACCCGCAGCACTTCTTCGCTGCGGCGGAGCTGGCTGAGGCGCCAGGTGACGAATCCCCAGCCGGACGAGAGGAGGAGGAGGACGACGAAGAGGAAGAACCCGATCGTCTGGTAGAAGGCCGGTCGGACGGTGAAGGGGAAGAGGGCGCCCGCCCGGTTCCAGATCCCGTCCCCGTTGGCCGCGGCCACGTGGAAGCGGTACGTCCCAGGTTTGAGCTGGGTGTACTGCACGCTCCGCTCCTCCCCCGCCTCCCGCCAGTCGGCGTCGAAGCCCTCCAGCAAGTAGCGGATCCGGACCTTGTCCGGCGCCGAGTAGTCCAGCGCCGCGAACCGGAACTCGAGCCGCCGCGGGTTGGCCGGCAGGATCGTTCCCTGTCCGGGGCCCCAGGGCACATCGTCCACCCGGACCGGTTCCAGGACGACCTGGGGGGGGATCGCATCGGGGAGGATGCGCCCCGGATCGATCGAGGCGAGACCGTCTACGGTCGGGAACCAGAGGCGGCCGTCCGGAGTCCGGCACCCGGCCGGATTCCCCCCGTTGCACTCCCGGTTGTTCATCCCGTCCGATTCGTCGAAGAGGACCGGGCTCACCCGCCCGATCCGGCCCCCGGCGAAGGCTTCGAGTTCGGTCAGCGGCAGGAAGAAGATCCCACGGTTGCAGCTCATCCACAGCCGGCCCGCCCCATCATCCACGATCTGGTAGATCGTGTTGCTGGGCAGCCCGTCCCGGGCGGTGACGGGGGTGAAGAGCCCGTCCCGGAAGTGGTTGATCCCCCCTCCGTAGGTTCCTACCCAGAGGGTCCCGTCATCCCTCTCCGTGATGGTCCGGACGTAGTTGTGGGAAAGGCCCTGCGCCTGCCCGAAGACCCGAAACCGTCCACCTTCCCGCAGGGCGAGCCCGCCGTAGGTCCCAACCCAGAGGTGCCCGGTGCGATCACAGAAGAGGAGGCGGAACTCCAGTGAGGGGAGCCCGTCGGACTCGTCGAAGCAGGTCGTCGTCCCGCCCGCGTCGATCCGGTAGAGCCCGACCCCGTCGGCTCCGGCCCAGAGGGTGCCTTCGGCATCCTCACCCAGTGCCCGCACCGGCGCGACCGGGAGGCCGGTGAACCGCGACAGGGCTCCCCGGCGCCACCGGAAGAGACCCTGGTCGGAACCCAGCCAGAGCGTCCCATCCCGAGCCTCCAGGATCGACCGGACCCGCCCCATCCCGGTACCCGGGACGACACAGACCGGCTCGAACCGTCCCTCCCGCCACCGGTCCACCTCGCCGGTATAGGCACCCACCCAGAGCCCGCCGTCGCTGGCGGGCGCCACTGCATACACCACGCTCTGCCGCAGTCCCTGGGTCGGGCCGAGGGTCACAACCCGTCCGTCCCGCAACTGGTGGAGACCGCCGTAGGCCAGGCCGAACCAGAGATCCCCCTCCCGATCCACGGCCAGGGAGATCACGATCCGGTTCATCCCCTCTCCTAATTCCTCCAGCCGGTCGAGCCGCCCCTCCCGGAGCCGGGCAATCCCACGGGTCGTCCCGATCCAGAGGTTATCATACGGGTCCCGGAGCAGGGACTGCACGGAGCCCACGCCCCGGCCGTCAGCACTCCTCACCGGTTGCTGCGACCGTCCGTCGTAGCGCACCAGTCCGTCCGGGGTGCCGATCCAGAGGTTCCCCAGCGGATCGCAGGCCAGGGCCCGCACGTCCAGGTCGTCGAAGACCACGACCGGCCGGAAGGAACCCCCCGCTCCCGGGTCCATCCGGACCAGCCCCCGCTCGCACCCGATCCAGACCACCCCGTCCGATCCGACACAGAGGCTCGTGACCTGCTGGGAGAGGAGTCCTTCCTCCACACCCCAGGCGGTGAAGGCACCGGCCTGCAGCCGTCCCAGTCCCTCGCTGATCGCCCCGATCCAGAGCCCCCCGGCATCATCCCGGACGAGGGCGGTCACACTCCAGTTGGGACGCTCCGGCAATCCTTCAGGAAGTATGACCTGGCGACCGTCGAAGAGGACGAGCCCGCCGCCACGCAGTCCGACCCAGATCCGACCCGCGTCATCCTCGCTCAGGGCGATGACGTCATTGTGCGGCAGGCCGGGGGTGTTGCCGACATGGAAGGTCTGGAAACTGGTCCCGTCGAAACGGGAAAGCCCTTCCTGGGTGCCCAGCCAGAGATAGCCGTCCCGGGTCTGGAGGATGGCCTGGACCGAGTTCTGGGGGAGTCCGTCCTGCACGCCCCAGAAAGTGCTGGCATACTGGTCGAGGCTCCGCTGCGGGTCGAGTCCCCGCGGCGCGGCCCCGGTGGAAGCGGTGCCGGGCGGATCGGCCGGCAAGTCGGGCACTCCGGCCGGACGTACCCCCAGCCCGCATCCTGCGGACACCGATCCGAGGACGATGAGCAGCGAGAGCATGCGGAGCGATGCGGGATAAATCCCCCACCCCATCCGCCGGGGAGGGGTACCCCTCGTAGAGGGCATTATCCGAAGCCTGTCGTGCGGGAACAACGGTCCGTGTCGGATGCCACGGCCCCCCCTGTCCGAAGAGCCTGGTCCCGCCGTCCCGGTGGTCGTGCTGAAGGCGAAGGTATAGCATGGCGGAGAGCGATAGGACGACCCTAATCCCGGATTCATCCAATCTCGCAATAACAGTGCCGCCGGACACAGGAGGTATCCGGCGGCAGCCCGCTCCGATTGCGGCGGGGTGCGCCGCAGCTCGGTCTACACGACCATCAGGACATCAGTTCGGCGGCAGCCCGTCGGTCGACTTGGCCGTCTCCTTCTTCAGGAAGGGCACCCCGTCGAGCATCCAGGCCGGGGCCGGCTTTCCCTTCAGGTAGTGGTCGAAATACTGCTTCATCCGGACCTGGAAGTCCTTCTGGTTCTCCTTGCGGCCCAGGTGGTGGGCCTCCCCCGGGTAGGAGAGCAGGATCACGTTCTTCCCCTGCCGCTTGGCCATGTTGTAGTACTCCAGCCCCTGCATCCAGTCGACCGAGCCGTCATCGGTACCGTGCAGGATCAGGAAGGGGGTGGTGATGTCCGCGGTGTGATGGATGGGAGACTGGCTGAGGAAGAGCTCGAAGTCCTCGAAGGGAGTGGTCCCCATGCGCACCTGACCCACCTCGGTGATCCCCTGCTGGACCGTGCCGGTGCTCTTGTAGAGCGTGTCGTAGAAGCTGACCAGGTTGGTCGGCGGGGCGCCGGTCACCACGCAGGCGAACAGGTCGGTCTGGGTGACCAGGAAGGAGGACTGGTAGCCCCCCCAGGAGTGTCCCTGCAGGCCGATATGGGCCGGGTCGGCGTAGCCCAGCTCGATCACTTTGCGCACCGCTGAGCCCACGCAGTCGAGGGCCGACGAGCCCGGCTTGCCGATCTCGTAGACCACGTCGGGCTGCAGCACCAGGTAGCCGTCGCTGGCGTATGTGCTCATATGCGGGCGGTCGTCGTAGACGGGCATCGAGTAGCGGTGGTGCTGGTCGCTCATCAGTTCGTAGAAGTAGACCAGCATCGGGTAGCGCTGACCCTCCACGTAACCGGCCGGCAGGGCCAGGGTGGCCTGGAGCGGCACCCCGCGGCTGTTGGTGTAGTCGATCAGGATCCGCCGTCCCCAGGCGTACTCGGCCTGCTGCGGATTGGCGTCGGTGATCTTGACCGGGTTCTTGAAACTCAGGTCGGTCGCCCACCAGTCGGGGAACTCCTCGAAGGTCTGCATGGTCACGATCACCCGGTCGGCCTGCTCCGCTTTCTGCAACCCTCCGATCGAGCGGTCCTGCCAGATGAGCTGTTGCGGCTCGCGCCCCACCGGGAGCGTCCAGTAGCCCGACCACTTGGTACGGTCGCCGGAGGCCGAGAGCAGGATGGGCTTGGAGGTGTCGACGGTCCGCTCGGTACGGTCGAGCCGCACGATCCCGAAGCGGATTTTGTCCCGGTCCCCCACTCCGGCGGTCAGGTTGCGGACCTGCCCCCGCCCCAGCGGCAGCGTCCAGAGGTCGTAGCGGTGGCTGAGGATCACGCTCCGGCCGTCTTTGGACCAGCCGGCAATCCCGTAGGCGGGTAATTCGTAGGGGTGGTCGTCCTGGCGGTCCACGAAGTCGACTCCGGAGAGCGCGCTCAGGTCGGTCCGGGCCAGGGTGGCCAGCTCGACCGCCCACACCTTCTCATCCTGCAGGTAGAGGTACCACTTCCCATCGGGCGAAGTCCCCATGGAGCGCCCCAGCCGCTGGGCGATCAGGGACCGCTGGCCGGTGCGCACGTCCACCCGGTAATAGTCGGCCAGCCCGCCCCCCCAGGAGATCTCCCCCCGGTAAGGGGCGTCGAGGCGTCCGATCGCCCACAGCCCCTCGTCGTTGAAGGTCACCGAGGGCATATCATCGTCGGCCAGCACGAGCAGGCGCGGTCCGTCCAGGTGGAGCACCGCGGCCAGGGTGGCCCGGCGGTCGCGAGTGGCCTGGCGCATCTGCACCGACTGCACCCGCTCGTCCTTCCAGTGCCAGACGTCCACATCGGCCTTCGCCCCCTCGGATTGCTCAGGTTCCGCTTCCTGCGCTTTGACTCCCAGCCACAGCATCGTGCGCGCCTTGTTCCAGCGCGGGGAGCTGAACTCGCTCAGCACACTTCCTTGCGGGAAGGCGGCGTCGGCGGCCGGATCGTAGACCAGCGCCTTCTCTCCCCGCGCCCCCAGGTCGGTCCAGGCCAGCAGCACGTTGGCCCGCTGGACCATTTTCTCCGGCTTCTCACCACGCAGCACCACCAGGGCCTTCCCCTCCTCGTCCCAACTCATTCCGTCGTAGGTCTGGGCCGCGGAGTCGAGGGTGCGCAGGATCCCCCGGGCCAGGTCCATCAGGTAGACCCCGTTCCCCGCCTTATTCGCCGCATCCACCGTCCAGGCCAACAGGGCGCCCGCCTTGTTGAAGGCGAAGGCGTCCACGTTGCCGATGTTCTGGACGATGCCTCGGGCCAGGTCGCGCAGGGCCAGGTCGGTCCCGACCTGCTGGGCGTCGGGGTCGCTCTTATCCAGTTTGACCGCCAGGAACTTCCCGTCTTCCGAGAAGACGAACCGGCTGGCGTGCTCCTGGACCCACTTCTGTCCGCTCCGCAGGTCGATGAGCTCGAGCTTGCGGGCCGCCCGGGCTGCGGCCCCGCCACCGGCGGCTCCCCCGGGGGCGCCCCGCGCTCCCCGCCCCCGCCCCCCCTCCTGCTCCGGGGGATCCACGAACCAGGCCGCCCAGCGGGAATCGGGGGAGAAGACCACCCCGGTGCCGCGCGCGATCTCGTGCACCGTGTCGCCGTCCAGGTTGCGCACAAAGAGTTTCCCCTCCCCCTCGTTGGGGCGGTAGCCATAGCTCATCCAGACCCCGTCGGGGGAGAGCGAGGTATCCGTCACCCGGCTCCAGCGGGGATAGTCGTCGAGGGTGAGGACCTTCTTCTCCTGGGCCGAGGCCGAGAGGGCGACCAGCAGCACCAGGAGGAGGGCGACCGGGATCCGGTAGCGGATGGATCGGGACATGACGGACTCCTCCGGCATGGGATGGTCGGGCGCCCCCTGTGGGGAGGCCCCGGGGACCTGTTCGGATCAGGATAATGGTATTACCGGGAAGGGGGCGATGCTCTTGAACCGGGCGGAAGGAGCGCGGCGGGGAGTCCCCCTCAGAGACTCAGCGGTCGGGACTGACCACCTCGACCCCGCGGAGGTGGCCCTCCACCCGGCCGCCGGGGGCGATATGGACCTCGACCTTGAAGCGGTCCTGCCGGTTGAGGATGTCGCCGCGGACCACCGAACCTTCCCCCACTTCGATGCGCAGAGGGCGGGTGCGGTCGTTGTGGCCATGGGACTCGCGCACGATCACGTCCCCGGAGACCACCGTGCCGGCGAGCAGTTCGATGTCGCCGTTGTAGGTCGTGATGTCCTGGAGCACCTCGGTCTGCTCGAGGCGGATGTGCCCGTTGACCGTCCCGACGTCCCCCCGGACGCGCGTCCCGAGTCCCGTCTCCACCGACCCGTTGACCGACTCCAGATCGCCGCGCACGACCACCTCCCGGTCGACCTCGATCGACCCGTTGACCGTCTGGAGGTCCTCCACCTCGGAACCCCGCCCCACCTCGATGTGCCCGTTGACGCTCATGCAGGCGCCGTCCACCCGGGCCTCGACTCCGACGCGCACGCTCCCGTTGACCGTCACCAGACCCTGCCGGGCATGCTCCCCGTCCTGTACCCGCAGGGAACGGTTGACGCTGACCTCACCCAGGCAGCCGCTGACCGCCAGGGCCGCCGTCACGGCCAGGATCGGGATCATCCGTCGCATCGGTTTCGGACCTCCTTCTGGCCCCGGGACCTTCACTCCGATTTCGGGATCGCTCTCTTGAGATACTTACGAACCGAAATGCCTGAGGTTTCACACCGCCGGAACGGCCCGGCCGAACCGGCGCCGCCGACTCAACGCCCGCCGCAGGCTCGGCGGATGACCGTGGAGAGGGCCGAAATGGTGAATGGTTTGGAGAGGAAGAAGGTCTTGCGGTCGTCGAGTCCGAGCCGTTCCTGTGGATGATCGGCATACCCGCTCATGAAGATGACCGGTATATCGGGACGAGATTGACGGATTCTGGACACAAGTTCCACTCCGTTGAGTTGGGGCATGACGACGTCGGTGAGCATCAGGTCGATCGGATTCTCCCGGTTCTCCGCGAACGCCAGTGCCTCGTGCGGGACTCCGAAGGCCGTCACCTGGTAGGCGAGCTGTTCCAGGATGTCACAGGCCAGGCTCCGTACCACTTCCTCATCCTCCACCAGCAGGATCAACTCTCCGCCACCGGGAGCGTAGATTGCCGGTTCCGGGCTCTCCCGGTCGGAAACGGTCCGCTCATCCACCGCCGGCAGGATAACCTCGAACCGGCTCCCCTTGCCCGGGACGCTGTAAACCTCGATCGCCCCGCCGTTCTGCCGCACGATGCCGTACACCGTGGCCAGGCCGAGTCCGGTCCCCTGCTCTCCCTTGGTGGTGAAGAAGGGTTCGAAGAGCCTATGCCGGACCTCCTCGTCCATCCCGCAGCCCGTGTCCGTCACGGTCAGGCACAGGTATGCCCCCTCCTCGAGCTCCGGATGATCGGCGAGCCTGGCGTGATCGGCCGGAAGGGCATGGGTGGCGATCGTCAACCGGCCTCCCTCCGGCATGGCGTGGCGGGCGTTGATGACCAGGTTCATCAGGATCTGCTCGAACTGTCCCGGATCGAGATAGATACGCGGGATCCCTTCCTCGAACAGCGTTTCCAGCACGACATCCTCGCCGATGACGCGTTTGAGCATGATGAGCAGGTTGACGGTCACTTCGTTGAGGTCCAGCACGACCGGGCGCATCTCGGCGCGCCGGCCGAAAGCGAGCAGCTGGCGGGTCAGCCGGGAGGCCTG
>CAZFHZ010000140.1:0-8356 GCA_964519015.1 uncultured Gemmatimonadota bacterium | reverse complement strand
AGGTCGTCAAGATCGTCAATGCCATCGTGACCCAGGCCATTTCGGAACGGGCCTCCGACATCCACCTGGAACCGCTCATCAACCACGTGCGGCTCCGTTACCGCATCGATGGCCAGCTCGTCGAGCACAACCCGATCCCATTGGCGCTGCGGGCTCAGATCACCTCGCGGCTCAAGATCATGGCCGGGATGGATATCGCCGAACGCCGCCGCCCCCAGGACGGCCGCTTCCAGGTGCGGCACGAGGCACGGATGATCGACATCCGGGTCTCCACCTTCCCGACCATCACGCGGAGCCGCGGTGTCAACGAGAAGATTGTCCTGCGGATCCTCGATCCCGACGGCAGCAAGCTCCAGCTCGAGGACCTGGGCTTCCGCCCGGAGATGCAACGGCAGTTCGAGGACCTGATCCGGCGTCCCAACGGGATCATCCTGGTGACCGGACCCACCGGCAGCGGCAAGAGCTCCACCCTCTACAGCGCCCTCCAGCGCATCCACGAGATCTCGCGGAACATCATCACCATGGAGGATCCCGTGGAGTACTACATCGACGGGATCAGCCAGGCCCAGATCAACCCCCGGGCCGGCTTCTCCTTCGCCGAGGGGATGCGGGCCATCCTGCGCCAGGACCCCGATGTCATCATGGTCGGCGAGATGCGGGACCGGGAAACATGCGAGATGGCCATCCAGGCGGCCCTGACCGGACACCTGGTTTTCTCCACCCTGCACACCAACGACGCCGTGACCGCCTTCACCCGGCTCATGGACATGCGGATCGAACCCTACCTGTTGACCTCGACCATCGTCGGTGTGCTGGCCCAGCGACTGATGCGGAAGCTCTGCGCCCGCTGTAAGCAGGAGGAGGAACCGACGCCCGAGGTGCTCGAAGGGCTCGGGCTACCGCCGGGGACGAAACTCCAGGTGATCCAGGGCTGCCGCAACTGCAAGAACACGGGTTACAGCGGCCGGATCGGAGCGTTCGAACTGCTGATCCCCGACGAGGAGGTCCTCGAGCTGGTCCTCCGCCGCGCCGGCAGCGACGAGATCCGCAACCACCTGAAGCGCCGGGGAGGCTATCGGACGCTGCGCGACGATGGACTCGACAAGGCCCTGCAGGGATTGACCACGCTGGAACAGGTGCTCGCCACCACTCCCGAGAACTGAGTCCCCTCAGAAGATTCCTTCCCGGTCGGGCCGGCGGGAGGGCTCCTTCTCCCCCACCTCCACGATGCGGGACGACCATTGCCCCAGCATCCCCAGGAAGGCCGTTACCAGGTCGGGACTGTACTCGCTCCCCGCACCCTCCCTCAGGACCGAGAAGATCTTCTCCTGGGGGAGGGATCCCTGATGGGGACGCCGGGTGCGCATGGCGTCGTAGGTATCGCAGATGTGGACGAGCTGGGCGATGCGGTGAGGCCGGCGCCAGTAGTGGATCTCCGGGTAGCCGCCGCCGTCCCAGCGCAGGTGGTGCTCATAGGCGGCGATAGCCGCCAGGTCGAGGTCGTTGCCCGAGCGTAGGAGGATGCGGGCCCCCTCCTGCGGATGCCGGCGGATGATCTCCCACTCCGCCGGGGTGGGCAGGCCCGGCTTGTTGAGGATCTCCAGCGGGGTGTTGACCTTGCCCATGTCGTGCAGCAGGGCCGCCTCACCGATCACCCTGACCTGCGGGGCCCCCAGCCGCAGGAACTCCGCCAGGGCCATCGAGAGTATCGAGGTGTTCATCGAGTGGACCGTGCTGTACTGGTCCACCTCTTTCAGGGAGATGAGCGGCACCAGGATCTTGCGGGTGTAACGCATGGCGGTCGAGAGGGTCTGGACCACCGCCCGGGCGAGCGCCGCGGAGATGCGTCCCTTGACGAGCGCTTCCTCGTGGAGCCAGTCGACCTTGCCGGCCTCGGCCTGGAGGTCGAAGGGGGTGGCCGGCTCGGCGTCCCCCTCACCGGTCTCGAGCTGGCCGAAGCGGATATGCGGGCAGAGGATCGGTGCCGCCTGGAGCGCATCGGGGGGACGGCTGAGCTGGCGGGCCGCTTCTTCCAGGAAGGCCCGGAACTCCGGCCGGCTCACACCCAGGTCGATCTCGATGCGCTGGATGCCCCGTCGGGCGAGGTGGCGTCCGAGCGTCCAGTTCCGCAACTCCTCCAGCGGCCGGCCCCCGTAGATCACGTCCTCTTCGAGGAAAGAGAAGCGCGGCTGCGGATCCTCGGTCAGGAGCGCCTGCAGGTCGTCGGTGGCCGCCTCCATGGCCTGTTCCCGGGCCGGGTGCCCTTCCCCGTAGAGGGCCATGTTGGAAAAGGCCCCGGCCAGCCGGTTGAGGAAGCGCACCGCCCGGTTCATGCGATCGCCTCCGGGGCCCGGGCCACCGCCCGGATCTGGGGATCGGAGGAGCGCCGGGCGGCTGCCAGCAGCGGCTGGGCCTGCGGCTCCCGGCGCCAGGTTCGGGCGATCGTGGCCAGCGCTTCCAGCATGAGGGCCGACTTGTCGGCAAGCGTGTGCCGGAAAGGCCACCGGCGCTCCCAGACCAACGCCCGCATGGTCTCGAAAGCAATCGGAGAACGGACGGTCGCCAGGGCGCGCAGGGCCAGGAGCCTGAGCCGGACAGAACTCTCGGGATCACCGACGATCCCGATGAGGAGATTCACGATGGCCGGCGAGGGATTCTTCCGGGCGGCCAGCAGACCCTTCTCTATGACCACCGGATCGGGATCATCCAGCGCCTGGAGGACGGTACCGGGTCCCCCCACCCGATGGCTCAAAGCGATCTGGAAGGCTTCCCGGCGCACTCGTGGTTCAGAATGTTTGAAATAGGGCTGCGGGGAGAACCCGTCGGGCAGGGTCGGGAGCCGGCCCAGCAGGGAGAGCAGGTTGCGGATCCGGTACCAGTGGGAGTCGTCCAGCCGTTCCACGATCAGGGGCCCGATCTCGCTTCCGATCTGAGCCAGGCAGTCGAGCAGGGCCAGACGTTCCAGGCGCGATTCCGATTCGAGCAAGCCGTCCAGCATCGGCCCCGCCGATTCGACCCAGATCCGGTTGACCATCCGGTCGAGGCTCTGGTAATCGACCGGGCGATGCCTCAGCAGATGGCTCACCGTGTCCTTCCGGTCCACCCATTTCCAGAGCGCCGGGGCGGCTACGGCTGCGCCTGCCGGAGCGTCGTCCAGAATGTCCAGCAGCGTTCCGGTCCGACCGCCTTTGATCATGTCCGTCGTCGCCTTCAAGGTCGGCGGCGCCGTCTCGTCCAGTTCGAGGCTGATCTGGACGATCCGCGCGGAATCGGGTCGCTCGTCCCACTCGATGTCGGCCCGCAGATCGGACGCCGTCTGCTGGAAGGCGCGCAACGTCTGCTGGTAGTCGGCGGGATTCGGATCCTCGATGTCCCAGCCCGAGCCCATCCGCTGGAGGAGGGCGACGAGCATCTGGTCCGCCTCCGGGTCGGGGGGCGACTCCTGCTCCTCGGTGAGCAGGGCCAGCTTGACGAGCAACTGGAGCAGTGCCTCGGTCGCGAAACCGGCCCGTCCTTCGTCGGCCGCTTCGATGATCTCCTGGAGGGAGCGTTCGACGGCCGTTTCAGCAGCGCTCTGCCGATACGATTCCGGAACGCTCAGCATCAATCGGTGCAGCGTGCCCGGTTCCATCCCGAGCACCAGCCGTGAGATCCCCTCGTGCAGGGCTGCCGGATCGCCGCTCCCCACCTCCTGCAGCACCTCCTTGAGCCGAGGCAGGTCCAGATCGGCCATCCGGTGCCGCGCCTCCTGGAGCGCTTCCTGGGAGGCCGCCTCTCCGCTCCAGTGGGTATCCGCTTCCTCGGAGCTCTCGGCGGCCAGGGTGAGCGATTCGAAGGGGATCACCTCGAGCAGGATGTGCGGCCAGCGGTCGGAGAAAGCGGGACCGGCGACTCCGAGCGGCTCGGCCGACCGGCCGGGGACAATCGCCAAGGCAGAGAGAAATGCGCCGATCTCGAGCGGTCCGATCCCGGGCCCGAAGGTTATCTCGAAGAGGAGATGGCGGTAGAGGCGCTGGGCGAATCCCCGGAAGAGGGTTTGCTCGGGGTCGGTCTCTGTCCCTTCGACGGTCAGCGTGGTGCGCTCGATGTGGACCGTGAGCGACTCGCGGGGCGCCAGAGCCGCCAGCAGGCGTTCATAGGCGGAGGCCGCCAGCGCCGCCGCTGCGGGATGGCCCGGCGGATAGAGACCCAGCCGTTGGACCGACCGGGCGAACTCGATCAAGAATGCCTGGATCTCCGGTGGCATCTTCCCCGTCCTGGAAACAGCTCAGGATTAACCGCCCTTGAGAACAGGGCAAAAATTATAGCAGCCCGGCCGTCGCGCCGGCAACCGGTTCACCCTCCCCCGGTCGGAGCTAGAGTTAGCGGACGGGCACGGCTCAGCCGACCAGCAGCGGTGACTTTCTCGGCCTGCGGATCATTCCACATCCACTCGGTCGCGGATACCACCGGTTCCTTCAGCGGGTCCCTTTCAGGCGATAGCGGGCCAGGATCGGTTCGCCCTCCTCCCCCTCGGTGAGGGCCCAGATCTCCTGTCCGTGCACCTGCATCCGCCAGGGTGCAAAGGGTAGATAGATCCGGCCGCGGTAGTGTCCCCGGGAGGTGAAGATATCAGTGGTCCAGAGACCCTGAGTATCGGCATATCCGTTGCGCTGGACCCACACCTCCCCGTCCGGCCCTCCCACCAGTTCCTCATACCAGTAGTGCTCCTGAAACCAGCGCATGCCCTCGGCGATCCGCGGATCCCCCGTGACGCTCCGGGTCTTCTCCACGGTGGAATCCGCGATGGCCTCAGGGATCTCCGTCACCAGCCGGAACCGGAGGATCTCTTCTCCGGAGGCCGGGTCGAAGGCCCGCACCCAGTCCTCGTCCAACTCGCCGAAGTACACCGGCCCCTCCCCGGGAACCAGAATGTGCTCCTGCGGCGTGAAGTCCGAGACCGCCTGGGCCATGCCGATGTACTGCCTCTGGTTCTGTGGTCCCAGGGCCTCCCAGTCGAACGCCCGGACCGAGAAGATCAGGCGATCCAGACTCCCTTCCCAATCCGTGAGACGGAGTTCGTGCCGGCCAGGCGTGCTGCCGGTCTGACGGCCCACGAAGGTGAACCATCCCCAGATCGCCTCATCCCGGGTTCCCACCCGGTACGGCCTGCGGCCCTCCACGAAGGGGTGGTCCCTGGTCATGGTCCGTACCTCCTGGAGGGTGCCCCGGAGGTTGAAGATCTGGCGTCGCATTGGGTGGCCGCTCCACAGCTCGAAACGGTCCGATCCCAGCGGCCCTAAATACCGGATGTTCCGCAGGAGGTCCCCGGGGCCCTCTCCCTGACGTCCGATGGTGACCTGGAAGGAACCGTCGGGCCCGTAGACCCGCAGGTGGAGCGGCTGGGTGTCCAGGATGATGGCGGAACCGCCGGGCAGGATGGTGAAGTGGGTGGGGCGCCCCAACATGTACGCCGAATCCCCGTACGCCACGCCGATCCGGGCGACCTCTTCGATCTCCCAGGGGAGGGAGTAAGGTGGCTGGTGGTGGTTGAGGACCTCCTGGACGCCGTCGGGGCCGATGCGTTCTTCAATGGGAGCGCCGGAACCCGAACAGGCACCGGCGGTGAGGGTTGCACAGATGAGGGTGAGCCTCAGAGGAGTGTGAAGGGACCGCATACCATGCCTCCTAGTCCTGGAAGCCGGGAGTAGCACTCCACCTCGGGTTAAGTGTCTACACTACTAGTACACCAGACACTTACCTGGGTCAAGTGACCAGAACGAGTTCTTCATTATTCCTCGATATGCTCGCGATCCCGGTCCACGACTGGCTCAACGCTTCAGCACCCCCATGATCCGGTCAACCGTCTCGGCCGTGTGAAAGATCCGCTCCGGCCCCCGGCGCTCCAGCGCCATGGGGACGTCGCGCGCCAGATCGAGCTCCACCTGGTCGACGGCGTGGTACCAGCCCCGGCGGCGCATCCGATCGGCCAGGTAGAGCTGCTCGGTCTGGCCGGGGGTCGGGATCCAGAGCGCCCGTTTGCCCACCTCCACCACTTCCATGAGGGTGGAATAGCCGGAGCGGGCGACGATGAGCCGGCTCCGGTTCATGATCTCCTCCATCCGAACCCGCTCCAGGTGGGCATGGATGGTCAGGTCCGACTCCGGATGCTCCACCCGATCAGCTTCGGGGCAGCCCAGGGCCACCACCCGCCGTCCCGGCACGTTCCGGATCTGTTCCCGCACGATCCGCTCCAGCGCCGTGCGCTGCGGTTCAGGTCCGGAGATGACAACGAAAACATCGATCTCCTCCTCCGCTCCGTCACGCCGGCCGATACTCGAGAGGGTGCCGGGATAGTGGTACCGGGCGACCGTCTCGGGGAGGGTGGCCCGATAGGGGCGGGAGAGCCGTCCGGAGAGCAGTCCCTCCCCATCCTCCATCAGGTCGGGCACGATCACTCCGGTGTAACGGCGGTGGAACCCCCGGTTGAAGAGGGCTCCCGCGAACTCGAAGGGCCGGAAAAGAGGGGGTACGGCGAAGCGGAGCTGGTGCGCAATGAACCA
This sequence comes from uncultured Gemmatimonadota bacterium, assembly GCA_964519015.1. Lineage (GTDB taxonomy): Bacteria > Blakebacterota > Blakebacteria > Blakebacterales > CAYUVJ01 > CAZFHZ01. The sequence goes on along the minus strand of CAZFHZ010000140.1, from coordinate 1,814 downwards.
GGAGGGGACCTGTTCGGACCAGCAGCCGTAGCGGTGGTCACTCACCACCAGGTCGGCCCCTAGCCGGCGGACATGCCCCTCGATCAGAAAGTGCTCCTGCCGGACGGTTCGAACCAGGTCGGGGGTGCGGGCCATTAACCGCCCGAAGTCCACCCCTCGGTCCGTGTACTCCAGGTTGTAGTCGGGCAGTTCCAGCAGAGGGGTAGCGGGCAGTTCCCGCTCCAGCAGCCGGAGGGACCGCCCCGAGCCACCCACCGTTACCTCCCAGCCCGATGACCGCATGGCCCGGATGAGCGGCAGGCTGCGGGTGGCGTGACCCAGCCCCATGTTCAGCACGGCGAAGAGGGTCTTCATCGACGCGACCCGCCCTTTCTTCAGTAAGGGAAGCGCTCGTCGAGGTCGGCCGCGGCGAGTTCGACCAGGAAGGGAGCGAGCCGCTCAACGATCACCGCCATCAGGCGCTCTCCCTTCTCCGCGGAGGCTGCCCGCGGGTCCCCCGCCCCGCTGTCGACCGTGTACAGGTGCCAGGGACGGGTGATGGTGACCCACCCCTCCTCAACCGCCCGGAAGCGGCAGCGGGCGGTGGCTCCTGGTCCGGCCAGCAGTGCTCCGTCGGGAGCACGGGCGACCAGGTCGGGGAAGTAGGCCAGGGCGAGCGAGGTCTCCATCTCGCCGGCGTGGTCATCCGGCTGCTCGAAGATCTCCCCGTAGACATCCCGGATCATCCGGAACCAGTCGCACAGGAAGATCCGGACCTCGGTGCGTCCATAGAGTTGGCGCAGCAGCGGCTTCAAGTCGTTGCCGCCGTGGCTGTTGAGCAGGAGGAGCCGGTGAAGACCGGAGCGCTCCAACGATCCCACCAGGTCGGTCACCACTGCGAAGAGGGTGCCCGGGTCCACGTTCATGGCCAGGGGGAAGGCGGCCAGGTTCCGTTCGGTACCGTAGGCAATCGTCGGCAGGAGTACGACCCGGGCGCCGCGCGCCCAGGCCTCGGCACAGACCCGGTCGGCGATTCTCTCGCTCTCAAAGAGGTCGGTCCCGTAGGGAAGGTGCCGATTGTGCGGCTCTACCGCGCCCAGCGGCAGTACGGCCGCCGTGTAGCCGGCACTTCGGACCTGTTCGAGCGTGCGTTCTGAGAGTCGCCACGGATGCACGGGACGAACCTTTCTTCGGGTTGCCGAGCCATTCTAGCGGGCCCCTCCCGAAGCGGCAATCCCGCCTCCTATTCGGCCCGCATGACGCTCTGCGGATCGGTGCGCGAGGCCCGCACCGCCGGCAGCAGGCTGGCCAGCCCGGCCACGGCCGCCAGCACGACCGCCGCGCCGGTCAGGATCAGCGGATCGCGCAGGTCTACCTCATAGACGATCGACTCCAGCCATCGGGTCAGCAGGAGTGCGGCGATCAGTCCGGTGAGGATCCCTACTCCGGCCAGCAGTGCTCCCTCACGCAGGATGAGCCACCGCACCTGGGCCGGCCGGGCTCCGACCGCCAGGCGGATGCCGATCTCGTACCGCCTCTGCCCGACCGTATAGGAGAGCACCCCGTAGATGCCGATCACGGCAAGCAGGAGCGCGACGGCTGCGAAGATCATCATCAGGGCCATGGCGAAGCGGTCGCGGGCGATGGCCGCTCCGACGATGCTCTCGAGGGAGCGCGGATTATGGAAGACGAGGTTCGGATCGATGGCGGCCAGTTCGGCCCGGACCGCCTCGGCCGTCGCCTGCAACTTCCCGTCATATTTCACCACATAGGTCATGACCCACGCCCGTTCTCCGGCCCACTGCTCATACGGGACGTAGATATGATCGACCAGG
>CAZFHZ010000139.1:5245-8358 GCA_964519015.1 uncultured Gemmatimonadota bacterium | reverse complement strand
AGCGGTTTCGGAAGGCGGGGCCGCGCCGGCTGACGGCCCGCGCGGCCCCCGCTGCCTCCGGATAGCGGCCTTACCGGACGGCCGCCTTATCCGGGCCGCCTCAGCCGTTTCCGGGCGGTCCGAACGACCCGTGGAAGGGAACCATCCGTGTCGCTGATGTACGTCCTGCTCATCCTGGCCGGTTGGGGCCTGCTCGCCCTGTTCCTGCTGCTGCTCGCGCTGGCCCGGGCCCGGCGGGTCTACCTGCCCATCCCGCGGGATGCCTCCAAGGTGGTGACCTGCCGCCGCTGCCGGCTCCCCTTCCACCGCGCCTCCTGGCGCTGCGGGCGCTGCGGCGCTCCCCTGCACCCCACCCTGTTCTACCTGGTGGGGCGCTTCCTGCTGGAGCCCCTGCTGGGACTGATCATCCTCCCCTGGATCCTGTTCTTCGGCGGGCTCCTCTCCCTGAAGCTCTGGTTCACCCGCAACTTCCTCCCCGGGGCCGGGAATATCCTGGATCGGATCACCCGCCGACTGGGGGTCTGGATCACCCCCCTGTTCGGCCGCTGGGTCCCCCGCCGGTGGCAGATCCCCTCGACCGGAACCCGCCTGCTCCCGGCCGAGGCGGACGCCCCCCCCGACGTGATGGTGGCCTCGGTGCTGACCCTGGCCGTCTCCATGCTTCAGGGGGCGGACGAGGAAGTCCGGGTGCTCATCCCCTCCCCCAGCGGGCAGACGCTCGACCTGCTCCGCCACACTGAGGACGGTATCCGGGAAGTCTTCGGGTATGTGCCCGACGGCCACCCACTGGTGCCGACCTTCTCCGACCGGATCATCGCCGCCGAGATCACCGGGAGCGAGCTGATGGAGTACGTGGAGGGGATCGACGAGCATCTCGACGTGCCGCTGAACCGGATCGAGGTGGGGCCCACGGGGGAGGGCGGCGGGGGCAAGGGAAAGCGCCCCTGGTCGCTCCTGCTGTTGCGCGAGCCCCCCGAGACCGAGCGCTACCCCATCCACTGCGAACTCATCGGAGACGCCGAGACCGTCCAGCGGGTGCGGCGCCGCCTCTCCGAACTGGCCCAGTGGAACACCCTCCCCTGCGGGCTGGTGCTGGGCTGACCCTACCCTGTCGGAGGCTGTGGACATACTCTGCGCAGAGAGCATGTCCGGCTTATCGTCCGGTCAGGGAGGCCACACCGCACATGATCGAGCGCCGGAGGCTGGAGGAACTCTTCCGCGAGGCCAATGACCAGGTCGTCGCCCACCGGTACGACCTGGCCCTGGAGGTCTATCGCAAGGTCCTGACGCTGGCCGGGGACGAGGACGAACTGGCAGCCGAGTGCGCGCACTGGGGGATCGGCGAACTCTCGGTCTGCCTGGGGGATTTCTGGACCGCCGTGCGGAGCCTCCGGCAGGCACTCTCGATCAATCCGAACGAAGCCGCGTATCATTATCTGCTCGGCCTGGTTCTCGAACGTCTCGGTTCGCATCAACAGGCCTTGACCTCGTTGGCCCGGGCGTACGACCTTGAACCGGACAGGATACGAGTGATACGAGCATATGGGTGGCTGCTCCACCTGTACGGTGACCGCGTGAGAGGATTGGAGATGCTTCAGACCGCACTATCGATGCGACCGGATGATATCCGCACCCTCGACCGGCTGGGCTGGGCCTACGCCGCTATGGAACGGTACGGCGAGTCCCTGGTCTGCCTGGAACGTGCCCTCGAACAGGACCCGGGGGACTTCGAGTCCCTGGCCGCCCTGGCCGCCGTAGACCGCCTGGCGGGCTCCCCGGCCAGCCGCTACCCAATTCCCGGCACCGGACCCCTCCTGCTGGCCAAGGACGACGACTGGGACGATGAGGCCGGTACCTTGAGCGCGGACGAGGAGGACGACTGGGAGGACGACGAGGAGGAGGACTGGGAGGACGACGAGGAGGACGAAGAGGAGTGGGACGACGAGGACGGGGACGACGAGTGGGAGGATGACGAGGACGACTGGGAGGACGACGAGGAAGAGGACTGGGAGGACGACGAGGGCATCGATATCAGTTAGCGGTCACCGGTAACCCGCGGCCCGGATCCGTTCATAGTCACGATCCGTCAGCGATCACATCTCCGAAGAAGAAGGCCCGCCGCGCCAGAGCGCAGCGGGCCTTCCCTTATTCACCTAAGCGGCCGGCGGCCGGTTCTCAGAGCTTCAGACCGGCGATCTGCTCCTTCACGTCGTCCGCGCTCTTCTTCAGAGCGGCCTGCTCCTCCTTGCCCAGCTCGATCTCGTAGATCTTCTCCAGCCCGGAGCGCCCCAGCTTGCAGGGCACGCCCACGTAGGTGTCCTTGAGACCGTACTCCCCCTCCAGCCAGGCGGCGCAGGGAAGCACCCGCTTCTTATCCTTGACGATGCTCTCGACCATCTGGACGGCCGCCGCGCCGGGGGCGTAGTAGGCGCTGCCCGTCTTGAGCAGGGCGACGATCTCCCCCCCGCCCTTGCGGGTCCGTTCCACGATTGAATCGATGGTCGCCTTGTCCATGAGCTGGGGAAGCGGGATGCCGGAGACCGTGGTGTAGGCGGGGATCGGCACCATGCTGTCGCCGTGGCCGCCCAGCACCATGGCCTGGATGTCCTCCATCGACACGTCCAGCTTCTCGGAGATGAAGGCCCGGAAGCGGGCGGTGTCGAGGATGCCCGCCATGCCCAGGACCCGGTTCTTGGGGAACCCGGAGACCTTCTTGGCCACGTAGCACATCACGTCGAGCGGGTTGGAGACCACGATGATGATGGCGTTCGGGCTCTTGGGCGCCACCCCCTCGGCCACCTGCTTCACGATGCCGGCGTTGACGTCCCGGAGGTCGTCGCGCGACATCCCCGGCTTGCGGGGCAGGCCGGCCGTGATGACGATGATGTCGCTACCGGCCGTCTCATCGTAGGAGTTGGTCCCCTTGATCAGGGCATCGAAATAGCGGATCGGGGCCGACTCGTAGAGGTCGAGTCCCTTCCCCTGCGGCAGACCCTCAATGATGTCCACCAGCACGATCTCTCGGGCCAGTTCGTCGGTGGCGCAGTACTGCGCCACGGTGGCGCCGACATGCCCGGCGCCGATCACGGTGATTTTCTGTACGCCCACGGTAG
>CAZFHZ010000139.1:0-5145 GCA_964519015.1 uncultured Gemmatimonadota bacterium | reverse complement strand
AGGGAAGGCCCCTGCATCATAAGGTACCGGCCTATCCTTGGCCAGTCCCCAACAGCCGGTGCGGCGGCCGCTCTCAGGCCGTCTCGGCCACCTCGACCGGCTGGATGCGCACCCGCTTGCGCTCCTTGCCCAGACGCTCGAAGACCACCTGCCCGTCGATGAGGGCGAACAGCGTGTCGTCACCTCCCCGGCCCACGTTGGGGCCCGGGTGGATGCGGGTGCCCCGCTGCCGCACGATGACGGTGCCGGCGGTCACCAGCTCACCCCCGTACCGCTTGGTGCCGAGGTGCTGCGGGTTCGAGTCCCGCCCGTTGCGGCTTGAGCCGACGCCTTTCTTGTGAGCCATATCATGCTCCTTCTGGAACTCGCTCCGGCGCTCAGGCCGGAGCATCGGCCGACCCGGCGGCCGGCCCTCGGGGCCCGCTCAGGCGCCCGTGATCTCGGTGACGACGGCCTCGGTCCAGGCCTGCCGGTGCCCGTTGTGGCGGCGATAGCCCTTGCGGCGCTTCTTCTTGTAGACGTGGATCGTCCGGTCCTTGCCGTGCCCGGTGATCTCCAGGCTCACGGCCGCCCCGGAGACCACGGGATCCCCGATCCGGGTCGTCCCCTCGTCGTTGAGCATGAGGACACGATCGGCCTGGATCACAGCCCCGGGCTCGCCGTCCGACACCAGGGGGATACGGACCGTCTCCCCCTCCCGGACGAGCATCTGTTCGCCCCTGATCTCCACCACTGCGTACACGTCGTTACCCCCCTGCCTCCCGGACCGCCCTCGGTCGCCTCAGACGACGAAGTCCTCGGTCACATAGCGCTTGCGGCGGATGCTGTAGACCTCGAACCGGTCCGCCGGCAGATCTTCGTTCTCCAAGAGGTCCACCCTGAGCCGCGAACGGTCGCGGATGGCCTTCAGGCGTTCCTCACCGTTCTCTTTCAGGTGGGCCGCGACCACCGGGTTGACCTCCAGCCGGAACTTGCGGTCACGGGTGCCGATCCGCGCGCGCTGGAACCAGCGTTCGATCTTGGTGGTCACCGTCTCCCGGCTCAGCACCCGGCCGGTCCCGTTGCAGACCGGACAGACCTCGCTGAGCGTATGGTAGAGACTCGGCCGCACCCGCTGCCGGGTCAGCTCGACCAGGCCGAACTCCGAGAAGTCCGACAGGTTGAACTTCGCCCGGCTGCGTTTCATCTCCACCCGCAGCTCACCCAGCACCTGCCGCTGGTGGGCCGCGTCGTCCATGTCGATGAAGTCGACGACGATGATGCCGCCGATGTCCCTCAGGCGGAGCTGGCGGGCGATCTCGCGGGCGGCTTCGATGTTCGTCCGCAGGATCGTCTGCGACTGGCTCTTCTTGCCCACGTACCGGCCGGTGTTGACGTCGACGGCGACCATCCCCTCGGAGTGCTCGATGGTGATGTTGCCGCCCCGCTTCAACCAGACCTTCCGGTCCATGGTCTTCCGGATCTCCGTCTCGATGCCGAACTTGTCGAAGATCGGCTCCTTGCCCCGGTACAAATTGACCCGGTCGAGGAGCTGCGGCGCCACGTCCTTGAGGTAGCCGCGGATCTGATCGTAGACCTTCCGTCCGTCCACGGTCAGGCGGTCCACGTCCGCGCCGAACACGTCCCGGACGACACTGGTGGCGAAACCCGATTCCGCGTGCAGCGGACTCGGCGACGGCAGGGAGGCGTACTGCTTCTGGATACCGTCCCAGAGCTCGACCTGCCTCGCCAGGTCCTCCTGGATGACCTTCTGGTCTTTACCCTCGGCCTCGGTGCGCAGGATCACGCCGAGACCCTTGGGTTTGATGTTCCTGACGATCCGGTGCAGGCGCGACCGTTCGGAGCGATCCGAGATCTTGCGGCTGATGCCGACCTTGGTCTCGGAGGTCAGCAGTACCAGGAATCTTCCCGGCAGGCTGATCTGGGTCGTGAGCCGAGGACCCTTGGTCCCGATGGGCTCCTTGGTGACCTGGACCATGATGTCCTGGCCACGCGTCAACCGCTCCTCGATCGGAAGCCTGTCTGAACCCTTCCGATTCGCCGACCGCTTCCCGTGCTGGGCGCCGCGGTTTCCTCCCCGCTGCTGTTCCCCACCACCCTCTTCGCCCTCGAACTCCTCGTCGTACTCGAAATCGAGAGCGGCGGTCAGCTCCTCCATCCGGGCTGAAACGTCGGAGGCATGGAGAAACGCGCTCATTTCCATGCCGATGTCCGCGAAGGCGGCCTGCATGCCCGGGAGCACCGTCTTCACTTTACCCTTGTAGACGTTGCCCACCGTGCGGACCGTGTTGGGCCGCTCGACGTCCAGCTCGACCAGTAGGCCATCCTCAAGCAACGCGATGCGCTCTTCCGTCGCGCCGACGTTGATGAAGATTTCCTTTTTCAACGAGCCTTCTCGCCCCCTTGGGCGATTCCTCCTTATCAGGTCATGTAAGGGGTCGGAGCATCCTACCGTGAATGGAGCGCCGGCCGGGACGGAACGTCATGCGCGGCCGGGACGAACGGTGCTCAACCCAGGATCTCCTTGGAATTACAGGAGCAGACTCCCACCAGTCTTCGGCGGAAGCGGAAGGCACCGGTGCGTTCCGAGACGATCGGCGATACGACCATGGTTGGTTTGATGGTCTCTCCACAGATGGGACAGTTTTCGCCGTGCTGCTCCAGGCTTCTGGCGACCTTGTCCGCGAACGATTTGCCCTTCTTCGACATTGCGGCTGAACCTCTTCTCGATCCTTCGTCGGGGGGTTATCGCTTCCCCGTGACGGGTCGGATACAACGTGGCGGAACAACGGCCAGATTCAGCCTGCCCGGCCGCAAACTCAGTAAGCAATACAAAGTGTGATAAGGAGTTGCGGGTGTCAACCCTTCAGATGGACCCCGGCGACCAGCTCGGCCACCGAATCCACGGTCCAGGCGTGCTCCAGGCTGTTCCCGACCACGATCAGGGTCGCCCCCGCCTCGACCTTGGCGCGGGCCTGGGCGGCGGTGCGGATGCCTCCCCCGACGATGATCGGCCCCCCCACCGCCTCGGCGACCGCCCGGATGATCTCCTCGGGCACGGTCTCCTGCCCCCCGGAGCCCCCCTCCAGGTAGAGCACCCGCATGCCTAGATAGCGGGCGGCCAGGGCGTGGGCGACCGCGATATCGGCCTTGTCGCGCGGCATCGGCTGGGTCATGGACATGTACTGCACGCTGGTGGCGCGGCCGGTCTCAACCAGCATGTAGGCGGCCGGGATCGGCTCTAGGCCGAGCGAGCGCACCCGGGGGGCGGCGATGACCTGCTGCCCGATGAGGTATTCGGGGTTCCGCCCGGAGACCAGGGACATGAAGAGGATGGCGTCCGCCTTCCCCGAGAGCTGGGTGGAATGGCCGGGGAAGATGACGATGGGCAGGTCGGAGCCCGCCCGGACCGCCGCGACCGCGTCGTCGAAGGAGTCCTTCAGCATCAGGCTGGAGCCGACGAAGAGGAAGTCCGCCCCCCCCTCCTGGCAGACCGCGGACGCGCGGGTCAGCTCCGGCAGGTCATGACGGTCGGGGTCGAAGAGGATGCATAGCCCGGCGCCCCGCTTCTCGGCCACCTCGTGGAAGCGGCTCTCGATCGGGCCGTACGATTCCTGGGGGTACCTTTTGGGGGATGCTCCGCCCATGCGTTGTGCCCCTTCAGGCCCCGGCCGCCGGCAGGTGAATACGAACCACCTCCGGAACCCGCTCCAGAGCCTCGTCCAGTTTGTCGGCCCGGGGCCCCCCCGCCTGGGCCAGGTGTGCCTTACCTCCGCCGCGGCCACCGGTGACGGCGGCCACCGCATTCACGATCGATCCCGCCTTGACCCCGGCGGCGACCAGATCATCGGTAACCACACATAATAGCACAGCTTTGCCGTCCTGCTCCATCCCCAGGACGCCTACCCCCCGGCCGAGTTTATCACGCAAGGCATCGGCCAGCACCCGCAGGGTGTTCACATCGGGTGCCGTCACCCGTCCCCAGGCCACCTGAACCCCGCCTACCGCGACCCCCCCCTCGAGGATGGCGGCGACCTGCTCGAGCCCGCTCCGGGTGGCGTTTTTCTCCTGCTGCTTCTTCAGGGCGCGGTTCTCCTCCACCATCTGCCGGACGCGCTCGAGCAGCCCGCGCTCCCCACCCCCCAGGACATCGGTCAAGTGTTCCAGCACGTCCCGTTCCTGCAACGTATTCTCCACGGCCTGCCGGGCGGTCACCGCCTCGACGCGCCGCACCCCGGAGGAGATGCTCCCTTCCTGCTCCAGCCGGAAGAAGCCGATCTGCCCGGTGGCCGACACGTGCGTGCCGCCGCAGAGCTCCGTGCTCCGCCCCGGGATGTCCACCACCCGCACCACGTCGCCGTACTTGTCGCCGAAGAAGGCCAGCGCCCCCGCCTCGATCGCCTCCGCGTAGGGCATCTGCCGTTCGGTCACCGGCAGGTCGGCCCAGATGGCGCGGTTGACCCAGCGGTCCACCTCGACCCGCTCCTCGGAGGAGAGGGCTCCGTAGTGGGCGAAGTCGAACCGGAGCCGGGCCGCTTCGACCCGGGAGCCCGCCTGCCGCACGTGGGTGCCCAGAATCTCGCGCAGGGCCGCGTGCATCAGGTGGGTGGCGGTGTGGTTGCGCATGATCCACTCGCGGCGGTCGGCGTCGATCCGCGCCTCCACCTCGGCCGATGAGGTCACCCCGGCCATGACCCGCCCGCGGTGGAAGATCACCCCGCCGACCCGGTCCACCTGCTCGACCTGGAAGAGGAAGCGTTCCCCCTCCACCTCCCCGGAGTCGGCCACCTGGCCCCCCGACTCGGCGTAGAAGGGGGTCTGGTCGAGGACCAGGAAGCCCTCCTCCCCCTGCCCCAGCCGGTCGAGACGAGTGAACTCGGGGTCGAACAGTCCCGTCAGATGGGTCCGGTGCCACCACAGTTCCCGCTCGTAGCCGACGAAGGTCCGCCCCGTCGAGGCCGGCAGGGTCTCGGCCGCGGCCAGGGCCGCCTCGTCCAGGCCGACCCCCTTGGCCGCCCGGTCGGCCCGGGAGCGCTCCTTCTGCTCCTGCATGGCCGCCTCGAATCCGTCGGTGTCGATCTGCAGTCCCCGCTCCTCGGCCATGACCTGGGTCAAATCGAGGGGGAACCCGAAGGTGTCGTAGAG
>CAZFHZ010000138.1:0-8377 GCA_964519015.1 uncultured Gemmatimonadota bacterium | reverse complement strand
CTACTCGGTGATCTCGGTGACCACGCCGGCCCCGACCGTGCGGCCGCCTTCGCGGATCGCGAACCGCAGTTCCTTCTCCATGGCGATCGGCGTCAGCAGCTCCACGTCCATGTTGATGTTGTCCCCCGGCATCACCATCTCCACCCCCGCCGGCAGCGTCACCGCCCCGGTGACGTCCGTCGTGCGGAAGTAGAACTGCGGCCGGTAACCATTGAAGAACGGCGTGTGCCGACCCCCTTCCTCCTTGGTCAGCACGTACACCTTCCCCTGGAACTTCCGGTGCGGCAGGATGCTCCCCGGCTTGGCCAGTACCATCCCCCGCTCCAACTCGTCCTTGTCGATCCCGCGCAGCAGTACCCCCACGTTGTCCCCGGCCTGGCCCTCGTCCAGGATCTTCCGGAACATCTCCACCCCCGTCACCACCGTCTTGCGCGTCTCCTTGATCCCCACGATCTCCACCTCGTCCTGCACCTTCACGATCCCCCGGTCGATCCGTCCCGTCCCCACCGTCCCCCGTCCCGTGATCGAGAACACGTCCTCGATCGCCATCATGAACGGCTTGTCCACCTCCCGCTGCGGCTGCGGGATGTAGTTGTCCAGCGCGTCCATCAGCTCCGCGATGCACTTGGTCTCCGGCGCCGCCGGGTCCCCCGACTCCAGCGCCTTCAACGCGCTCCCGCGGATCACCGGGATCTCCTCCCCGGGGAACTCGTACTCGCTCAGCAGCTCCCGTACCTCCAGCTCCACCAACTCCAGCAACTCCTCGTCGTCCACCATGTCCACCTTGTTCAGGAAGACCACGATGTACGGTACCCCCACCTGCCGGGCCAGCAGGATGTGCTCCCGCGTCTGTGGCATCGGCCCGTCCGCCGCACTCACCACCAGCACCGCCCCGTCCATCTGCGCCGCTCCCGTGATCATGTTCTTGATGTAGTCGGCGTGCCCCGGACAGTCCACGTGCGCGTAGTGCCGCTTGGCCGACTGGTACTCCACGTGGGCCGTGGCGATCGTGATCCCGCGCGCCTTCTCCTCCGGTGCCTTGTCGATCTCGTCGAACGAGACGTAGTCCGACAGCCCCGCCTTGTTCTGCACCAGCGTGATCGCAGCCGTGAGCGTGGTCTTGCCGTGGTCCACGTGGCCAATCGTCCCCACGTTCACATGCGGCTTGGTGCGCTCGAATTTAGCCTTGGCCATCTCTTGCTCTCCCGGTGTCAGCCCTCAGCGGCTCACGCCTGCGGACTGGTTGACGATCTCCTCCTGGATGGTGGCGGGCACCCGGTCGTAGTGCCCGAACTGCATCGTGAATACGGCCCGACCCTGAGTGATCGAGCGCAGGTCGGTGGCGTATCCGAACATCTCACTGAGCGGCACCTCCACTTCGATCACCTGGGCGTCTCCGCGGGTGCGCAGGGTGCGGACCTTGCCGCGCCGCCCGCTCAGGTTCCCGATCACATCCCCCATGTATTCCTCGGGGGTCACCACTTCGACCTCCATGATCGGTTCCAGCAGCATCGGGTTCGCCCGTCGCGCAGCCTCTTTCAGACCCTTGGATCCGGCGATCTTGAAGGCCATGTCGCTGGAGTCCACCTCGTGGTAGGAACCATCCAGCAGGGTCACCTCGAGATCCTCGAGGGGATAACCGGCCAGCGGGCCGTTCCGCATCGCCTCCTCCACCCCCTGGTGGACGGCCGGGATGTACTCCCGTGGGATGGTGCCCCCCTTGATCTCGCTGGCGAAGAGGAGTCCGGTCCCCGGTCTCCCGGGGGCGACCCGCATCTTGATATGGGCGAACTGCCCGTGTCCGCCGGTCTGACGGACGTGACGGATCACCTCGGTCACCTCGGTGGAGATCGACTCCCGGTAGGCCACCTGCGGTCTCCCGACGTTGGCGGCGACCCGGAATTCCCGCAACATCCGGTCGACCAGGATCTCCAGGTGGAGTTCCCCCATCCCCTGGATGATCGTCTGCCCGGTCTCCTGGTCGGTGGAGACCTGGAAGGTCGGGTCCTCCTCGGCCAGCTTGGCCAGGCTGAGGGTCAGGCGTTCCTCGTCCGCCCGCGATTTCGGTTCGATGGTCACCGAGATCACCGGCTTCGGGAAGTTCATAGACTCCAGCACGATCGGGTCCTTCTCATTGCAGAGCGTGTCCCCGGTGCTGGCGGTCTTCAGTCCGACGGCCGCGGCGATGTCCCCGGTGAAGACCGCGTCCAGTTCCTCCCGCTTGTTGGCGTGCATCAGCAGGATGCGCCCCATCCGCTCCCGACGGTTCGTACGGGGATTGAAGATGTGGTCGCCGGCCTGGAGCGAACCGGAGTAGACGCGGAAGAAGGTCAGCCGGCCCACGAAGGGGTCGGTGGCGATTTTGAAAGCCAGTGCGCTGAACGGTTCGGTGTCGGCCGGTCGCCGTTCGATCTGCTCATGCTCGTGTTCCGGCACCACACCTCGGACAGGTGGGACATCGAAGGGTGAGGGCAGGTAGTCGATGACTCCGTCAAGCAGTTTCTGCACACCCTTGTTCCGGTAGGAGGACCCGCAGAAGACGGGGATGATCGTCCCGGCGAGGGTAGCCTTCCGGATGGCCGCCTTGATGTCGACTTCCGCGATCGGTTTGTCCTCCAGGAACTTCTCCAGGAGGGTGTCGTTGAAGTCGGCCACCGCTTCCAGGAGCTTCTGACGGAATTCCTGGGCCTGCGCGCGGTGGCTGTCGGGTATCTCCGCCTCCTGGACGGTGATCCCCTGGCTCGCCTCATCATAGAAGTAGGCCCGGCAGCGGATCAGGTCGATGATCCCGGTGAACATCTCCCCGGCACCGACCGGGAGCTGGACCGGGAGCACGTTCGCCTTCAGACGCTCCTTCATCATGCCCAGCACGTTCAGGAAATCGGCCCCCATCCGATCCATCTTGTTGACGTAGGCGATCCGGGGGACCCGGTACTTGTCGGCCTGGCGCCAGACCGTCTCCGACTGTGGTTCCACCCCGCCGACCGCGCAGAACACGGCCACGGCACCGTCCAGGATCCGGAGGGAGCGTTCCACCTCCATCGTGAAATCGACGTGACCCGGAGTGTCGATGATGTTGATCCGGTGGTCACGCCAGAAGGTGGTGGTGGCGGCGGAGGTTATGGTGATCCCCCGCTCCTTCTCCTGCTCCATCCAGTCCATCGTGGCGGCCCCGTCGTCCACTTCGCCGATGCGGTGGACACGGCCCGTGTAGAAGAGGATCCGTTCAGTCGTAGTCGTCTTACCGGCATCGATGTGGGCCATGATGCCGATGTTACGGACCATCTCCAGCGGGAACCTGCGTGACAAGGACACTTCCTCCGATACTGCCATCAAGACAGAGTCGTCCCGTGACGTTCACGGGACGGGGAACGTTGTTGAAGGTCGAAGTCCGGGCGGGATCTCTGAGGCAGGGGAGGGTCGGGGAGGAGGGGATTACCAGCGGTAATGGGCGAAGGCCTTGTTGGCCTCGGCCATCCGGTGGGTGTCTTCCCTCTTCTTGACACTTGCTCCCTCGCCACGCGAGGCGGACAGCAGCTCCGCCGCGAGCCGCTGCGCCATCGTGTGCTCCGGTCGTTCCTTCGCGAAGGTGATCAGCCAACGGAACGCCAGGGCGGTGGAACGGTCACGAGCGACCTCCACCGGTACCTGGTAGGTAGCGCCACCGACGCGCCTGGACTTCACCTCGACCTGGGGCCGGACATTGTTGACCGCCTTCTCGAAGGTGGTCAGTCCTTCTCCCCCGGTGACGTTGTCGATACGCTCGAGGGCCTCGTAGAAGATCCGTTCTGCGACGGATCTCTTACCCCTGCGCATCAGACTGTTGATGAAGCGAGTCACCGTGACCGATCCGTAGATCGGGTCCGCCGGCAACTCCCGCTTCTCGACCTGCTTGCGACGAGGCATCCGGTCCCCCCCTACTTGGGCCGCTTGGTGCCGTACTTGGAACGACCCTGCATGCGGTCCTCAACCCCGCTGGCGTCCAGCGTGCCGCGGATGATGTGGTACCGCACGCCCGGGAGGTCCTTCACCCTTCCCCCCCGGATCAACACGATCGAGTGTTCCTGCAAATTGTGCCCCTCACCCGGGATATAGGCGGTCACCTCTATCCGGTTGACGAGGCGCACACGCGCCACCTTACGGAGGGCCGAGTTCGGCTTCTTGGGCGTCGTGGTGTACACACGGGTGCACACCCCCCGCTTCTGAGGAGAACCCTGCAGAGCAGGTGTCGTGCCCTTCTTCCGGACCTTCTGGCGGCCCTTCCGGACCAACTGGTTGATGGTGGGCAACCTGTTTCTCCAAATCGCTTGCTACCCGTTGTAATGACAGACCGGCAAGATAGGGGACATCTTCCCTGTGTCAACGGCGAAAGTGCCCTAAAAACGGGGCTTCCCGAGCCTTCCCTCCCCCCGGAGCAATCGCACGGCACCGGTGGAACGGCCGGAAGCCACTCAGAGCGCCGCCCCCACTTCCTCACTCTCGGGGGCCCCGGAGGTGGCGTCCGCCTCCCGCTGTGCCTCGATCTCGGCCTGGATCGCCTCACCGAGGGCGTCCAGTTCCGGATCGTAGACCTGCAGGCGGCGGTGGGCCCGCACCCCGGTGCCGGCCGGCACCAGCTGGCCGACGATCACATTCTCCTTCATGCCGAGCAGGCCGTCGGTCTTGCCGCGGATGGCCGCCTCGGTGAGCACCCGGGTGGTCTCCTGGAAGGAGGCGGCCGAGATCCATGATTCCGTCGTGATGGCGGCGTTGGTTATCCCCAGCAGGACCGGCTCGAACGTGGCCGGGTCCCCCCCCGCTTCCACCGTCTTGGTGTTCTCGTCCTGGAAGTGGAACCGGTCCACGATCTCCCCTTCCAGCAGGATGGTGTCGCCGGGATCGACCACCCGCACCTTCTGGAGCATCTGGCGGACGATCACCTCGATGTGCTTGTCGTTGATGGTCACACCCTGGAGCCGGTAGACCTCCTGGATCTCATTGACCAGGTACTCCTGGACCTTGCCGGTCCCGAGGATCCCGAGGATGTCGTGCGGGTTGACGCTTCCTTCCGAGAGGCGCTCGCCGGCGACAACGAAGTCCCCCTCGTGCACCAGAATGTGCTTCCCGTAGGGGATGCGATAGGTCCGCTCCTCGTGCTCTCCCTCCACGATGATCTCCCGCGACCCGCGGACCGATCCACCGAACCGGACCACGCCGTCGATCTCGGTAACCACGGCCGGTTCCTTCGGTCGCCGGGCTTCGAAGAGTTCCGCGACCCGGGGTAGACCGCCCGTGATGTCACGGGTCTTGGAGATCTCGCGCGGGATCCTGACCAGTACATCCCCAGCCCGGACCTTCTGCCCATCCTTGACCTGCAGGATGGAGCCGGTGGGCAGGATGTACTGCCCCTGCGTCCGTTTCCCGTCGGAGACGATGTTGATCTGGGGAGTGAGGCTCTTGTCCCGGTTCTCGATGATGACCCGTTCACGTGACCCGGTCTGCTCGTCCAGTTTCTCGCGGACGGTCATCTCCTCCACCAGGTCGATGTGGACGACCACTCCCTCGTGATCGGTCAGGATCACCGTCGAATAGGGGTCCCACTCGTAGAGTCTCTGGTTCTTCTCCACGGCCTGGCCGTCCTCCACCAGCACTGCGGCACCGTAGGGGACGTTGTACTTGGTGAGCACATGGTCGCGGTCGTCCTTGATGAGGATCTTCCCCGTGCGGTTGAGGGCCACCGTACGGGTATCCCCAACCTCCGTCCGCTGATCGACCAGTCGCATGCCCTTGAACTCGAGCCGGCCAGCCTGCTTGGCCAGGATCTCCGACTGGGCGGTGATGCGACTGGCGGTACCGCCGATGTGGAAGGTGCGCAACGTGAGCTGGGTACCAGGCTCTCCGATGCTCTGAGCGGCCATGACCCCGACTGCCTCCCCGATGTTGGTCAGGTTGCCGGTGGCCAGGTTCCGGCCGTAGCACTTCTGACAGGTCCCACGCCGCGACTCGCAGGTGAGCACCGAACGGATCAGTACCGATTCGAGCCCGGAGTCTTCGATCCGCTCCGCGACCGACTCGGTCACTTCCTCCCCCGCCTGGATGATCAGTTCGTCGTTCTCCGGGTCGTAGACGTCCTCGAGGACCACCCGACCGAGGATACGGTCGCGCATGGGCTCGATGACCTCTTCCCCCTCCTTCAGGTCACCGGTCTCCAGACCCTTGATGGTACCGCAGTCCTCCTCGCTGATGCTCATGTCGTGGGCCACGTCCACGAGCCGGCGGGTGAGGTAGCCGGCATCCGCGGTCTTGAGCGCCGTGTCGGCCAGACCCTTGCGGGCACCGTGGGTGGAGATGAAGTACTCGAGAACGCTGAGTCCCTCACGGAAGTTCGCGATGATCGGGTTCTCGATGATCTCCCCGACCTGGCCGGTGATCTTCTTCTGCGGCTTGGCCATGAGGCCCCGCATACCGGCCAGCTGACGGATCTGCTCCTTGGAGCCCCGGGCGCCCGAGTCGGCCATCATGAAGACCGGGTTGAAGCCGTTCCGGTCCTTGGACATGTGCTGGAACATCGCCTCGGAGACGTCGGACGTGGTGTGTGTCCAGACATCGATGATCATATTGTACCGCTCGGAGTCGGTGATGATCCCCCGGTTGTACATCTTCTGGATCCGCTCCACCTCCCGGGTGGCGGCGTCGATCAGCCGTTCCTTCTCCGGTGGGATCGTTATGTCGTCGATCCCGACCGTGGTGCCCGACTGCGTCGCATAGCGGAACCCGAGGTCCTTGAGGTTGTCGAGGAACTCGACCGTGCCCCGGTTACCGACCAGCCGGTGCACACGTCCCACCAGGGCTTCGATCCGCTTCTTGTTCATCTCCTCGGTGACGAACGGAATCCCCTCGGGGATGATCTCGTTGAAGATGATGCGGCCCACAGTGGTCTCGAGGACCTGCCCATCCATCCGGATCCGCACCGGGCCGTGCAGGTCGACCTTGTCGAAGTGATAGGCCAGGATGGCTTCTTCCGGTGTATCGAAGGGGAGCTTCTTCGTGCGGCCGGCAGGATCCGACTTGGTCAGGTAGTAGATCCCCAGCACCATGTCCTGGGTGGGGATATCGATCGGACGTCCATGGGCCGGCGAGAGGATGTTGTGGGTGGCCAGCATGAGCATGCGGGCCTCGAGGATCGCCTCGAAGGAGAGGGGTACGTGCACGGCCATCTGGTCGCCGTCGAAGTCGGCGTTGAAGGCGGTGCAGACCAGCGGGTGGAGCCGGATCGCCTTCCCTTCTACCAGGATGGGCTGGAAGGCCTGGATACCCAGCCGGTGGAGCGTGGGGGCCCGGTTGAGCAGGACCGGGTGGTCCTGGATGATCTCCTCCAGGATGTCCCATACCTCGGGGCGCTCACGCTCGACCAGTTTCTTGGCGCTCTTGATGGTCTGGACCAGCCCCCGCTCCTCCAGCTTGCGGATGATGAACGGTTTGTAGAGCTCCAGCGCCATCGTCTTGGGGATGCCGCACTGGTGCATGCGCAGCTCAGGACCGACCACGATGACCGAACGACCCGAGTAGTCCACCCGCTTACCGAGCAGGTTCTGGCGGAAGCGGCCCTGTTTCCCCTTAAGCAGGTCACTCAGGGACTTCAGCGCCCGGCTCCCCGATCCCCGCACTGCCCGCGAGCGACGCCCGTTGTCGAGGAGGGCGTCGACCGCCTCCTGCAACATGCGCTTCTCGTTGCGCAGGATGACCTCGGGTGCCTTGATGTCGATCAGTTTCTTGAGCCGGTTGTTCCGGTTGATCACCCGACGGTAGAGGTCGTTGAGGTCACTGGTCGCGAACCGCCCCCCCTCCAAGGGGACCAGGGGACGCAGGTCGGGCGGGATGACCGGGAGCACATCCATGATCATCCAGGCCGGGTTGTTCTGCGACTGCCGGAACGCCTCGACGATCTTGAGCCGCTTGAGGGCCTGCTTCTTGCGCTGCTGGCTCGTCTCGATACGAGCCTGGGTTCGCAGTTCGGCGCTGAGTTCATCGATGTCGATGCTCTCCAGCATCGCCTTCAAGGCCGGAGCCCCCATCTCCACGACGAAGTCCCGTCCCTCCTCACGGTATCGGGAGTACTCCTCCTCGGAGAGGAGCTGGCCGCGCTCCAGGTCGGTCTTGCCGGCATCGAGCACCAGGAAAGACTCGTAGTAAATCACCCGCTCGAGGTCCCGGACGGAGAGGTTGAGCAGGTAGCCCATCGTGCTGGGGAGGCTCTTGAAGTACCAGATATGGGCGACCGGGACGGCCATCTCGATGTGGCCCATCCGTTCCCGGCGAACCCGTGACTGGGTCACCTCCACTCCGCAGCGGTCGCAGATCACGCCGCGGTAGCGGATCCGCTTGTACTTGCCGCAGT
>CAZFHZ010000137.1:0-8524 GCA_964519015.1 uncultured Gemmatimonadota bacterium | reverse complement strand
GCGGATCGCCTTCTTCCAGAACCCCAGCTACCCCGCCCCCCGGTTCGTGGACTGGCAGGAACACAGCACCTCCTTCGAGACCCTGGCCGCGGTCTTCACCAAGGACATCGACTACACCGGGGGAGCCCGGCCCCTGGAACTGCGCGGCGGGTTGATGACCCCCGGCCTGCTCGAGCTTTTCGATGCCCGGGCCATCCGGGGCCGGCTGTTCGCCGCGGAGGACTTCCAGGGCCCCCCCACCTGCGGGATCCTGGGCTGGGGGGCCTGGCAGCGCCTCTTCGGTGGGGACCCGGAGGCGCTCGGGCGGGTGCTCACCATCGACGACCATCCGACCGAGGTCATCGGGATCCTGGACCGCGGCTTCACCTCCCCCGACGGGTTCGGAGGTAAGGAGATCGACCTCTGGCTGGCCATGGATCCGCGCTGGGAGGAATGGTTCAGCCCCAGCATCTGGATGCTCGATGTCTACGGCCGGGTCCGGCCCGGCCTGACGGTGGCCGGTGCCCAGACCGAGCTCAACGATCGTATCCGGGTGCTGGCCCAGGAGAAGCCCGACATCCATGCCAAAAGCGACGGCGAACCCTACCTGGTGGAACTGGCGCCCCTGCAGACCGCACTGGTCGGGGAGATCCGCCGGATGCTCCTGCTCCTGCTGGGGGCGGTGGGCATGCTCCTGCTGATCGCCACCGCCAATGTAGCCAACATCTTCCTGGCCCGCGGCACCGAGCGCATCCACGAGGTGGCCGTCCGGACCGCCCTGGGCGCGCGGGGCGGGCGGATCCTCTCCCAGTTGCTGACCGAGAGCGCCCTCCTGGGGCTGGCCGGCGGCCTGCTCGGCATCGGGCTGGCCTTCGCAGGGGTGCGGACCTTCGAGGTGCTCAATCCCGGCAACATCCCGCTCATCCAGCGGATCGCGGTGGACGGCCCGGTACTGGTATTCGCGGTCGCCGTCTCCCTGCTGACCGGTCTGCTCTTCGGCTTGGTGCCGGCCCTGCGGGCCGGACGGCTCGACGTCTCCAGCCTGCTCAAAGACGGCGTGCGATCGGGTGAGGACCGGGACCGCGGACGGTTGCGCAACGCCCTGGTCGTCTCGGAGATCGCCCTGGCCCTGATCCTGCTCACCGGCGCCGGCCTGCTCTTCAACAGCTTCGTCCGCCTGCAGATGGTGGAGCCCGGTTTCGATCCCTCGCACCTGGTCGGGATCGAACTGAGCCTGGAAGGGGAGCGCTACACCGAGGAGGCACGCGGGGCGTTCGTGCAGCGCGTCGACGAACGGCTCGAGAGTCTCCCCGGGGTGGTCGGGGCGGCCGCGGCCATCACCATCCCGTTCCAGCAGTATGGGCGGGGTCGCTCCGGCTGGTTCAATAGTTCCTGGAAGATCGAGGACGACCAGGAGCGGCGGATCTCCACCATGCTCCATCCCGCCTCCGGCGATTACTTCACCCTGCTGGGCGCCGATCTGCGGGGCCGGACGTTCGAACCCGACGATCGGACCGCCGAGCCGATGCCGGTGATCGTCTCCGAGACCTTCGCCGCGGCACTCTATCCAGGAGAGGACGCCCTCGGGCGGATCGTTAAGGGTAATGCGGACCAGGGATCGGGGGACCGGGAGATGCGGATCGTGGGTATCGTGTCGGGGCTGCACGCCTGGGGTCTCGACCAGGGCTCGCAGGAGACCATCTTCCTGCCCTGGGACCGGCTCGGCGCCTGGATCCCTATGACCTCCCTGCTCGTGCGGACCGAACGTGACCCGGGAGCCATGATCCCCACCCTGCGGGACGCCATCTGGGCCCTCGACCCGGACATGCCCCTGCCCAATATCTTCACCTTGGAACAACGGATCTCAGAGTCCCTGACCGTCCCCAAGTTCTACTCCGCCCTGCTGGGCACCTTCGCCGTGGTGGCCATCCTGCTGGCGGCCGGGGGCGTCTACGGCTCCATGCTCTACAGCGTGGGGCGTCGTCGAAGGGAACTGGGTATCCGCACCGCCCTGGGGGCCGACCGAGGGCGGCTGCTGCGCCTGGTTCTGGGCCGCAGCGGCCGGCTCACCGCGCTGGGTGTGGCCCTGGGCGCGGCCGGGGCCTTCGCCGTAACCCGCTTCCTAAACAGCATGATGTTCGGCATCACCACCACCGACCCGGCCACCTTCGCCGCCGTGGCCCTGCTCATGGCCGGGGTGGCCATGGGGGCCGCCCTGGTGCCGGCCTGGCAGGCGGCCACCGCCGATCCCATGGAGGCCCTGCGGCGGGAGTGAGACCAGAACGCTAGAGCGTCAGTGCGATCCGCCGCGGATCGTCTTCCAGGGCGCTCAGGAAGACCGCCGTCGGGACCGCCGGGATTTCGTGCTCCAGGTCCAGGACGGATCGGGTAAGCACCATCCCGGACGGGAATGACCTCTGGATGGCTCTGCGAGCATCCGAGATGTTGGACCGATTGTCACCCTTCACCTCGATCGCCAGCGGCCCCGGAGGATCACCTGCCGGCCCTGGTGGGACCACGAAGTCGATCTCCCGACCACTCTTCCCCTTCCAGTATCCGATACAGCCCGGTATAGGGGCGGCCTGGACGAGTGCCCTGGCCGCGCTGCGGAAAAGTCCTACCCCGACCAGGTTCTCCCGAAGGGCGTCGGAGTCAGCGGATTTCGCACCCGGCAGGAGATGAGGCGCGATCGCGCCGATGAGTGGATCCATGAAGTAGACCTTGCGTTGTCGCCGGGGCTCGAACCCATGTCCACCCAGGTCCCAATAGTATATCGTCAGCAGGAGGAATGATTCGGAAAGCAGGTGTACATAGTCCCGGGCGGTATCGGTCTTCCGGACCTCCATCGCGTCGGCCGCTCCCGACCACTTGAGGAAACTCCCCAGGGACCGGTTGAGCTGGTCCAGTAGTCGCAAGGCACCGACCGGACTCCGGCCGGCCGCGGCTACATCGCTCGCGACGATCGCCCAGAGGATCCCCGCCATACCCTCCGGTGGCGACTGCGTCCGCAACCAATACGAGACGGCGGCCGGGAATCCACCTGCGACGAGGTAACTCGACAAGGCTCTGTCCAGGTCCCCCAGTCGGAGATGCAACCCCTTGATCAACGCCTGTGCCGGTCGGGCGGTGAACGACCCGGGATCCAGCGATTCCTGGGGCAGGTCCATCCCCAGCGCCGTCCGGCAGAAGTCCCGGAACGACATCGGCAGGTGCAGGAAATCCCCGCCGCCGTTACGGCGGCCGGGGAGCTGCTCCACTCCCCGCTTCAGACCCTGTGCCGACGATCCGGTAAGCAGCAAGACATCATCCCGGATCAATCCCTGGTCCCAGAGGTACTTTATCCCACGGGCCCAGTCCGGCACTGCGGTGACCTCATCGAGGAACAGGTACCAGCGACCGTCCGGATCCGGATGGAGCATCCGTGCCCTGCGGACGATCTCCGGGATGTTCCGATAGTCTGTCTGAAGGTCCAGGCTGAAGTAGAGGACCCGTCGTTCCCCGCGCTCGAGCAGCCGCCGGACCAGCCGTTTGACGGTGGTCGTCTTGCCGACCTGACGCGGCCCCCGCAGGGTATGCACCGCCGGATCATCCAAGGTAAGCCGGGACTCGACCGGCGGATCCCACACGAAGGGGTGTCGCTGTACTGCGATGAGGTGAGCGTCCTCAGAGATGGCCCCGGGGGCCGACCACCACGGATTCTGTTCCACGATCTGTTGATCCAAACTGGGCATTATCAACCTCCAATGGCATTATTATATACACCTTTGCCACTGCAATGGCTAAATACTGCAACAAGCTGGCGTAAACAAGGAGAAAACGATCCGCCTCACTCCCCCTGCTCCAGCCGCATCCTCCTCAGCGGGTTCGTCTACGCCGTCCGGCCCCTGGATGGGCCGACCATCGTCGGGGCCAGCCTCTTCCTGGTGCTGGTGGGACTGGCCGCCGCGCTCCATCCGGCCCTGCGGGCGACCCGGGTCTCCTCCCTGACCGCGATCCGGGAAGAAGTGTAGGGCACAGACCAGGGACCTTCGCCGGAACCACCCTCCACGAATCACGGCCGCGATTCAAGTCGGGGAAACGCCATTGGCTACTCCTGGAATAATAGGCTACTGAAGGGCTACTCCAGCCCAGGAGTCCCCTCAGGCCGGCACTCGATCCGACCATAAGTGCCACCATCCCGAGGGACGGGGTCGGGGCGCGATCTGGAAAGTAACCTGACGAACTGATATCCTGCCGCCCAGGATCCCGGGTGAACACCGGGTCCGATGACGATGGAGGTTTGATATGACGGATCTGTGCGGAGGTTCGCTCGACCGCCGGCGGTTCGTGAAGGGGATGGCGGCCGGGCTGGCCCTGGCCCCTTTCTCCGGTTCCCTCATCCGACCCGTCCGGCGTCCTCGGGCGCGTTCGCGGGTGGCCCTGGTCCGCACCGAGGACCGCAAGGATGGAGTCCGTCGCGTCCTGAAGCTGTTCGCTCCGGAGGGCATCGACGGCCGCCGGATGGTGCTCAAGCCCAACCTGAACACGGCCGACCCCACACCCGGTTCCTCCCACCCCGACACCATCTCCCAGTTGGTCACCGAGATGCAGGAACGAGGCGCCCGCGAAGTCACGCTGGGGGAATCGAGCGGACCGCCGGTCACCCGGACGGTCATGGAACAGATCGGGATCTTCGACCTGGCCCGCGACCTGCGCTTCGGGGTGGTCAACTTCGAGGAGATCCCCGAGAGCGACTGGGTCCCCTTCGGACCGGCCGGCACGCACTGGCCGGACGGCTTCCACCTCCCCCGGCTGGTCACCGAGGCCGAATACCTGGTCTCCACCTGCTGCCTGAAGACCCACGGCTCCGGCGGAGTGTTCACGATGTCGCTCAAGCTGGCCGTGGGGCTGACCCCCAAACCCATCCGGCGCCCGATGCACCGCTCCCCGGACATGCGGCGGATGATCGCCGAGTTGAACCTGGGCTACTCGCCCCAACTCATCGTGCTGGACGGGATCGACGCGTTTGTGGACGGCGGTCCCTCGCGGGGGGAACTGAAGCATCCCAACGTGATGATCGCCGGGACCGACCGGGTAGCCGTGGACGCGGTGGGTCTGGCCGTGCTCAAGGAGCAGGGCTCGAACGCGGCCATCATGGATCGGGGTATCTTCGAGCAGGAGCAGATGGCCCGGGCCGTGGAACTCGGCCTGGGAGTCACCAGCGGTGAGGAGATCGAACTGGTCACCGCCGATCCGGAGAGCCGGGCCTACACCGACCGGCTCATCCCGATCCTGGCCCAGGGCTGAGCCCGGCGCACCCCTCTACCCGGGCCGGTCCGCGATCCCGGGAAATGCGACTGCTGTGCCGGCACTCCCGGTTCACTCCCACTCAGTATGGGTAATAGTCGAATCCCGGAACGTCGGATCGGATCCGGTAGACCCGCACGTACTGGGTCCCTTCCATCGGATCGTAGAACGTGACCAGTAGCCGATCCCGGTGGAAGGACGCGTTCCCCGAGGGACGCCGGGTGAGCCCGAGGTACTCCCCGTCCGGGCTCACAATCCGGTATAGACCCATTCCACCCGCGGCCGCCCGTCCCTTCGTCGTTTCCGGGACACCCAACCACAGGTAGCCCAGGTCATCCCAGGCGGCTGTATCCCAAGGCGCTTTGTACTCGGCGAAGGTCAGTCCGTCGTACTGCATCTGGGCGAAGGGCCGCTGCCGCTCAGGCAGGCCGGCTATCAGTTCATCCCACCACTGCCGGGTCAGGCGTTTCTCCTCCTCGCTGACGGCCTCAGCGGGAAGATCGAGACGGATGGTCCTGACGAGGTGGCCGGCGACATCGAACACCTTCAGTTCCGGATCCGAAGTCTCGCTCAGCAGGATGCCGTGCCGGCGATGGAAGTCGATACTGGGCCGGAAGCCCAGCACGAAAGCGGTGGGATTCTCCACCCGGGCCCCGCCCATCATGGTCGTGAAACGCACGCCGATGAGAACCGGCTCGGGATGATAGTGCCAGAGGGTATCCCCCCCTGCACCGATCACGGCTGCGTCAAGTTGGGTGGTATAGGGTGTTCCCACCATGATGCTGGTCTCCGCCTTCAGCAATAGGCGCCGATCACGCTCGAGGAGGAGATACCGGACCACTCCCCGCTGTCTCCCCACGGGGAGCGGCGTCACATCCAGCAGCCGGCCGTCGCTCCGGAACCGCTGCAGCCGATTCTGGCCGGAGTCGAGGAGACTCAGCACATCATCCTGTATCTCCTGGAGTACCGCCCCACGCCACTCCCCCGGGCCGTTCCCTTCCCGCCCCATCGCGTACTCGAACCGTCCGGTGGAGCCGAAGACGGCAATCCGGGTGTTGCCGTCATCCATGACGAAGTAGCGCCCCGAATCATCGGACAGTACGCGCCGAGGCATATTCAAGAGGGATTCCTCCCGCTCATCCTCCTGAAGGGTGAGCACCTCTTCGTAGGTGAAGAGCTCACCCTCGAACCGGGGTACCGCCGAGTTCACAACCCTGAGGACACCGTCTTCGGTATTCTTGGTGAAGGTGTGTCCCGGCTGATCAGCTGGACCCCCGCAGGCTGCAGCGAGCAGGACGGCGACTGCGAGCAGGACGGCGACTGCAAGCAGGTGGGATGTGGCTCTTCGCATCACCCTCTCCCTCTCGGTTTCATCTCCGGGACCAACGGATTGATCTGCTGCTGTTCCAAACGTGGTCGTCCGGACTCAGATGAGATGGAGTCGGACCTCTCGTTTCTTGGACGAATCGATATACAGGTGTGTTTAGGGAGTCTCTGGCCGGCCTCTGTCGTAACCTTTACGATACCCAGCAGGTCCCACGACCGAAGATCAACCGTGGAGGATATCCCTGTTGGCCGAACGGAAGACCCGGCCGAACAATGCCGATGTGACCACCTTCCTCATTCCACCACGATCTCGTCCACGAAGAGCCAGGCCATCCCCCCTGCCCCGGCATGCCAGTCAGGGCAGGTCCTTTGATTGCGGGCCTGGATGCTAAGGATTGAGCCGGCCGGGGGGGCGCACCTCGGCCCCCCGGCGGCCGGTCAGCCGGTCACCCAGCGCGGTGCGCGCCTGCTCGGCGATGCTGTCCAGCCGGCGGATGAGGTCGGGGTGGGCGGCCGAGACGTCGGTGGTTTCGGCCGGATCGCTCTCCAGGTCGTAGAGGGCGTCGGGGACGGTCGGGAAGGCATAGGGACCCGGCCAGCCGTCCCGCCCCGGTTCCACCCCGACGTAGGAACGGGTGCGATGCCGGAAGACCCGCTTCCAGCGTCCCTCCCGCACCCCCCGCAGTTCGCCGTCGTAGTAGAACCAGAACTGGGTGCGGGGTTCGGCGGTCCCGTCCCCGACCAGCAGCGGCAGGATACTGACCCCGTCGATCTCCCGCTCGGGGAGCGCGGCTCCGGTCACCGCGGCCACGGTGGGCAGCACATCGATGGTGGAGGCCAGCCGGGTACAGACGGCGCCGGGGGGGGTGTGTCCCGGCCAGCGCACGATGGCCGGCACCCGCGGCCCCCCCTCGAAGGCGGTCCCCTTCCCTTCCCGCAGGCCGCCGGTGGAGCCGGCATGGTTGCCGAAGTTGAGCCAGGGGCCGTTGTCACTGGTGAAGAGGACCAGGGTGTCATCGCTCAGCCCGAGGCGGTCCAGGGTGGTCAGCACCTGGCCGACCGACCAGTCCACCTCCTCCACGACATCGCCGAACAGCCCCTGCGCGCTGTGGCCCCGGAACTTCTCCGAAACCCCCAGCGGGATGTGGACCATGGAGTGGGCCAGGTAGAGGAAGAAGGGCCGGTACTGATGCCGGCGGATGAAATCGACCGCCCGCTCGGTGTAGCGGGTGGTCAGGGTGTCCTGGCCGGCCATATCGTCGATGGTTGCGACCGTCTCGTTCCCCTCGATGAGCGGCAACGGTGGGTACTGGGCCTTGTTGCCGCCGGTGACCGGCGTGCCGTCGAAGTCGACCGGCCACATGTCGTTGGAGTAGGGCAGGCCCAGGTACTCGTCGAAACCGTGCTGGAGCGGCAGGAAGGGCTCCCGGTGCCCCAGGTGCCACTTGCCGAAGATGGCCGTGGCGTAGCCGAGCGGTTTGAGCAGTTCGGCGATGGTGGTCTCCCCGGGAGCGAGCCCGACCTGGGCGTTAGGCCCCAGCGCCCCCTGGATCGAGACCCGCTCGGAGTAGCAACCGGTCAGCAGCGAGGCCCGGGAAGCGGAGCAGACCGCCTGGGAGGCATAGAAGTCGGTGAAACGCATCCCCTCGGCGGCCATCCGGTCCAGGTAGGGAGTGACATACCCCTGCGCCTTGTAGACTCCGACATCCCCCCACCCCATATCGTCGATGAAGATGAGGACGATGTTGGGCGGCCGGCGCGAACGGGCGCAGCCGGTGAGAAGTCCGCCAGCCACGCCGCCGGCCGAGAGCACCACGCCGGCCCTGCCCGCCTGACGCAGGAACTCCCGGCGGGTGGACCTGCAGCGGGTCTCCCGGATCATGCCGTCCTCCCGTTCCGGGGCCGATCCTGGTCGAGGACCAGCCGGTAGAGC
>CAZFHZ010000136.1:0-8547 GCA_964519015.1 uncultured Gemmatimonadota bacterium | reverse complement strand
CCGACCTTTTCAACTACTGGCTTTCGGGCAGACGGGCGAACGAGTTCTGCATCGTCCCCCGGGGGCTGGAGCACAAGGTGGTGCCTGAGGGCCATGTCCGGCTGATGCTCTTCGAACCGGCCGGGATCGCCCATACCGGAGCCGTACGTTCCGAGATCACCAAGGACCGGGCCGAGTGGCTGGAATGACACCCCATCGTTCCATGACATCGGAATCCTTCTCCCGGATCGGGGATTCCGACCGGTTCGAGTCCGGTAACCGGACCTTCTGAAAGCTGGCCAGGTGGTCTTGAAACAACTGATTGACTCCACCGTATTACTAATGTACTTTAAAATCTAAAGCACATTAGCAACCAAATCACACCTTCTCGGAGTCGCTCGAGATGAACCTGCCAAACGCCAAAGAACTGGAACGCCGGGCGTTCCGGACCACCTTCGAGGACGGCATCTGGGACATCTTCCTCGGGTTGATGCTCCTGCTCATGGGTACCGGACCGATCCTCTCCGGCTACGAGGAGCTGTCGCTCACGCTGATCGGGGGCGTCCTGGGGCTGTTCGGAGTAGCCGTCTTCCTCGGTTTCTTCCTGGGGAAGAAGCTGATCACCCTGCCCCGGATCGGCCGGGTGCGTTTCGGCGAGGAGCGGCGCAGGAAGCTCCGGAAGACCACCCTCGTACTCTCCCTGTCCGTGCTGGCCGGGCTGGTCGCCTTTTTCTCCTACTTCCTCCCCCGTCTGACCGGCCTCGATCTGGGACCGTACTTCCCGATCATCCTCTTCGCGGTCAACTGCGTGGTGGTGTTCAGCCTGGCGGCCTGGTACCTCGACTACGGCCGGGCCTACCTCTACGGCTGGCTCTACGCGGCCGCCTTCCCCCTCGGCCTGCTGCTCATGGCATACACGGCCTTCGGTTTCCATATCGTCTACGGCGTCTTCGCCGCGCTCATGATCGGCACCGGCGTCGTCCTGCTGGTCCGCTTCCTCCGGGACAATCCGGTCCCCCGCCCCGGTGATGGAGAGGTGACGGCATGAGCACCGGCGGATCTCCCGGCACCGGACCGCACCCCTTCTCCGACCTGGACCGGCTGATCCACAGCCCGGCCCGACTGATGGTGATGACCTCGCTCTACGTGGTGGCGGAGGCCGAGTTCATCTTCCTGATGAAGATGACGGGTCTGACCTGGGGCAACCTCTCCGCCCACCTGAGCATGCTCGAAAAGGGCGGTTATGTGGTCATCACCAAATCGTTCGTGGGCAAGAAAGGCACGACGATGATCCATCTGACGGAGGCTGGGCGGGCGGCCTATCGCATCTACAAGGAGAAGTTCCAGGAGGTCTTCGAGACACTGCCGGAGTGATCGGAGGAGTCACCGGGTGGACGCTCGAGGCTCCTTCGGTCGGGCTCGATCGACGATGAGGTGCCGGCCGGTCACTCCCCCTGCTCCAGCCGGTACTCCTTCCAGCTGAGCAGGCGGGCGGCCAGCAGGGCGAAGAGCGCGGTCAGGGCGAGGAGCACCAGCAGGGCGGTCCCTTCGGAGATCTCCACGGGGGGGGCGGGAGCGCCGAAGATCAGGCTGCGGATGTCCCCTCCC
Source organism: uncultured Gemmatimonadota bacterium (assembly GCA_964519015.1). Classification (GTDB taxonomy): domain Bacteria; phylum Blakebacterota; class Blakebacteria; order Blakebacterales; family CAYUVJ01; genus CAZFHZ01. The sequence continues at coordinate 6,960 of CAZFHZ010000136.1, read as the reverse complement.
CGCCCCTGCTCGGTGATCGGGAAGAGTCGGTGGAGGTAGTGGATCACGGTGGCCAGCTTGATGTTCCCCGGTAGCATGGCCACCAGCCGTTCCCAGCCGAAAGCGAAGAGCAGGCCCACCCAGACGGCCCGTTTGAAGAGACCGCCCAGCAGGGCGAAGAGCGCCAGATAGGCAGCCAGCCCCAGTAGCAGCACCCCTTCGGCCCGGAGCAGCAGTCCCAGGTTCCGTCCCCAGGCCGACACCCCCTCGGCGAGCACCAGCACGGTATAGCTGGCCAGCAGTGAGAGGACCAGCACCGCGCCCAGGGTCAGAAAGCCGGCGGTCAGCTTGGCCAGGACGACCTGTCCGCGCGGTACGGGGCGGGTCAGCAGGTAGCCGAGCGTGCGCTCCTCCACCTCGTCGGTAATCACCGCCGTGCCGACGAAGATGGTCATCAGCGGCAGGAGCAGGTTGAGGAAGAACATCAGGCCCAGCGGCGGGAAGAGCCCCCAGAGAGTGGCTCCGTCCTTCTCGATGAGGGGTCTGAGCAGCCAGAGAAGCATCGCTACTCCGACCGGGAAGAGCCCCAGCAGGGCCATCCACCAGGTGCGCCGGCTCTTCAACCCGTTGCGCAGGAAGAGATTCAGCAGGGCGCCCATCCTCTCACCTCACCAGGTAGCCGAAGACCGCTTCGAGGCTCTCGTCGGGTGACCACAAGGAATGGACCTTCACCCCGTGTTCGAGGGCCAGGGCCGGTAACCGGCGGTGGAACTCCTCGGGGCGGACGGTCTCGACGGTGAGCTGATGGCGCTCCCGGTCGAAATGGACGCTCTTGACGTCGTCGTACTCGAGCAGCCGGGCGGTCAACACGTTCACGTTGTCGCAGCGGATGGTGACCTGCAGCGGATGGGTGTCGATGAGCCGCCGGATCTCGTAGATGTTCCCCTCGGCCAGCATCCGGCCGTGGTTGATCAGCAGGATGGTGTCGGTCATCGCCTCCACCTCGTGGAGGATGTGGCTGGAGACCACCACCGTGCGTCCCTCGGCCCCCAGGCGCTGGACCAGGTCGATGATGGCCCGCCGGCCGAGCGGGTCCATCCCGTTCAGGGGCTCGTCCAGGAAGAGCACCTCCGGGTCGTGGGCGATCGCCTGGGCCAGCTTGATGCGCTGACGCATCCCCTTGCTGTAGGCGGCGATCCGCCGGTCGCACGCCTCCGCCATGTCCACCTCGGCGATGGCCCCGCTGGCCCGCCGGGCGGCCTCGGCCGGGCCGTACCCGTTGAGCCGGAGGAGCGCGGTGACAAACTCCCGTCCGGTCAGGTAGCCCCAGAAGGCGTCCGCCTCCGGGCAGTAGCCGACCTGACGCATCCGTTCGGGATTGTCCCAGACCGGCTGCCCGTCCAGGCTCACCGTGCCCTGGCTCGGTTTCAACTGACCGGTCATCAGGCGCAGCAGGGTGGTCTTCCCCGCCCCGTTCGGCCCCAGGAAACCGGTCACCCCGGGTCCCAGGTCGAAGGCGAGGTGGTTGACCCCGATGACCTGGCCGTACCACTTCGAGAGGTCGCGGGCCTCGATCCTCACGTCACCACCTCCGTGGGGCGGATCCGCGTCCGGAGCACGAGCACGGCCAGGACCGTGAGCCCGACCAGTACACCCAGGCTCGCCCAGGGGGAGGTGCGGAAGGGGGGATCGAGTCCGAAGAGGAGCGCCCCGGTCTGACGCAGCAGGGTGGGGAGGGAGAAGTAGCCCAGGCCCGTGATACCCGAGAGGATGGCGCGGAAGATGTCGGGCACCATCCAGAGGGCGAAGCAGAGGATGGCCGCCGAACGTGCGCTCCCCGCTCCCGCCGAGAGCACCAGCACCAGTCCGATCAGCGGGAGGATCATCAGCAGCGACTGCCCCACGATCGCGAAGAGCACCCACCAATACTCCTGGAAGAAGGTCGCATCGGCCGACAGGGCCAGGCGCATCAACAGGAGGAGCACGGCCGGGACCAGGGTGACCAGCATACCGTAAACGGCCACGACCAGGGTCTTTCCGAGCAGGTAGTCCCAGAGGGTCACCGGCTTGGAGAAGTAGAGCGGCAGAGCGTGGAAGCGGCGATCGTTGGCGATCAGACCGGCACCGGAGATCACGGTGGTCAGCAGCAGGAAGAAGACCTGCCCGTGCAGGAAGGCGGCGAAGAAGCCGGCATCCACCTTTAGCTGCTGGACCGCCTCAGCCAGTTCCGCCCAGTTCTGCAGCCGGGTCGAGGCGTAGATCTGGAAGGCCCGGACCACGAAGGGGAGGGCCGAGATCATCAGCAGCACCATCATCCCCCGGCGCCACTGCAGGCGCACCCCGGTCCGGGCGATGATCCACCAGCTCCGGGGCCTGGGGGCCAGGGTACCGGCCCAGCCGCGGTAGGTCTCCTCATAGACCGGCATGGTCGTCCTCTCCGATCAGCTTGAGGAAGACATCCTCCAAGGTCTGGACGCTGGAGGCCAGCCGGCGCAGCCCCACCCCGCTGTCGCGGGCGGCGGCCAGGATCAGGTCGGTGTCGGTCCCCTCGGGGAGGGTCACTTCCAGGTGGAGGCGTTCTGTGTCGGCCACCGTGCAACCGGCCGACTGGAGGGCGGACCGGAAACGCTCCCGGTCCCCCTCGATGCGCACCGTGTAGGCCTCGGCGTAGCTGCCGCGCAGTTCCTCCATGGGACTCTCGCGCAGTACCCGCCCGCGGTTCATGATGACCACCCGCTCGCAGGTGCGCTCCACGTCGATCAGGATGTGGGTGGCCACCACGATGCTCATGCTCCCCTGCTCCGCGATGTCGCGGATCAGATCGAGCATCTCCTGCCGTCCCTTGGGGTCCATGCCGCTGGTGGGTTCGTCCAGGAAAAGCAGGCGCGGGTCGTGCACCAGCGCCTGGGCCAGCTTGATCCGCTGCTTCATGCCGGAGGAGTAGGTCTCGACCTTGCGGTAGCGGGCCTCTTCCAACCCGGTCAGGAAAAGCACCTCGTGGGCCCGCTGCATGGCATCGACGGCCGTCATGCCGCACAACTCACCCGCGTACTGGACCATCCCCACCCCGGTCAGGCCGGGGATGAGGGCGTCGTCCTCGGGCATGTAGCCGACCTTCTGGCGCACCGCCGCCGGGTGGCTGCGCACGTCCACCCCGAGCACTTCGGCCGCCCCCCCGGCCAGGGGGACCAGTCCGAGCAGTCCCTTGATCAGGCTCGATTTGCCCGCCCCGTTCGGCCCCAGCAGGCCGGTCGAACCGGGGGGGAAGCTGGCGCTGAAGGCGTCCACCGCCTTGAGCGTGCCGTAGGTGACGGTCACTTCGCGCAGCGTGACGGACAAGCGGTGCGGTCCCTCCGTTTCCGGACCCTCCGGGCGGCCCGTGGAGGACGACCCGGAGTGATGGGCGGCTGCCAGAGGGTACGGGTGGGGCGCCGATAAGTTCTATCCGAATCGTGAACGGACTAGGTTCTCGACCTCCCATCGACGATCTTTCAGGTGTCCCATGTGTCCAGGGTGCCTGCCAGCATGCGTCACGCCCCACCGGCATCTTCTCCACGCGCCACTTGCCGGATCCCTCAAGCCCGGAACGGATTGTGAGTCCAGATGACACAGAAGCTGTCGGCGGTTGGACCGAAGGAACCCGGCCGGGAAGAGTTGGTCGGGATGATCGGAGAGAGCCAGACCTTCTGGGATAGACTGATGAAGTTTCTGCGGGCCGAATACGCTCCCCTGAGCGAGAAATGGCATTTCTCCGAGCACAATTTCGGCTGGTCCCTGCGGCTCATGCAGCGGCAGCGGACCGTGCTCTACCTCGTCCCCCAGCCGGGGCACTTCCTGGTCGCCTTCACCTTGGGCGAGGATGTCATCCGGATGGCCCGCCAGGCCGGTCTGGCCACCAGGGATGTCGAGCTCATCCGGAAGGCACCGAAGTTCGCATCGGGGAAGGGTGTCCGGCTCGAAGTCCGGGAAGGAAAGGACCTGGGCAGCATCAAGCGGCTGGCCGCCGCCAAGATGGCCAGTTGAGCCTGTACTGCAGCCCGCGGTTTACGCCGATACCTTCCGGGTGGTAGGAATGGGATGACATCCCATCCGGGAGGACGTGATGAGCACCGGGAAGCTGGTCATCGGGCTCGATTTCGGGACCGATTCGGTCCGGACCCTGATCGTGGACGCCGATTCGGGAGCGGAGGTAGCCACCGCCGTCCGCCCCTTCACCCGCTGGAAGGCGGGCCGTTACTGCGACCCGGCCGCTAACCGCTTCCGCCAACATCCCCGCGATCACCTGGAGGGACTGGAGGCTACCGTGCGCGAGGCGCTGGCGGCCTCCCCCGATGGGACAGCCGGGCGGATCGCCGGGATCACGGTGGACACCACCGGCTCCTCCCCGGGCCCGGTGGATCCCACCGGCACCCCGCTCGCCCTGCTGCCCGAGTTCGCCGAAGACCCCGACGCCATGTTCCTCCTCTGGAAGGACCATACCGCGGTAGCCGAGGCCGAGGAGATCAACCACCTCGCCCGCACCTGGGGGGGTGAGGACGTCACCCGGTACGTCGGGGGCGTCTACTCCTCCGAGTGGTTCTGGTCGAAGATCCTCCACATCCTGCGCACCAACGAGCGCGTGCGCGAGGCCGCTTTCTCCTGGGTCGAGCACTGCGACTGGGTGACCGCAGTGCTGACCGGCCTCACCGACCCGCTGACGCTCAAGCGCAGCCGCTGCGCCGCCGGCCACAAGGCGATGTGGCACGCTTCCTTCGGCGGCCTGCCTCCCGAAGCCTTCCTGGTCCGCCTCGATCCCCTCCTGGCCGGCCTGCGCGAACGCCTCTACACCGAGAGCTGGACGGTCGAAACACGTGCCGGCACACTCGCCCCCGAATGGGCGGAGCGGCTCGGGCTGCCGACCGGGGTAACGGTTGGGGTCGGCGCCTTCGATGCCCATCTGGGCGCCGTCGGTGGGCAGATCGAACCCTACCAGCTGTGCAAGGTGATGGGCACTTCGACCTGCGACATGCTGGTGGCGCCCACCGAGGAGATGGGGGGGAGACTGATCCGGGGGATCTGCGGCCAGGTCGACGGCTCCATCCTGCCGGGTATGCTGGGTATGGAGGCGGGGCAGTCCGCCTTCGGCGACGTCTACGCCTGGTTCCGCGACCTGTTGGCCTGGCCGCTCGAGCGGTTGGGCGAGGCGGCCGGCCTGGAGGAGGAGCAGCAGGAGCGATTGGTCGAGGGCATCATCCCCGCCCTCTCGGAGGCGGCCTCCGCGTTGCCGATCGAGGAGAGCGGTGTGGTGGCCCTCGACTGGCTGAACGGGCGGCGCACCCCGTACGCCGACCAGGCGCTCAAGGGGGCACTGGCCGGCCTCAACCTAGGCTCCGACGCCCCGCGCGTCTTCCGGGCGCTGGTCGAGGCGACCGCCTTCGGTGCCCGCAAGATCGTCGACCGCTTCCAGGAGGAGGGAGTGCCTATCCGGGGGGTGATCGCCCTGGGGGGCATCCCGAAGAAATCCCCCTTCGTCATGCAGACGGTGTGCGAGGTGCTGGCCATGCCGATCCGGGTGGCCCGGGCCGAACAGACCTGCGCCCTGGGCAGCGCCATGGCGGCCGCCACCGCCGCCGGCCTCCACCCCGACCTGCCAGCCGCTCAGCAGGCCATGGGCAGCGGCTTCGAGACCGAGTACCGACCGGACACCGAGCGGGCCGCCCGCTACCGGGCGCTCTATGAGCGCTACGGGCGCCTCGGCCGGTTAGTGGAGGAACACCTCACCCCACGGGGGCGTTGATGGACGACTACCGGAAGCTCAAGGAGACCGCCTGGGCCTGCAACCAGGAGTTGAACCACCGCGGAGTGGTCCTCTACACCTTCGGCAACGCCAGCGCCGCCGACCGGGCGCGGGGCGTGTTCGCCATCAAGCCGAGCGGCGTACCCTACGAGGACCTGGAACCGATCGACATGGTGGTGGTGGACTTCGACGGCCGGGTGGTCGAGGGACGCCTTAAGCCCTCCTCCGACACCCCCACCCACGCCGTGCTCTACCGCTCCTTCACCGGGATCGCCGGGGTGGCCCACACCCACTCCGCCTACGCCACCGCCTGGGCCCAGGCGGGGCGTCCGATACCGGTCCTGGGCACCACCCACGCCGATCTGCTGCCGGCCGAGGTGCCCTGCACGGGGGTGCTGGACGAGACGGCCGTCGCCGGAGACTATGAGACCGCCACCGGAGAGCTGATCGTGGCCCGTTTCCACGACCTGGACCCCGCCCTGGTGCCGATGGTGCTGGTAGCCCGGCACGGTCCCTTCGCCTGGGGAGGTACCGCCGAGGAGGCGGTCTACCACTGCGTGATGCTGGAGGAGGTGGCCCGCACCGCCTGGCTCACCCTGGCGCTGGAACCCGGGACCGGACCGCTCGAGCCGTGGCTGATGAGCAGGCACTTCGAGCGCAAGCACGGACCCGACGCCTACTACGGACAGAAGAGGTGACCATGTCCAACATCCCCGAGGTGAAGGCCGGGATCGTGGCGGTGAGCCGGGACTGCTTCCCGGTCGAGCTCTCCCGCCGGCGGCGCCGGGCGGTGATCGCGGCCTCTGAGGAAAAGGGTCTGGCGCTCGTCGAAGCGGCGACCGTCGTCGAGCATGAGCGGGACGTGGTGACCGCGCTCACCGAACTGGACCGGGCGGGGGTGAACGCCCTGGTGGTCTATCTGGGCAACTTCGGGCCGGAGGGACCGGCCACCCTGCTCGCCCAGCGTTTCGCCGGTCCGGTCATGTTTGCCGCCGCGGCCGAGGAGAGCGGGCAGGACCTGGTGGACGGCCGGGGGGACGCCTACTGCGGGCTCTTGAGCGCCTCGTACAGTATGGGGCTGCGCAGTCTGCGCCCCCACCTGCCGGAAGAGCCGGTCGGGCTGGCCGGCCAGGTGGCCGTCATGATCGAGGGGTTCATCCCCGTCGCGCGGGAGTTCCTCGCCGACACGGAGACCCCGGTCTCCG
>CAZFHZ010000135.1:0-8588 GCA_964519015.1 uncultured Gemmatimonadota bacterium | reverse complement strand
GACTACTTCATCACCCAGAAGATCGGCTGGAACGACACCACCGTCTTCCCCCACCGGCTCTTCTGGTGGGAGGCCCCCGACGGCTCCCGGGTGCTCGCCGCCTTCCCCTTCACCTATGTGGACGACGCCGATCCCCGCACCCTGGCCACCCGGATGGGACAGCAGCAGCGACAGCAGCCGGGGCTGGAGGACATGCTCGACCTCTATGGGGTGGGGGACCACGGCGGCGGGCCCACCCGGGCGATGATCGAGCGGATCAAGGGGATGGAGCGGCTCGAGACCTTCCCGACAGTGACCCACAACACCCCGCAGGCTTTCATGGAGCGGGTCGAGGAGAAGTACCGGGGAACGATCCCGGTCTGGGACGACGAACTCTACCTGGAGTACCACCGCGGCACCCTGACCACCCAGGGGGAGATCAAGCGGCGCAACCGGCGGATGGAGTCCGACCTGGAGGCGGCCGAGAAGTTCGCCGTCCTGGCCGTCGCCACCGGTACCGACTGCCGCTGGCCGGCCGAAGCGCTCGATGAGGCGTGGCGGACGACCCTCTTCAACCAGTTCCACGACATCCTCCCCGGCTCCTCGATCGCCGATGTCTACCGGGACGCCCGGGCTGACTACACCCGGGCCGAAGCCCTGGTGGGCGGGGTGATGGAGGGCGCGCTGGAGACGCTGGCCGCCCGGGTGCGCACCGACCGGCGCCGGGGGGAGCCGGTGGTGGTCTTCAATCCGCTCTCCTGGACGCGGACCGACGTGGTGGCCCTGCCGCTGGCCGACATCCCCCTCTACCCGGAATCGTTCCGGATGGTGGACGAGGGGGGGCGGCCGGTCCCGGTCCAGCAGACCGATGAGGAGCTGCTCTTCCTGGCCGCCGAGGTGCCCGGTCTGGGCTATCGCACCTTCTGGATCGACAAGGGGACACCGGCCGCCCCCGATCCGGAGGATGCGGCCTCGGCCGACGGCTCCGGCCTGGCCAACAGTGAAGTGGCGGCGGTGCTGGATATCTACACCGGCCAGATCCGCTCGCTGACCCACCGGCCGACCGGACGCGCCGTGCTGGCCGCCGGAGGCGGTAACGTCCTGCAGGTCTTCGGGGACATCCCGCGCGACTACGACGCCTGGAACATCGGCTACACGGGGGAGGAGTGGACGGTCGAGGCAACCCCCTCGGCCGAGGTGCTGGAACGGGGGCCGCTGCGGGGGCGGGTACGGGTGACCCGCACCTGGGGGGGGAGCCGCTTCGTGCAGGACTACGTGGTCACCGCCGGCCGACCGCTGCTGGAAGTGCGTACCACAGCCGACTGGAACGAGTCGCACAAGCTGCTCAAGGCGGCCTTCTTCCTCGACCTGGACGCGACCGAGGCGGTCTACGAGATACCCTACGGGACGATCGCCCGCACCACCCGGCCCCAGACCGCCGCGGAGAAAGCGAAATGGGAGGTGCCCGGCCAGCGTTGGGTCGACCTGAGCCGGCCGGACGGCTCCTTCGGTCTCACCCTGGTGAACGACTCCAAGTACGGCTACGACGTGGTCGGCTCCCGGCTCCGCCTGACCCTGCTGCGCGCTCCCAAGTCCCCCGATCCGCAGGCCGACATCGGCCGGCACAGCTTCGCCTACGCCCTCTACCCGCATGAAGGGGACTGGCGAGCGGCCGATTCCTGGAAGCGCGGAGCGGAGTACAACCTGCCGCTGCAGGCGCGGTTGGTCGACCGGCACCGGGGGGAACTCCCCCCCTCGGGCGCGCTGATCACGCTGGAAACGGGTGGGGCCGACGGTCGCCGGTCCGGTGGGCGGGGGGAGGAGGCCGGCGGCGACCACGTGGCCCTCACCGCGCTCAAATGCACCCGGGTGCCGACCCGCATGCCCCGTTGGGTGGTTCGGTTGAGTGAGATCGAGGGACGGGAGGGGGAGATGACCCTGCGCTTCCCCTTCCGGATCGCCCGGGCCTGGGAGGCTAACCTGATGGAGGACCCGGAGGCGGAGCTGAACCCCGACCGGGACGCCCTTACGGTGACGGTCCCGGCCCGGGGCCTGCTGACCCTGCTGGTCGAGCCGGTGATGCCGGGAGGCCGCTAGGGGCTGGAATCCCGTGGTACGTCAACCGGTGATTCCGGGGAGTCGCGGAGAGCGCGACGCTCCGGCCCTCCCCGGGTGGATCAGCCGGTGATGGTGAAGCGGATGCTCTTCAGCACATTCCCGGAAGCATCCAGGACGTCCACCCGCCAGGCCCCCGTCTCGTGCGGCATGATCTGCTTGGAGCTGTTCGTCCGCCAGTTGACCGACCGGACGTTGAGTTCGACCCGCGCCCGCTCGGTGTCGCCGAAATACCAGACATGCGTGACGGTGGTCGGATCCTGGGCGCCCGTAATCTGGGTGAAGCAGTAGAGCCGGTCCACATCAGGCGCGAAAGTGGAGTCGACTCCCGCCGGCTCCCGATCCACGATCTGGGTGCAGATGACGCCCCGCTCCACCTTCACGGCCGTCTGGGCCAGGACCGGGACGGCCACCAGGAAGGCCAGCAGCAGGGCGGCGGCCAGGGGAAACAGGTGCCGGATACGCGACATGGGTATCCCTCCGTGCAGGGATGGTGGTAGGGATGGCCGCCGGCGAAGCCCGGACGGCCCGGGCCGAGTATGCGGCCGCCCTCCCCGGGAGTACAAAGGGAAACCGGGCCGGTGGCCGGCCCTTGCGCTTTCGGGTGCCGGACGTCGGCGGCGCATCTTAGGTTAGGGCTCAAGCACCGCCTGCGGAGGGTACCGCCATCAGCGACAGTACGCACATCGGCCGCCGGATCGCCGAGGCCGGACTGCGGATCGGGGCCATCAAGCTGCGCCCCGAGGATCCCTTCCAGTGGGCCTCCGGTTACCGGATGCCGGTCTACAACGACAACCGGATGTTCCTCTTCCATCCCGAGGTCCGCCGGATGATCGTCGAGGGGCTGGCCGACCTGGTGGCCGAGGAGGGGATCGCTCCCCAGGTCGTGGCCGGCACGGCCACGGCGGGCATCCCGCACGGCACCTCGCTGGCCGACCACCTCGGGCTCCCCTTCATCTACATCCGGGAAAAGCCGAAGTCGCACGGGCTGCGCAACCGGATCGAAGGAGTAGATGCGACCGCCGACCTGGAGGGCTGGCGGGTGCTGGTGGTCGAGGACCTGATCTCGACCGGGGGGAGCTCGGCCAAGGCGGTCGAGGCGGTCCGGGAGGCCCGCGGGGAGTGCTCCTGGTGTCTGGCCATCTTCAGTTACGACCTGGAGCCGGCCGCCGAGGCCTTCGCGGCGCTGCAGCCCCCCTGCCATGTGCGCTCCCTGCTGACTTTCGATGTGCTGCTGGAGACGGCTCGGCAGGCGGGCTACCTGGACGCCGGCCGGATCGAACTGCTCGAGGAATGGCGGGCCGACCCGTTCGGCTGGGGTGCCCGGCACGGCTTCCCGAAGGTCGAGTGAGAGGGGTATGAACCAGAGCCGCCAGAAGGTCACCTTCCTGGGCCGGGAGCTGCGCGGCCGCTTCGGCTTCCCCTCAGGGGTGATCGCCACCAACGACGACACCGCCCGCTGGATGCTGGAACACGTCCCCCAGCTCGGGTTCTTCGTGGGCAAGAGCACCACCATCGCCCCCCGCGAAGGCTATCCCGAAGACATCCTCAGCCAGCCCGCCCCCGACGCTCTCTGGAACGCGGTCGGCTACGCCAATCCCGGCTTGGAGGAGATGGTCGAGAGCTTCCGGCTGCTGCGGGAGGCAGCGCCTCCCGGCGTGCTGCTGATCACCCAGATCGGGGAAGGGGGGGAGGAAGCCTTCGCCCACTGCGTGGACGCCTTCGAGCGGGCCGGCGACGTGGACGCCTTCGAGATCAACCTCTCCTGCCCCCATGTCGAGAAGGGGGGCATCCTGATCGGGGGGGATCCCGACATCGTACGCTCGATCGTTGCCGTCTGCCGGAAAGGGACCCGCCGGCCGCTCATCGTCAAACTGAACGCCGGGGTGGCCCGGCTCGAGGAGGTGGCGGTGGCCGCCGAAGCGGCCGGAGCGGACGCCCTCTCGGCCATCAACACCATCGGCGGCCCCAACCTGGAACTCAGCCACGGCTTCGGCGGACTCTCCGGACCGCGCATCTTTCCGGTGGCCGTGCAGGCGATCCGGCGGATCCGGACGGCCAGCCGGCTCCCCCTCATCATCATGGGGGGAGTGCGCGGAGCGGCCGATGTACGGACCCTGGACGGGATCGCGCCGGGCAGTCTGGTGGCCATCGGCTCCGCCCTGGCCGGTCTCGACTCGGCGGCGATCCGAGACTACTTCGCGCGGCTCGAACGCGACCTGGCCGAAGGGTCCGACCGGGCCTCCGGACTGACCCTCCACGAGCTGCTCATGGAGTATCGCCCCTTCGTGGTGTCTGAGGTGGTCGCGCACAGCCCGTCGCTGCGCACCCTCCGTTTCCACCAGGACCTGGAGGCGGGGATCGGGCAGTTCGTCTTCCTCAAACTCGGTCCCGACCTGGCCAAACCCTTTTCGGTGGCCTCCACCGGACGCGGTCTGGAGCTGGTGGTGCGCAAGGTGGGCCGCATGACGGCCCAGGCTTTCGAGCTCAAGCCCAATGATGTGGTCCGCATCCGCGGCCCCTACGGGCGGTCCTTCACCTTCCCCCCCGACCGGAAGGTGCTCTTCGTCGGGGCCGGCTGCGGGATCGCCCCGGTGCACCACGCGGCCACCCGTCATCCGGGGCCGAAACGGTTCGTGCTCGGGACGGTGACGAAGGCCGACCTGACCTACCTGGACGAGTTGAAGGCCATGGGGGAGGTCTCGGTCGCCACCGACGACGGCAGTCAGGGATTCAAGGGCTTCGTCTCCGAGCTGCTCACACAGGTGCTCGAGCAGGAGGGGGGACAGGGAGTAATCTGCTTCAACTGCGGTCCGGAGGTGGCCATGCAGGCGGTGGACGCCGTGGCCCGCCGCCACGTGCCGCCCGGGGACATCCTTCACCTGGTCGAGCGGGTCACCTCGTGCGGGATCGGCATCTGCGGGAAGTGCACCACCCCTTCGGGGGAACGCATCTGCGTGGATGGTCCCGTCTTCACTGCCGTCGCCTTCACCCCCGGTCGCTACACCCGCGACAAGACGGGGAAGAAGGTGGGCGATCCCCACGCCTTCTCCGGGAAGGGTTGCGCGGTGGAAGTGCCGAAGTCGGATTCAGCCGGCGACTAGCCTTCGGGACCAGTCAGGGAACGCGAGACGATGGCCGGGGGAGTGCGCGCTCCTCCGGCCATCGGTGTATTCACACTCCGGGGGTGGTGCGGAGGGCGGCCGGGAAATGGACCGTGATCAGATGGTCGATCCAGCGCTCCTGCTCGGTCGGCTCGGAGAGTCCGATCCCGAGGGTGGGTCGGAAGGCGTCGGGCATGAGCGAGGCGCAGAGCATGACGATCAATACCTGGGCCAGGGCGAGCCTGAGTTCCGCCTCCTCCATCAGGACGGCCGGACGCAGTGTCTCGGCCATCTCCAGCAGGAAGTCGTTGAGGGCGGATTCGAACAGCTGGCCGTCCTCGTGCCGCTGGAAGGTCCGGTAGAGCGCGGAACGGCTCAGCCCGGGATATTTGACCGCCCCGGCCAAGGTCTCCAGCAGGTAGCGGCGGAGCAGCTCGAAAGGGGGGAGGTCGCCGGCCGTGGCGCGGAGGTCGCGCAGCTGCCCGGTGAATGCCGTGTCCATCATCCGTTCGAGCGTGAGCCGCACCAGACGGTCCTTGGTACCGAAGTAGTAGTTCACGGCGGCGATGTTCACCCCGGCCCGCTGGGCGATCCGTCGGACCGTGGTCTGCTCGATCCCGAAGGCCTCGAAACACTCGATGGTGGCCAGTAGGATCTTCTCCTGGATATCGGCTTCCTGGGTCATCCTCTTCGCCTCACCCCCCTCAGATCGACCGCACGACCCGGGAACCGCCGTGATCGCACGCTCCGACGGGCCCCCCAAGTCCTTGTCAGAAGCAGTATAACACCCGCCCTGACAGATTTAAACAGTCGTTTAAAACAGTCTTGACGGCATTCACCTGCCGGGTATGTTGTACGAGTGATTGAAACACAGGTTTGAAACACACGTATTGACCCTAAGACACGCGACTGATGCGATTTGAACTGGGAGGGACCGATGCACCGCCGCCGACTGATGCCACCGGACCTCACCGGAGACACCCTCAGACCGCTGACGACTTCCCTCCATCTACCCGCTTTCTGGATCGGACTGGTCCTGTTCGTGATCCCGATAGGCCGGTCAGGACATCTGAGGGCCCAGGAGGGCCTGCCGGGCGCTCCGGCGGGGTTCGGCACGATCAAGGGACGAGTCGTCCAGGCCGGCACCCAGGAGCCGCTACCGGCCTGCAACGTGATTCTCCTCGATACCCTGCTGGGCGGCTTCACCGACCGCAGCGGGGAGTACCTGATCGTGAGCGTGCCCCCCGGCATCTACCGGCTCCGCTTCCAGTTCATCGGCTGCGAACCCCTGGTCCGTTCCGATGTGGTCGTCCGTCCGGGGCGGATCACCTTCGTCAACGCCGAGCTGAAGGCGACCCTGCTCGAAGGGGAGCGCGTCACGGTGTCGGCCGGCTACTTCCCGCCGGCCGAGGCGGTCGCACCGACGAGCACGACCGCCCTGAATGCCGAGGAGGTCCGCCGCTTCCCCGGTTCGGCCGGGGACGTCAGCCGGATCCTGCAGGTCATGCCCAGTACCGCCCAGGTGGCCGACAACCAGAACGACCTGGTGGTCCGGGGGGGGAGTCCGAGCGAGAACGCCTTCCTCGTCGACGGCTTTCCCGTCCCGGGCCTCAACCACTTCCCCGTCCAGGGGGCTACCGGGGGGCCGATCGGTTTCCTGAACGTGGACTTCATCGACCAGGTAGCCTACAGCGCCGGGGGGTTCGGGGCCGCCTGGGGGGACCGGCTCTCGGCCGTGGTGGATGTCCGTCTGCGGGAGGGGAACCGGGAGGAGACCGACACCCAGCTCGACCTCCACCTGGCCGGCCTGGGCGCCTCACTGGAAGGACCCCTGGCCGGCGGTCGCGGTTCCTGGCTCCTCTCCGCCCGGCGCAGTTTCCTCGACCTGCTGATGGGCCGGTTCCAGGCCGGGGGAGTGCCCGTCTTCGGCGACGTGCACGCCAAGGCGGTCTTCGACCTCTCCGACCGGGACCGGCTCTCCTGCCTCGACCTCTACGGCCAGAGCGGACAGGCGTGGGACCGGAGCGACGCGGTGGCGAGCGGGCTGAACGAGTACGGCTCCTTCCACACCCGGCAGAACACGACCGGAGTGGTCTGGCGTCATCTCTGGGCGGAGGGACGAGGCTTCTCGACGAGTTCCCTGTCCCTCTCCACAGTGGCCACGCGGCAACACTACCGCTCCACCGCGACCACCGACGAGCTCCTGGCCAACGACCACCGGGAGGGGGTTGTCCACCTGCGCCAGGCTGCGCACCGGGAATGGGGGGATGGCGGGGGCTTCGACTTCGGCTTCCAGGCGGCCTGGGAGTACGTGGACTACGACATCGACTACGCCGCCTACACGGACCGGCTGGGGCAGATCGTCCCCCCCCTCGCGGTCCGGGAAGTGGCGGGCCGCGGGCGGGTGGGGGTCTTCGCCAGCCGGACCATCCCGGCGACCGAGCGCCTCGGTCTTACCCTCGGACTGCGGGCCGATTACTCGGGGCTGAACGGAAGGCTCCAGTTCGCCCCCCGCCTCGCCACCCGCTACCGGCTCTCCGCAGCGGTCAGCCTGACCGCAGCCGGCGGTCTCTACCACCAGGCGCTCCCCTACGTCCTGGTCGCCCAGGATCCCGCCCGGCGGGACCTACCCGATCCACGGGCGGTGCACGTCGTGCTGGGGCTGGAATGGCTCCTCTCCCCCGCGACCCGGCTGACCGTCGAGGTCTACGAGAAGGTCTACAACCGTTGCCCGGTCTCCCCGTCCGATCCCGCGCGCTTCGTGCTCGACGACGGGATCAGCCTGAGTGGCTTCGGCAGCTACCCCGACCTGGAGGCGAGCGGACGGGCCCGGGTGGCCGGGGTGGAGGCCCTGCTGCAGCAGAAACTGGCCCGTACCTTCTACGGGTTCGTGAGCGGCTCCCTCTTCCGGGCCCGTTACCGCGGTTACGACGGGGTCTGGCGCGACCGGGCCTTCGACAACCGCTACCTCTTCAGCGTGGTGGGCGGCTGGAAGCCCTCGGCCACCTGGGAGGTAAGCCTCAAGTGGGGGATCGCCGGCGGCCGCCCCTACACGCCGTTCGATCCGGTCGCATCGGCGGCCGCCGGCACCGGGATCGTGGACGAGGAGCAGATCCAGGGGGCGCGCCTGCCGACCTACCACACCCTGGACGTGCGTCTCGACCGCCGCTTGTGGTTCCGGGATTCCAGCCTGGTGCTCTACGTGAGCGTCTGGAACCTCTACGACCGGCGCAACATCGAGCAGTACTACTGGGACGAGTACACAAACCGGCTCCGCTCGGCCACCCAGTGGCGTTTGCTCCCGGTTTTCGGCCTGGAGTGGGAGTTCTGAGAGCCCGGGGATCGCTCCATCCCCGTTGGAAGTGTACTCGGCGCCGGTTAGACTGGACC
>CAZFHZ010000134.1:0-8628 GCA_964519015.1 uncultured Gemmatimonadota bacterium | reverse complement strand
GGGGACGGTCAGGATGATGGTCAGGGGATGGAAGAAGGATTCGTAGAGCGCGGCAGTGAGCATGTAGACGAGCACCACGGCGAAGATGAGCACCAGGGTGAGCTGCTTCTTCTCCTCCTCCGACTGCCAGATGCGTTCCGTCTCGTCGAACTCGTAACCGTTGGGGAGGATCATGGCGTCCATGATCTGCTCCCGCACCTGCTCCCCCATCCGGTAGGGCCCGCGGAACTCGTAGCCGACCGTGCGGGAATACTGCTGGTCCTTCCGCTCGATGGTCCCCATGACCGGCTCGACCGACATGTCCCCCAGCTCGCTCAGGCGCACCCGGCTCCCCCCCAGGACGTTCACCTGGGTGTCCATCAGTTCGATGATGTCGCGGTCCTGGTAGCCGGCCACCTTGACCAGGAAGGCGACCTCCTCCCCCCGGTAGGTGATCCGCCCGCCGGTGTTGGCCGACATGTAGCGCTGCACGAACTGGACCATCTGGGCACTGGTCAGCCCGTACTCGGCCAGCCGCTCCCGGTCGAAGCGGATGACGATCTGCTTCTCCCGCCCCCGCCCGTAGGAGGAGGCCAGGTTGGTGTCCACGTCCCGGATGCGCGGATTGCGCAGCAGGCGGCGGGCGAGTTCCTCGGCCAGCTCCTTCACCCGCAGGTAGTTGTAGCCCAGCAGGGTGATGCGGGAAGAGTAGGAGGTGGAGCTGAAACCCCCGGTCGAGTAGTAGTCGCCGAAACCGCTGATGGAGACCCGCACCCCTCCCATCAGGCTGCTGAAGACGCTCAACTGGTCCTTGACCAGGTAGGGGAGCCCCTGCCGGATGACCTCTTCCGGGAAGTCGATGGTGATCCCGGCGCTCTCCTCCCCCACCGTGGTCTCGATGGCCTCGATCTGTCCCGATTCGTAGAGGGGGAGCAGCTTGGCTTCGAACTGCGCGATCAGACTCGCCATCACCACCAGGTCGCTGCCGGTGGGGGCCGAGATGCCCACCCGCAGGTACTCCTCCGTGGTCCTGAAACTCCAGATCCGCCCCTTGGTGACGTACTTGTCGAACCAGTGGTAGGAGCCGGCGAAGAGCAGCAGCACGACCGGCACGACCACGTACTTGTGGCTCAGCATCCAGCGCAGGACGCGCTGGAAGAGGTTGTCCCCCACCCCCAGGGTGTGCTCGGCGAAGTCTCCGGCCGCGGTGGCCCCCGCTCCTTCCGTCTCCTCCCGCTCCAGTTCCCCCAGCCGCCACGGATCCTCCTCCCGGGCGGCGGCTCCGCGCAGCGCACGGGCGGCCAGGCTGGGGATCAGGGTGAAGGAGACCAGCAGGGAGGCGGCCAGGCTGAAGACCACGGCCAGGGCGAAGGGGACGTAGACCGCCTGCAGATCCCCCTGCAGATAGAGGAAGGGGAGGAAGACGATGATGGTGGTGGTGGTGCCGGCCAGGATGGGCAGGATCACCTCGGCGGTGCCGATCGAGGCTGCGGCCAGCCGGCCGCTCCCCCGCTCCCGGTGCCGGTGGATGTTGTCGAGCACCACGATCGAGTTGTCCACCATCATCCCGAAGCCCATGGCCAGCCCGGCCAGGGTCATCATGTTGAGCGAGGCCCCCGAGAAGTAGAAGACGGTCACGGTCAGCAGCACACTGGTGGCGATGCTGGAGAGGATGATGAGCGGGTTGGCGAACCCCTTGAGGAAGATCAGCAGCACCACGAAGATGAGCAGGAGGATGACGATGCTCCGCTCCTCCAGGCTGCGCAGTTCGTTGCGGATCGTCTCGCTGTTGTCCCGCTCCTCGATCAGGCGGGTGCCGGCCGGCAGCCCCGCTTCGATCTCGGTCATCTTCGCCTTGGCCCGCTCGGTCACCTCGATGATGTTGCTGCCGGCCACCGCGTTCACGTAGAGGGCGATCCGCGAGCTGCCGTTGAGGCGCTCGTAGCGGCGGGGCTCCGACCAGCCGTCGCTCACCCGGGCGATCTCCCCCAGCCGGATGAAGCGGTCCCCCCGCCGGGCGATGACGATCTCCTCCAGGGTGCGGGTGTCCTCCAGCACCTCCCGGGCCACCAGGTTGAACTGGTAGGACCCCTCATGCACCGTCCCCACCGTCTGGACCAGGTTGCCCAGCCGGCCCAGGTAGATCTGGACCTCCCGCTGGCTGATCCCGAGCGCTTCGGCCTTGGCCTCGTCGAGCACCACCTGGAGCTGCCGCTCCTCACCGCCGTAAATGGTGATGCCGGCGATCCCCTCCACGGTGGCCAGGGGGCGCCGGATCAGGTCCTCGGCGAAGCGTTTGAGCTCGTTCACCGTGTAGGCGCCCGTGTAGGTGTACTGGAGCAGGTAATCCTGGCGGACCTCGGGGGGGACATAGGGCTGGACATTGATCCGTACCCCGGGGGGGAGCTGGTCGAGCAGGCGGGCCACCTTCTCGTTCAGGTCGAGCCGCACGAAATCCATGTCGGTGTCGGCGGCGAACTCCATGCTCACGCTGGCCGCCTCCCGCCGCGAGAGGCTGGTCACCTCCTCGATGCCGGTCAAGGTGTTGGCCTCGGCCTCGATCGGGGAGGTCACGAAGGCCTCGACCGCCTCGGGGCTGGCCCCCGGCCAGGAGGCGTTCACGGCCAGCCGGGGCATGGTCAGCTCGGGATAGGTCTCCAGCGGGATGCGCAGCAGGCTGGCCGCGCCCAGGGCGACCGGCACGGTGAAGAACATGGCCGTCGAAACCGGCCGGCGCAGGCAGAAGTCGGTCAGGGTCGAGCGTTTCACAGCCGGACCTCGCCCGTCCCCATGACCGCCGGGGGCTGGTACGAAGTAGAGCGGTCACCCAGGGGATTGCCGCGCAGCTGCTCGAAGAGGGAGTAGACCACCGGGATCACCACCAGGGTGAGCAGCGTGGCGGAGATCAGCCCGCCGATCACCGCCACCGCCAGCGGGCTGCGCAGCTCGCTCCCCGCCCCGACCCCCAGGGCCATCGGCGTGAGCCCGAGCACCGTCGTCGTGGTGGTCATCAGGATCGGCCGGAGCCGGTAGTGCCCCGCCTCCACGATGGCCGCCCGCAGCGGGCGGCCCGCGGCCCGGAGCTGGTTGATGAAGTCGACCTTGATGATGGCGTCGTTGACCGCGATCCCCACCAGGGTCACCGTCCCGACCAGGCTCATGATGTTCATCCCCGAGCCGGAGAGCCAGAGGGCCGCGATACACCCGACCAGGGCCATGGGGACGCTGAACATGATGGTGAAAGGATGGAGCAGGCTCTCGAACTGAGCGGCCAGGATCATGTAGACGAGCAGGACGGCCAGTCCCAGGGCCATGAAGAGGCTGCGGAAGGAACGGTTCATCTCCTCGTTGACCCCGCCCACCACCGCCTCGTAGCCGGTGGGCAGCTCGATCCCCCGGACCAGGGTGGTCACCTCCGGGATGACCTGGTCGATCCGCCGCCCCTGCACGCTGGCAAAGACGGTGATCTGCCGGTTCTGCGACTCCCGGCGCACCTCGTTGGGGCCGGTGGTGAACTTCCAGTCGACCAGTTCCCGCAAGGGGACCCGACTGTCCCGGCCGCCGGCCAGGGCCACCGGCACCCCCAGGTCGAGAATCTGCTGGAGGGTGGTCCGGTCGGCCGCCGACTCCCGCACCAGTACCTCCACCTTCCGGTCGAAGTCCTGAAACTCGGTGGCCACATCCCCCTTGATGGTGGCCGCGATGAGGCCGACCACGTCGTCCACCCCCAGCCCGTAGGTCTCGGCCACCCGGCGGTCCACGGTCAGGCGGATCTCCGGTTTGCCCACCTGGAAGTCGACGTGGATGTCGGTCAGCCCCGCCACCTCGGTCAGGCGCTCCTCCACCTGGCGGCTCAACTCCTGCAACCGGCCCAGGTCGAGCCCGCGCACCTTGACCGCCAGGTCGGCCTGGCTGGTGCCCAGGATCTGGCTGAAGGTGGTCTCCCCGGTGTTGAAGGTGACCTCGGCCCCGAGCAGTTCCCGCTGCCGACCGCGCAGGTAGGCCACCACCTCCTCGGTGGAGCGCTTCCGGTGGGCATGGAGCCGCACCCGCAGGCTGACCGTGTTGATGTCGGTGTCGAGCCGGCCCATGGCGCTCTCCCCCCGCACCAGGCCGGCGTTCATGAAGACGTGTTCGGTCTCGGGCAGGGCCAGCAGCCACTCCTCCAGCAGGGAGGCGGTGGCCACCGTCCCCTCCAGGCTGGTGCCGGCCGGCATGACCAGGTCGATCGAGAACTCCCCCTGGTCGACCTGGGGCATCAGCCGGCGCTCCAGGCGCAGGCCCGCCCAGAGGGCGAAGAGCAGCAGCAGCAGGGAGAGACCGACCACCCGGTCGCGGTGGTCGAGCGCCCACTCCAGTCCCTCGTGGTAGACGTGGGTGAAGCGGAAGAAGAAGCGGTCGAACCCGGAGAAGAGGGGCCGGCTGAGGGCCTGCCAGAGCCTGCTGAGCGAATGAATCCCGGTCATGCTCCCCCGGCCCAGGAACCGGAAGAGTCCGAGCAGCAGCCGTCCCGCCCGCACGGCCAGCCAGGCGACGAGGCGGCCGAGCATCCGGAAGGGCCAGCCCAGGATGCGCAGGAGCTTCCGGATGCCCCCCGGCTCATCCACCGGGCCGGACTCGAGGCGGGCTCCTTCCTGCCGGGCCAGCCGGCCGGCCGCCCGTTCCTCGACCCGCTGACGGGTAGCAGCGTCCCCCTCCAGGCGGGCCTGGATGTAGGATTCCAGGTGGAGGAAGCGGCTGGCCAGCATGGGGAGCAGGGTCAGGGAGACCACCAGCGAGGCGAGCAGGCTGAAGGCCACCGTGAGCGCCTGGTCACGGAAGAGCTGACCGGCCACTCCCTCGACGAACACGATCGGCAGGAAGACCGAGACGGTGGTCAGGGTCGAGGCGGTGACCGCCATGGCCACCTCGCGCGAGCCCTTCGCGGCCGCCTCAAAGCGGTCCTCCCCCCCTTCCCGGTGCCGGAAGATGTTCTCCAGCACCACGATCGAGTTGTCCACCAGCAGCCCCACCCCCAGCGCCAGCCCC
The DNA here is from genome assembly GCA_964519015.1 of uncultured Gemmatimonadota bacterium. Taxonomy (GTDB): domain Bacteria; phylum Blakebacterota; class Blakebacteria; order Blakebacterales; family CAYUVJ01; genus CAZFHZ01. The sequence continues at coordinate 3,621 of CAZFHZ010000134.1, read as the reverse complement.
CCCAGGCTCATCATGTTGAGGGAGATGCCGGAGAAGTAGAGGAGGGTGAAGGTGGCCATGATCGAGATCGGGATGGAGAGACCGATGTTGATCGGGTTGCGGATGTCGTGCAGGAAGAAGAAGAGGATCAGGAAGGCCAGGATGCCTCCCACGATGATGGTGAGGATCACGTTGTTGATGCTGTCGTTGACGAAATCGGCCTGGTCGAAGGCGATCGCCACATTCATCCCGGTGTATTCCTCACGGAGCTGGTCGAGCACCTCCCGCACCCGGGCGCTTACCTGGCTGGTGTTCGAACCCGCCTCCTTCTGGATCAAGAGGCCGATCGCCTCCTGGCCGTCGAATCGGGTCAGGTTGTCCCGCTCCTTCCAGTCGTCGCTGACCTCGGCGATATCGGACACCCGGACCAGCCGGTCCCCCCGGCGGACGACGACCACCTGGCCGATGTCGTCGATGCTCTGGAAGTCCCCCACCGGGCGGAGGTACCACTTGAAGCGCCCCCGGTTGATCGTGCCGCCGGTGGCCACCTGGTTGGCCTGGGACAGCGCCGTCTGCACCTGGCGCAGCGAGATGCCGAGGGCCTCCACCACCCCCCGGTCCACCTCGACCTGGATCTGACGCTCCCGCCCCCCGGTGACGGTGGCGATGGCCACCCCGTCGATCTGCTCCAGGCGGCGTTTGACCACGTTCTCGGCCAGCCCCTTGACCTCGTCGAGGCCCCCCCGCCCCGATACGGCCAGGCTCATGACCGGCTCGGCGTTCGGGTCGGCCTTCAGGATGGTCGGGCGTCCCGCCTGGTCGGGCAGCGAAAAACGGAGGTTGTCGAGCCGTTCGCGGACGTTGAGCATCGCGTACTCCATGTCCGCGCTCCAGTTGAACTCCAGGGTCACCAGGCTGACCCCCTCCCGGGAGACCGAGTGGACCTCGCGGATCCCGGGGACCTGCATGACGTTCTGTTCGATCGGTTCGGAGACGAACCGCTCTACCTCCTCCGGGGAGACGTTGGCGTAGGTGGTCCAGATGACCAGCCGGGGGAAGGAGAGGTCGGGGAAGAGGTCGACGGCCAGCCGGCTGAAGCTGATCGCCCCCAGCAGCACCACGGTCAGGTAGAACATGGTGACCGCCACCGGGCGGCGGATGGAGAGTTCCGCGATGTGCATGGCGGCCCCCCCTACGGCTTCAGGATGTCGGACTCGAGGACCTCGACCAGCCGGACCGGACTGTCGTGCTGCAGGCTGACGTGCCCCTCCACGCACACCAGCATCCCCGCGGCGACCCCGGCGTGCGGGTCCTCGGTCTCGGGGAGGATGATCACATGGGTGTCGTTACGCTCCCCCAACTGCACGTAGCGCCACTTGACGATGTCGGGTTTCGACTCGTCGGTGGAGCGCTCCACCTGGAAGACCAGGGTGCGCTCGTCCCGCTCCACGATCGCATCGAGCGGGACCATGACCACATCGGGGATATCACGGGCGAAGATGCGGGCGCGGGCGAACATGCCCGGGGTGATCTTCCCCTGCGGGTTGCTCAGCTCCAGCCGCACCCGCCCGGTGCGGCTGTTGGCGTCGATCATCGGGTTGACCGAGACCACCTGGCTGGCGAAGATCTCGTCGGGGAGGGCGGTGAAGCGCACCTCGGCCCTCCGCCCGGCGCGGATGGGGGCGATCTCGCTCTCCAGCACGTCCACATCCACCCGCATGGTGCTCACATCCAGCAGGGTCAGCAGTTCGGTGGCCGAGCCGATGTACTGCCCGGAGGCCACCTTCAGGTCGGCCACCCGGCCGGCGAAGGGCGCCTGCACCCGGGTGCGTTCCAGGTTCCGCTGCGCCCGTTCGACCTGGATCTGCCGCATCTGGACGCCGGCCTTAAGGATGTTCCCCTTCTCCTTGCCGGCCAGGATGCGCGAGGTCTGGTACTCCAGGTCGATGTCGCGGAAGGTCTTGTCGTCGATCCGGCCGGCCGCCAGGTCGGCCTTGGCCTGCTGCCAGCGCTGCTCCAGCCGGGTCAGTTCGGTCTCATCCACCGGCAGGCGGGGGATGACCAGCCCGGCCTGGTTGACCACGTCGGTCTGCTCCAGGCCGCGGGCGTAGTCGGCCTGGGCGCTCAGCAGGTTGGCCTGGGCCTCCTCGAGGTTCTGCCGATACTCCTGGTTCTCCAGCTCCAGCAGGACCTGCCCCTGGCGGACGGTGTCCCCCTCCCGGACCAGGATCCGCTCGAGCCGGCCGTTGACCTGGGCGGCCAGGGCGATCTGCCGGGCCGGCTGGGCCCGCCCCTCGGCGTGCACGGTCTGCACCAGGGTGCCCCGCACCGCCGCGACCGCCTTGACCGGGATCGGATCGAGACCGCGGAAGAGCCCCTCCACGGCCGCCTGCCGGTCCCCGGCGGCCGCCTGGGCGGCGCCCCCCTGGGCCTGCGCCTGCTGGGCCTTCTCGGCCTGGACCCGGCGCCAGACCACATAACCGGCGGCGCCGACGATCACCACGATCACCAGCGCCTTGAGGATACCCCCACCGCGTTTTGCCATCGGATCCCTTCTCCTTAGCAGGCTGCGACGCCGTGCCCCCGCGCGCGCACCGGTGCCCTCCCCGGTCCCCCGGTGCCGCGCGCGGGCGCTCTCTATCGGCCGATTACCTCTTCCACTTGTCCTTCACTTCGAAAGGACGGGGAGGCGTGGTCCGCTGTTGCGCGGGCTGGTTGGTCTCCCAGTCCCACAGGGTGATCTCTTTCAGGGACGCCTTGGCCGTCTCGAAGTCGATCAGGGCGTCCAGGTAGGAGTTCTGAGCCGTGTTCAGCTCGTTCTGGGCGTTGAGCAGGTCGGTCAGGGTGATCTCCCCCCGCTCGTTCCGCCTCTGGCTGATCGTATAGGCGGTTTCGGCCACCGTGACGCTCTTCTGCAGCACATCCAGCCGGCGCATGGCGCTGGCGACCGCGTTGACCCGGTTGATCACATCCCGGCGCAGGTTCTCGGCCGCCTCATCGATCTGGCGTTCCTGCACCCGCATCTGGGAGATCTGGCGCTGCACGTTGGCCGCGTTGCGCCCCCAGTCGAAGAGCGGGATGGAGAGGGTCAGGCTGATGTTGGTGTTGGGGCTGCGGTTGTCCGGGTCGAGCCCCGCCGAGATGTGGTCGCCCCAGGGATCATCGGGACCCAGGCCGCCCAGGGTGGAGTTGCCCCGCAGGTCGTAGCCCAGGCTCATCTGCAGGTTGGGCCGCCCGTTGCTGATGGTGGACTGCAGGCTCATCTCGCTCTGCTCCAGGGAGATCTGGGCGCTGCGCACCTCGGAGCGGTTGGCGAAGGCCAGTTCCAGCGCCCGCACCGGATCGACTTCGATCGGTTTGAAGTCGAGGCTGGCATCCACCCAGATCTTGGTCTCCAGCGGCAGGCCGACCAGACGGTTGAAGGCGAACTGCTGCTGCTGGTGGCTGTTCTTGGCCGATTCCAGACCGTCCAGGTCCTGCCCCCGGCGCACCTCCAGCCGCAGGTATTCCACCTGGGCGATCAGGCCGGCATTGAATTTGCGCAGCCCGGTCTGGTAGTTGTACTCGCTCTGCTGGAAGGAGTTGGCCCGCAGTTCCAGGGTCCGCTGCTGGCGGAAGAGCTGGTAGAACTGGTTGGTCACC
>CAZFHZ010000133.1:0-8698 GCA_964519015.1 uncultured Gemmatimonadota bacterium | reverse complement strand
CCTGGCTCAGCAGCTGGGGGGGCGCGTGGCCCGTGGAGAGGTGCGGGAGTATGGCTCCGCCGACTTGCAGGTGCGCCGCGGCGGGGGTCTGCTGGAAGGACTGTCCACCGCCGAACCGGTCTGGATGAGCCACGGTGACCAGGTCGTCCAGCTCCCCGACGGGTTCGAGGTGTTGGGAAGTACCGACGACTGCCCGATCGCCGCCATGGGGGATGTGCGCCGGCACCGTTACGGACTGCAATTCCATCCCGAGGTCACCCACACTCCCAACGGCCTGCGGATCCTCGACAACTTCCTAGACCTCTGTGGAGCGCAGCGGGACTGGCGTCCGGTCGACTACGCCGGCGAGTTGGTCCGCAGCCTGGCCGCCCGGGTGGGAGAGGACCGGGTGCTGCTGCTGGTCTCAGGGGGGGTCGATTCGACCATCTGTTTCGCGCTCCTCAACCGGGCACTGGGTCCCGACCGGGTCGTGGGCGTCCATATCGACAACGGCCTCATGCGCCAGGGGGAGTCGGCCTTCGTGGCCGAGACCTTCGCCCGGGAAGGGTACGCCAATCTCCGGGTGGTCGACGCCTCGGAGCATTTCCTGGACGAACTGTCCGGGGTGACCGATCCGGAGGAGAAGCGGCGGATCATCGGCCGGGTCTTCGTGGAGGTCGCCCATCAGCAGCTCGGCGGGATGGGACTCGACCGGGGGTGGCTGCTGGCCCAGGGCACCATCTACCCCGACACCATCGAGACGGGGGGCACCCGGCATGCGGCCACCATCAAGACCCACCATAACCGGGTCGAGGAGATCGAGCGACTGATCGAACAGGGGCGGGTGGTGGAACCGCTGGCCAGCTTATACAAGGATGAGGTCCGGGAACTCGGTCTCGCCCTGGGCCTGCCGGAGCGACTGGTCTGGCGGCACCCTTTCCCCGGACCGGGGCTGGGCGTCCGCCTGCTCTGTTCGGATGGGGCGCTTCTCCCTCCCGGTGAGCAGGCGACCCTTGAGGACACCGAGCAGCTCGGGGTGGGAACCGCCGCCGCCGGCGGTTACAGTGTCCGGATCCTGCCCGTGCGTTCGGTCGGGGTGCAGGGTGATTTCCGCACCTACGCCCACCCGTTGGCCCTCTTCGGTGGCCAGCGGGACTGGCGGAGGCTCGAGGAGGTCTCCACCCGGATCACGAACGAGTTGGCGGCGGTCAACCGGGTGATTTACTGTATCTCCCATCCCCGGCCGGGCGTCTACACACGACGGGCAGGCACCATGACCAAGGACCGTCTCGACCTGCTCCGGAGGGCGGACGCCCTGGCCATGGAGATGCTGGTCGCCGCCGGCGAGGACCACCGGGTCTGGCAGATGCCGACCGTGTTGGTTCCCATGGCGGCGGATGGGGATCGTGAGAGCGTCGTGCTCCGGCCTGTCCTGAGCCAGGAAGCGATGACGGCCCGTTTCGCCGACCTGCCCTGGCCGCTGGTCGAGGAGATGAGCCGCCGGTTGACGGCCCTGGACGGGGTGGGGGCGGTCTTCTACGACGTCACCCACAAACCACCGGGCACGATCGAATGGGAATGAGGCCTCCCGGGGGGAGGACGTCCATGGAACCGACCCGAAACCGCCGGCCGACCTGGCCGCTGCTGCTGGCCATGGCGGTCTTCATCCCAGGTCCCAGTGCGACCGGTCTGGTCGCCGATCCTCCCGATATCACCGTCCGGATCCTCTATACCGGGAACTGCCTGGGCTACATCGACCCGTGCGACTGCTCCCGGGGACGGCTGGGGGGGCTCGACCGGCGGGCGGCCGCCCTGTCGGCCCAGCGCGAGGACGGTGTCCCCACCCTGCTGCTCGACCTGGGCAACCTGTTCGAACTCCCGACCCGCTACCCCACCACCGAGCTGGGTCGCCGGCAGGCCGCCTTCCTGGCCAGGGAGATGGCGGCCATGGGCTACCGCCTCCAGGCCCTCGGCTCGAAGGACCTGGTCCTCCCCACCGACTTCCTGGCCGAGCACCTGGCCGCGCTCCCCGGCCCCTTGATCCTGACCAACCGGGCCCCGGAGGCTGAGATCGGGGTGGCGACCGTGCCCCGCGTGCGGGTGGAGCTGAGCGGGTTGACGATCGATATCCTCAACGTGGTCGATCCGGAGATGGTCCCCCGGGAGGGCATCCTCACCCCCTGGGAACCGGCCCTCCGGGAGGCCCTGGCCCGCTCCTCCACCACCACCGACGGAGAACCTCCGGCCGACCTGCAGCTGGTGATCACCCACGTGCCGTTCAACCAGGTGGACCGCATCCCGGGCCGGTTCCCGGAAGCCGACCTGGTGCTGGACGGGGCGCTCCTGCTCCCCCGCCAGGCCCTCCGGATCGAGGACACGGTGGTCATGAGCACGTCGGGGAAGGGGCAGCACCTGGGGGTGCTCAACCTGCGGGTCCGGCCGCTGGCGGAACAGCGTCGGGGACGACCAGCGATCCTGGGCTTCCAGGGACTGAACATCGACCTGCCGATGGACTATCCGGTCGATCCCACCGTCCGGGCGCGCATAGACGCCTTCCGCGCCCAGCTCATCAAGGACGGCCTGATCCTACCTTAGGAGACAGTCACCCCGACCGGCTCCTGGCCTCCGGACCAGTAATTTCGGACTATTTCCTCTTTGACGGACAGGGGATGTTACGTAAGTTTGTACGGCTGAAGGCGGTAGGGCACTATCCCCGGTAACCAGAATGGATGTGGTCGACTTGGCGTATGTCCAGGCCCGTGAGAACGAGTCTTTCGAAAAGACGTTGAAGCGTTTCCAGAAGCAGGTGAAGAAGGAAGGGATCACCACCGACCTGAAGCGCAAGCGGTATCATCTCAAGCCCTCCGAGCGGAAGCACCAGCGCCGCCTGAGCCAGAAGCGGAAGGCCCGCAAGCGCATCTGACGGACACTCTCGCGACCGTACCTGCGAGGCCGATGGATCTTCCAGACACCAGGCCGTCCCTCCGGGGACGGCCTGACCGTTTCCGGCTCCCGCGAAGAATACGTGTCGGGTCGATCCTCCGGCGATAGAATCACGGGGCCCGCCCGCGAGAATGGAGGAACCATATGGACCCTTGTTGCCGGATCCTTCCCCGGGTGGCCCTCCTGCTCCTGCTGGGGTCTCCACCGCTCGCCACTGCCCAGATGCCGGCCCCGATCGATCTGCCGGCCCCCCAATTGGATCGGGGACGTCCCCTGATGCAGGTGCTGCAGGACCGCCAGACCTCGAGAGCGTTCGATACCCGACCCTTACCGCTGCAGGAGCTCTCCAACCTGCTCTGGGCCGCCTGGGGGATCAACCGTCCGGAGTCGGGGAAGCGGACCGCCCCCTCGGCGGTCAACTGGCAGGAGATGGATCTCTACCTGGCGCTCCCGCAGGGGCTGTTCCGTTACGAGGCGGGACCTCATCGGCTGGCCCCGGTCCATGGCGATGACATCCGGGCGGCCACCGGTACCCAGGCCTTCGTGGCCCAGGCTCCGCTGACCATCGTGCTGGTGGCGGACAAGGCGAAGATCGCCCGGCCCTCGGATACCGAGAAGGAGTGGTACGCTGCCATCGATGCCGGATTCATCAGTCAGAACATCTACCTCTACTGTGCGTCGGAAGGCCTGGCCACGGGGGTGCGGGCGCTCGTGGACCGGGAGCAGCTGGCGGTCCTGATGCGTCTCCGGCCGGAACAGCGGATCGTGGTCGCCCAGACGGTGGGATATCCGGGTTCGTAAGCGGCGGCGCGGTCAATCAGAGGACGGGAGCGGGAGGAACCGGGCACCCCGGTGCAGGTTGCGTGCGATCAGGGCGAGCAGCAGGAGGGCGGCGCACGAGGAGAACAGACCGGGCGCCGGCTCGGTGCCGCTGCTCACCCAGCGACCGATGTCCAGGCCGGCCACGACATAGAGCCGGTCGACCAGCAGGCCGAGGGCGAGGGAGCAGGCCGCGATCGAGGCGACATAGACGACCGCCTCCCGGCGCCCCCAGTGGCGGGCCACCACGGCGATGGTGGCCGCATTGGTGGCCGGTCCGGCCAGCAGGAAGACCAGGGCGGCACCGGGTGAGAGGCCCTTGGCGACCATGGCCGCCGCTACCGGGGTGGACGCGGTGGCGCAGATGTAGAGCGGGACCCCCATCAAGAGCATGAGCAGGAGGGTCGGGAACTCCCCCCCGAGGTAGCGTTCGAAGAAGTCGACCGGCATCAGATGGCCGATCAGCCCGGCCAGCACGATCCCCAGCAGCAGCCAGCCACCGATATCTCCCAACAGGTCCCCGAAGGCGTAGGCGATCCCGGCCGCTATCCGGCTCGATCGGGAGGGAGGCTCCGCGGCCGCGGACCCCGCCGGGCAGGCGTCGGCGCAGCCGCAGTCGTGGGGGACCGATTCGGCCGGTTGGGCGGTCGCCACCGGCGCCGCCACATGTTCCGGCAGGAGGTTGACGGCCAGCCCGGTCACGGTAGCGGTGAGGAAGGCCGCCAGGGGACGGACCACCGTCATGACGGGATCGAGGAGGGCCCAGGTGATGGCGATCGAGTCGAGCCCCGACTCGGGGGTGGAGACCATGAAGGCGGCGGAGGCGCCCCGACCCGCCCCCTGACGGCGCAGGTCGACGGCGGCGGGGATCACCCCGCAGGAACACAAGGGAAGCGGGATACCGAGCAGCGAGGCCTTGAGGACCGACCCGACGCTCTGGCCGCCCAGGTGCCGGGAGACCAGGTCCGGCGGGAGCAGCCCCCGCAGCAGACCTGCGGCCAGGAAGCCGAAGAGCACGTAGGGGGCCGCTTCGGCGAGTATCCACCAGACCGAGTTGAGATATCCGAACAGGGCGCCGATGGCCGCTTCCTCCACAGGGGACCGGTTGCAGGGTGCCGGAAGGTACGACGTCCGCCGGTCCGGGATCATCCCGGTCGCCGGCAGATGATACTGTATCCATTGATGCAAACCGGAACTGGATTGTAGACAGGTAGAGACCTGACACGCGGCGGCGGGTACCGATCCGTTCACCACCTCACCGCCGGCCGCACCCGAACACCCAGCAGGGGTAATGCCCATGAACCGCATTACAGGAGAGCGCACCCGGTGGGGACTGATGCTGGGGCTGCTCCTGGTGGCGGTGCTCCCGGCCTCCGCCGCCGCCCAGAAGGTCCCCATCGACTTCAACGACTTCCACGGTTACACCGGCACGGTCGATTACCTGCAGAAGGTCGCTCGGGCCTATCCGGAACTCACCGAGCTGATCGAGATCGGCCAGAGCGACATGGGCCATCGGATCTACGTCCTGGCGGTCTCGAACATGCGCACCGGTGCGACGATCGACCGGTTCGTGGAACTGCGCAACCCCCGTCAGGAGGGGGTCAAGAACGTCACCCCGATGAAGAACCACCAGGGGAAGCCCGCCCAGTGGATCGACGGAGGCACGCACGGTAACGAGTACACCGGCACCGAGGTCTGCCTCTACATCATCGACCAGCTGGTGACGGGGTATGCGGCCGATCCGGAGATCAAACGCCTGGTGGACGACAACGTCTTCTACATCTGCCCGACCGTGAATCCCGACGGGGTCTTCAACTCGGTCGAGAAGGACATCTCCCAGCGGCAGAACTCCATGGCGCTCGACGACGACGGTGACGGCAAGGTCAACGAGGACGGCCCCGACGACCTCAACGGGGACGGTCACATCACCAGCTTCCGCTACCGCGACCCGGAGGGGCAGTACGTGGTGGATGAGGTCGATCCGCGCCTGATGATCCGACTCGGACGGGGGGAGACGACCACCCGGGAACGCTGGTCGGTGGTGAATGAGGACAAGGACAACGACGGTGACGGCCGGCGGGGAGAGGACCCCGAGCGGGGCATCGACGTGAACCGGAACTACCCGGAAGGGTGGTTCAACGACGACGACCTCCAGGGGGGGAGCGGCTACTACGCCGCATCCTCGCCCGAGGCCCGCGCCATCCTCGAGTTCTTCACCAACCACACCAACATCCTGTTCGCCCAATCCTTCCACACGTCGGGAGGGTTCACCTACCGCCCGTTCGCGCGCTGGCCGGACAGCCGGCTGGCCCCGAAGGACGTGGCCGTCTACGACCGGATCATGGGTCGGAAATACCTCGAACTGCTGGGGGTGGAGGTCCCCGCCGCCTGGCTGGACCAGCCGGCCGCCCCCGCTCCGGCGGCTCCCGGTGGCCGTCCTGCCCAGGGACAGGCGCCCCCGGCCGCCGCGGCCCGCGGCGCCGCCCGGCCGGCGACCACGCCCGCCCGGGCCCCGGCCTTCCAGTTCCCGTACGAGTGGAAGCAACCCTACAACGTCGAGCAGGGCCGGCCCTATGGATACGGGATCTTCATCGACTGGGCCTACGCCCAGTACGGGGCCTACTCGATGACCACCGAACTCTGGAACTCCTCGAAGGACCAGGTGGGGATGCCGGAGTTCACCGGTGACGACGCCCGCCTGCAGCGCGAGCGCTGGCTGCTGAAGTACCAGGATGAGAAGGCGGGCGGCCGGTTCTTCCTCCCCTGGAAGCGCTTCCGTCACCCGGAGCTGGGTGATGGGGAGGTCGGCGGCTGGATCCCGAAGTACACCGGTGGGAACGCCACACCGGGGGAATCGCTGCTCAAGGTGTGTGATACCCACTGGCAGTTCGAAAAGTACAAGGCCACGCTGCTGCCGAAGCTGGCCATCACCCGGGCCGAGGCGAAGGTCCTCTACACGACCGACAACGCCGCCGAGGTCACGCTCGACCAGACCGGGGACCGGGTGACCGTGCACAAGGGTCGCGGTACCGGCCGCTACCGCGTGGTCGAAGTCACCGTGGAAGTGGCCAACCAGGGACCGCTGGCTACGCACCTGGACCGCGGCGCCTCCCTGGCGGGCAATCGCCAGGATGCGATCTGGCTGGTCACCGACCGCGCCAAGACGACCTTCCTGCAGGGGGGCGTGTGGCAGCGGCTGGGGGTGCTGGAGGGCGTGATGCCGATCCCCGGATTCGCCGCCGCGGCGACCGCTCCGACCGCCCGGGGAGCCGGGGGAGGCCGGGCGCCCGCCGCACCGGCCATGCCGGCCGGCATGCCCGGCTTCCGCATGCAGCAGGGAGGGGATGAGGTGTCGGGGAGCGGCAGCACCCGCACCGTACGCTGGCTGATCGCCGTCGAGGGGGACGCCCCCTTGAAGGTCGTGCTCACCTCCCAAAAGGGGGGCACGGTGGTCATGGACGTCCCGGTCAAGTGAAGGAGGCGCGAACCATGAGGACGATGAATGCACACGGGCGCCTGGCGGTGCCTGTCCTCGCCGCGCTGATCCTGGCGGCCTGGACGCACCCGGCGCTGGCCCAGAGCAAGCTTCAGCAGAATCCGGGGGGGTACCACGGAGAACTCGACTTCCCCATCAGCTGGAAGCAGTACTACGGCTATGCCGAGTGGACGAAGATCATGCACGATCTTCAGAAGAAGTACAACCAACTGGCGGACATCCAGAGCATCGGCAAGAGCCGGATGGGCCGTGACCAGTTCCTGCTCACCATCACCAACAAGGCCAACGGCCCGGCCGACTCGAAGACGGCGATGTGGGTGGACGGGGCGGTCCACGGGAACGAGGTGAACGGGATCACCTGTTCCCTCTACCTGGCCTGGTACCTGCTCACCCGCTACGACTACGACCCGTATGTCTACAACCTGCTCAACGAACACGCCTTCTACATCCTGCCCGGCCTGAACGTGGATGCGAACGATTCGTTCGTCTCCTTCCCCAACGACACGAACAACCCCCGGGAGCCCTACCGGCCCGAGGACAACGACGGGGACGGGCTCTACGACGAGGACCAGACCGAGGATGTGGATGGCGACGGGCAGATATCCACGATGTGGATCGTCGATCCGGCGGGGACCCACAAGCTCTCTCCCGACGGCCGGCGGTTCGTGCCTATCACCGACCCGACCGAACAGGTCCGGCGGTTCCGCCGGATCGGTCAGGAGGGGTACGACAACGACGGCGACGGCCGGATCAACGAGGACGACATCGGGGGTCCCGACCCCAACCGCAACTACCCGTACGACTGGAACCTGTCGGCCGGCTGGCCCTACACGATGTCGGAGTCGGAGACGCGCAACGCCTACGAGTTCCAGCGCACCCACCCGAACATCTTCGCCAGCTTCCACTATCACAACACCGGGCGTCTGATCATGTTCAGCGCGCCTCCGGCGGTCCCGGCGGCGACGACGGCTCAGGCGGCTCCGGGGGGAGGTGGGGGAGGATTCCGCGGAGGCCAGCAGAGCTTCGAAGAACGGCTGGCCCGGGCGCGTGAGACCAACCAGTATGCCTGGCTCTTCGACCGCCAGGTCCCCGCGGAGTACCGCGGTGACATGGCGACCCAGACCGAGATCGTCAGCATGGGCGCGCGGATCCTGAAGAACTACACGCCGACGATCTCCGGCCTCACCGGGCAGGCGCAGGCGGCCTCCTACTACATGCTGGGCAACTACGCCTACCTGATCGAGCTCTGGGGGACCCATCCCGACGCCGACACGAACGGCGACGGCCGGGTGAGCGAAGAGGAGTACCTGCAGTGGACCGATATCGAGCTCACCGGGGAGGGGTGGATCACCCCCCATCCGGTCAAGCACCCCGACCTGGGTGAGGTGTGGATCGGCGGCACCCGGATGAAACATGCCAACCGGACCCCGCCGCCGCGCTACATGGAGGACGAGGCGCTGC
>CAZFHZ010000132.1:0-8832 GCA_964519015.1 uncultured Gemmatimonadota bacterium | reverse complement strand
GAAGAGGTGCACTCCGTCCCGCATCGGGATCCGGTACTCGCTCTTGGTGTAATGTCCCCGGACCCAGGCGCCTTGACCGTCGGCTCGGGTGCACGAGACTCCCCAGAGGCTCGTCCAGAGACCTATCCCGACGACGATACCCACGCTCCTCATGCCGCGGCGGATCTTCGTGCTGTTCATCACTTCGGCGCTCCTTCCCGGCCTGCAGGTCGTGCATCCAATGCCGTCAGCATATCCATCGTATCAATGGTCTCTCCAGTGGGTTATACAGCGGCCCTCGCCCCGTCATTCTTGGTCTGATCAAGGCATTCCAGCGTTCAGGTCGGCGGGTAAGGGTATTACAGTTGTCCCGCTACCGGGTTTCATCCCGGTTTTACCAGGACCGACCGTTGACCTCCGGAGGCAGGCATGGAGATCCCGCGACGCAGCTTCCTGGCCGGGGCGCCAGCCCTGGCCGCACTCACGCTCACCGGAGAGCAGACGCCCGCCCGGCAGGAGCGGCACGCTTCCTTCGATCCCTGGATCGAGGTCCGGGGGGACCACCTCCGGCATAACGTCGAGCAGGTGTCGCGGAGGGTGGGAGGGCGACCCATCCTGGCCGTGATCAAGAACAACGGCTACGGGCTGGGGGTGGAGAACGTCGCCCGGATTCTCGAGCCGCTGGCGCCGATCCGGGGATTCGCCGTGGTCAAGCTCCACGAGGCGCTCCGGCTGCGCGAGGCCGGCATCCGCAAACCCGTCCTCCTGATGGGCCCCTTTGACGAACCGGAACTGCGCGAGGCGGTGGCCCGCGAAATCGAGCCGATGGTGTACACGCCCGTGGGCTCCGTGCTGGACCGGATCGCGGCCGCCCGTCAGCGACCGGTAGCCGTGCACGTCTGCGTGGACACCGGGATCGGACGGGTGGGGGTGCCCTGGGAAGAGGCGGCCGCGTACATTCGCGATCTGGCCGCTCGGCCTTCGGTCGAGCTGCGCGGGACGATGATGACCTTCACCGAGGACCCCGACTTCGACCGGGAGCAGATCCGGCGTTTCCAATCGCTTTGCTCAGGGCTCGAGCGCAAGGGGATCGGACTCGGCTTGAAACATGCCGCCTCCAGCTACGGCCTCTTCCAGCGGCCGGACGGGTTCTTCGACATGGTGCGTCCGGGCATGGTCCTCTTCGGCATCTACCCGGAAGCGGCCTTCCGGACCCAGGAGGTGATGGAGCTACGACCGGCGGTGAGCCTGAAATGCCGGGTCATCTACGTGAAGCGGCTGCGTCGGGGGGAGAGCGCCGGCTACAACCGGGCTTACCGGGCCGAGCGGGATGTCTGGGTGGCCACCCTGCCGGTGGGGCATGCCGACGGCTGGCCGCGGGTAGCCGCCCAGGGCGCCCGGGTCCGCGTCGGCGAACGGCTCTATCCCCTGATCGCCTCGGTCTCGGCGAGCCATTCGATCGTCGAGCTGGGGGAGACCGCTCAGGTCCGGATCGGCGACACTGCCGTCTGCTTCGATTGGCAGGATGGGTCCCGGCCGGAGGATGTGTCCGCGGCCTGCGGGGCCTCAGTCTACGACCTGACCATGCATCTGAATCCGCTGCTGCCGAGGGTGGTGGTCACCTAGAACGATGACGGTGGGGCGAGGTCCGCCCGGCCAGTCCGCCGGAGCGGATTCAGTAGGCCAGCCGCAGGATGAAGTCCTCCCCCCGGCTCAGGATCAGGGTGGAATGGCGTCCCACCGTGAGCGGGACCACCTGAGCCGGGGCTCCCGTTCCGAAATCCAACTGCGCGAGCGGCAGACGTGAGAGATTGGTGACCAGGCAGCCGGTCTCAGGGTCGTACGGCCGGAGTGACGACCGGTCACCGGACCGGGCCACCGCCTCGAGACCAGCCAGATAGTCGCGGTACGATCCGGTGTCGATCTCCGGCAGGGAGGCCCGTATCCGGGCAGCCAGTTCGGTGACGGAGAGGCCCCGCAGTGCCTCCCGGTCGAAGTCCGTCCGGTGCAACTGGATGGCGTTCCCGAAAAACCGCCGGCCGTACGCCTTGACGTGACGGCGCACGTCGATCGGAATGGTCAGCCCGACCTGAGCACCGAACGCGTCCCCCCGCTCCTCCACGATGTGACGGAGGGCCCGGGCGGTGAGCACGTCGTTGGTGGAGATGCGGGCCGGTCCCTCCCGCCCGGCGGTGCGGACCGCGGACATGACCTCGCGGCGGGGGATTGCTTCGACGGCGATCCGTTCGACCTCCGTCACCGGCCGGGGCGGCAGCCGGTCATCGGTGAGCGAGGACCGCAGGAGGACCGAACGGTGGTGCTGCGGCCGGAAGGCCAGCAAACGCGGGAGGGAGCGCAGGAATCCGCCGCCTCCCCGCGAAAGGGCGGCGAGGATACTGAGCAGGTAGAAGTAACTGTAGCCGTCCCCGGCCAAGTGGCTTTGCTTGGGGATCAGGGCGGCGCCGTCGTGGAAGTGGATCAGCCGCAGGAAAAAGAGCCGCTGGAGGGAGGGGAGCATGAGCTGATGCAAATCGGATGGTTCCGGCCGGTCCACCAGACGGATCGGGAAGTCCTCCTCGACCCGCACCTCGTCGAAGACGTCCCCCTCCCGGTAGGGCACCGACCGGAGCACTCCTTCACCGTAGGACCCGAAAGCCGGCCAGAAGGCCCGGGCGAGTCTCCGCAATCCGGAACGGATGGCTCCGTCGGGCAGTCCCCCGGGGTAGAAGAGGAGGAACTCGATCGGGTAACCGCCGTTCGCGAACAGCGTGTCGACCGGTGAGAGGGGGGTGGTCTTCATGCCGATCTCTCCATTAGCGCTCCCGGAGCGGGGGGGGCACCAGTTCCTTGCCCAGGGTCTTTCCCTTGTCGACCGCCGGCAGTCCCTCGGCCAGCCAGACCGGGGCGGGGGCGTCCTTCAGGAAGTGGTCCCAGTACTGCTGCAGGCGCACCGCCCAGTCCTTTTTGTTCGGCCAGGTGATGGGCCAGTGGGGCTGGCCGTTGTAGACGATCATCCAGGCCGGCTTGCCCAGCCGGCGCAAAGCCACGAAGAGCTCGATCCCCTGCTCCCACGGCACCGCCCCGTCCTCGTCGTTATGCAGGATGAGCAGCGGGGTCTCGATCTTGTCGGCCCAGAAGAGGGGGGAGTTCTCGATGTATTTCAGGGGCGCCTCCCACAGGGTGGCACCGATGCGGCTCTGGGTGTGCTCGTACTGGAACATGCGGCTCATGCCGCTTTCCCAGCGGATGCCGCCGTAGGCGCTGGTCATGTTCGAGACCGGCGCCCCTGCCTCGGCCGCCCGGAAGAGGTTGGTGCGGGTGACCAGATAAGCGGTCTGGTAGCCGCCCCAGGAGTGGCCGCCGGCCCCGATCCGCTCCGGGTCCACGAAACCGGCAGCGATCAGCTTGAGCACACCGGGGAGGATGGCGTTCAGGGCACTCTCGCCCGGGTAGCCGATCCGGTAGGGGATGTCGGGCAGGAAGACCAGGTACCCGCGGCTGGTGTAGAAGGTGTAGTTGATGATCGAGCGGTGCGGCTCGGGGGTCCAGTGGGTGTGCAGGTTGTCCGAGTTGCGCTCGTAGAAGGTGACGATCATCGGATACTTCTTTGCGGGATCGAAGGCCTCCGGCTTGTAGAGGATGCCGTCGAGTGGCTCTCCGTCGACCGACTCCCAGTGGACGAGCTCGGCGGTCCCCCAGAGGTAATCGTCCTGCTGTGGGTTGGCCCGGCTGATCCGGCGCGGGTCGCGGAAGTTCCGATCACTCGTCCACAGGTCGGGGAAATCGATGAAGCTTTGGCGGGTGTAGAGGAGCACCTCGCCCTCATCGGCTTTGACCGGGGTGGAGAAGGCGACGTCCTGCATGATCAGGCGGTTCGGTTCGCCCGATCCGCGGACCCGGTCCTGGTAGAAGCCGTCCGCCCGGGTGCGCACATCGAAGGCCGAGAGCAGCAGGGGGGCGCGTTCATCGAAGGTGTCGCGCTCGCGCTCCAGGTCGACCACGCGGAAGCGCAGCCCCTGTCGCCGACCGACCCCCTCGGTCAAGCAGCGGGCGGGCTCCTTCCCGCTCGGATCGGTCACCCAGATGTCGTGGGCGTCGTAGACCAGGAAATGGGCGTCATCGTCCGTCCAGCCACCGCTGCCGTACGGTCCCACCGGTGAGGGAGTGTCGTGCAACTCGTTCCAGACCGGGTGGGGGAGGTCGGCGGTCAGCGCGACGGTCGTCCCCCCCGTGACGCTCTGCGCGAACCAGCCCCGTTCGTCCGCATCCCACCAGTAGAGGTAGCCGCCCCCCGGCGAGAAAGAGGGCCGGGTCTGCGTCTCGGTGAACAGGGTGCGGACGGCCCCCGATTCCACCTCGACCAGATGGACGTCGTTCCAGGAGGGGGTGTCCCACGAGTCGCGGATGGCATAGGGGACATCGGTCACGGCCAGCGCCAGCGGGCCGTCGCCGTCGCGGGGGATGTCCACCGAGGGCATCGCCGGGGTGGCCAGCTGGACCACCCGGCCGCGCGGCAGCAGGCAGACCGCCTGGTAGGAGCGGCGGCGCTCCTGGTCGGCCTGGCGGAGCTGCTGCGGCTGGAGCTGCGGGTCCTGCCAGTGCCAGATGTCGAGCTTGACCTGCTTCTCCTCTTCGCTCAGTCCCTCCCCCTCGCCCGGCTCGGGAGCGGGGCGCGGAGCGGTGCCGAAGAAGAGGCGGCTGCCGTTCTTGGAGAAGGAGGGGGTACGGTTCTCGCTGACCCACCAGCCGGCCGGCACCCCGGGGGTCCCGGCGTCCACCTGCAGGGTGGCGGCCGGCTCCCCCCGGCGCCAGGCGTAGAGGGCGAAGGGAGACGGCTTCTCAGCGCGGTGGGCGGTGTCGGAGAGGAAGGCGGCCTGGGCTCCCGCCTCATCGAAGGCCAGACCCCGGTAGTGCCCCGGCCCGGTCAGCAGTTCGGTCGTCCGGCCCGAGCGGGTCTCCACGACCCACACCCCGTCCCGGGCGGTGTCCGGCCAGGCCGCCGCGTAGAGCAGCAGGGCGCCGTCGTCGGAGATCCGGTAGTCGGTCGCATAGGGGAGGATGCTCTCACTCTCCCCGGCCAGGTTGCGCAGCACCAGGTCGGTCCCCAGTTCGGTCGCCTTGCGCCCGGCCACTGCTTCCGCCTGCGATCCCGCTGCACCCCCGGCCGCACCGGTGGCCGGCGCCGGCAGGTCGGGCTCCTTCAGATAGGCCAGCCAGGCGCCGCTCTCGGTGGGAAGTCGGTAGCTCTTGACCCGTTCGATGCGCTGCAGCTCCCCGTCGGCCAGTCGAAGGATGCCCAGCGCCTTCTTCGGCTGCTCCTCCGGCTTCTTCTTCTCCTGCCGGGCCTGCTCCCGCTCCGCTTCGGACGGATCGACCAGGAAGAGGACATGGCGGGAGTCGTCGCTGAAGCGGGCCTCGGAGCCGCAGGCGATGGTGTGCTCGGTCGAGCTGGTCAGATTGCGCACCACCAGCCGGGTGTCGCCGCCGTCCTGCGGGGCCAGCACATAAAGAACCCAGCGACCGTCGGGGGAGAGACTCTGGGTCGAGATGCGCAGCCATTCGTCGTAGACGCTGTGGTCGAGGGATTTCTTGCCCCCTCCTGGGGCGATCTGAGCTAGGGCCGGGAGGGCCGGGAGGAGCAGTAGGAAGGCCAGCCGGGCGATCCCGCTTCGGCACCGGGCGAGGCCGCAGGCCGGGCGGGTACGGGTGTCGGACGGCCGAGGGAGAGGGAGGCGCATCATGACGGACTCCTGGACAGGAAGGGTTCAGCGACGGCTCGTGACGTGCGGCCGGGACCCAACTTAGCTGCTTTCGGCGGACGCATGAAGTGGTATCGTTACCCCTTCCGGGGCGGTCACCTGGGTATCCGGGCCCGACCGGTCCCCAGTCAGCGGGTGGACCTCAGCTCGACCAACAGGGATGTTCCGATGGCGAATCAGGGAGCGAAGAAGAGCGGACGGAAAAAGAAGGGCGGACAGAAGAAGAAGGCGGTCGGGCCGGCCGTGGTTCCGGACAAGGTCCGGGTAGGTTCGGGAGGGGCGGCGCTGCGCACCGGACCGGGGCGCAAGACCAAGGACGAGCATCTGCTCCTGGCGCCGGTCGCTGAGCCCTACGACTGGATCCAGGCCGATCCGTGGCGGGTGCTGCGGATCATGGGGGAGTTCGTGGCCGGCTTTGACGACCTGGCCGACCTGGGACCGGCGGTCACCATCTTCGGCTCCGCCCGCACGAAGCGGAGCGACCCGATGTACCGGCAGGCGGTCAAGACCGCCCGCCTGCTCGGGGAGGCCGGTTTCTCGATCATCACCGGCGGCGGTCCCGGCATCATGGAGGCGGCCAACCGCGGGGCGGCCGAGGCGGGGGCCGTCTCGGTCGGGTTGGGCATCGAGCTCCCCTTCGAGCAGAAGATGAACCGCTACGTCAACCTGGCGCTCGAGTTCCGCTACTTCTTCGCCCGCAAGACGATGTTCCTGAAGTACGCGCAGGGCTATGTGATCTTCCCGGGCGGTTACGGCACCATGGACGAACTGATGGAGTCGCTCACCCTGAAGCAAACCGGCAAGATCCGGAATTTCCCGCTGGTGATGTTCGGACGGCGCTACTGGAAGGGCTTCTTCGAATGGCTGCGGGGCCGAGTGCTGGCTGAGGGGAAGATCTCCCCCGATGACCTCGATCTGATGGTCGTGACCGATTCCCCCCGGAAGGTGGTGGACACCATCCTGGCTGCCTACCGGAAGATGAACGGGGGTACGAAGCCGGAGGTCTGAAGTTCACTCGACGATGAGTTCGCGGCGGCTGCTCCGTCCCTCTTCGTCCACACAGACCACCATGTGCCGCCCCCGACGTGGAAGCCAGAAGACCTGGGCGGTGGGATCCCCCTGGAAGAGCAGTTCCCCATCCACGAACCAGTGGACCGTGCGGACCGAACTCACCACGGAAGCCTCCAGGCGGATCTTCTGGTACTCGAGCGGGACATCCTCACGCAGCACAAAGCGAATGTCGGTCGCCGGGGACCGGATCAGTGGGCCATCCCCCGCGGTAGTGGCCGTACAGGTCGGCTCATGCGGAGGGAGACCGGGAACGGGCTGGCCGTTCTCGCGCATCCAGGTGGCTACGGACTGCGGCCATTCCACGAAAGTCTCCCAGTGCCAGGACCGTCCGGGACTGCAGTGGGGGCACAGCCGGAAGCCGCTCTCATCGTCAACCATGCAGTGCACGTGCATGTCGCAGGGGGCATTGGGGGAGATGCCTGCGAGCACGAACACCCGACGCGTCTCCGGGCACCACGGACCGGCCGGCAGGCCCGAGAGAGTACAGACTTCGATTTCCTCGACGCCTTCGGGCGGCATGAACCAGTTGCTCCCATCGTGCTCGAGCACGGTCGCCAGGTCGAAGAGCAGCGGCCCCGCCGCTTCAGCGCCCACCAGTTCGGGGGAGCCCTCACCCGAGAAGTTGCCCATCCAGACGCCGATCGTGTGATCGCCAGTGTACCCGATGCTCCAGGCGTCGTGGTGTCCATAGGAGGTCCCGGTCTTCCAGGCGATACGCGGCACATGGACGGCCGACTCCCAGGAGCTCGGGAAATCGGGACGGCGAATCTGGGTCAGGATCTCGGTGAGCAGATAGACCGCACCGGGAGAGAGCATCCGGTGTCCCGGGACCGGCCGGTCCTGCTCCAGCAGCCGGTAGGGTCGCCAGATACCCTGCTCGGCCAGCATCGCGTAGAGGTTGGTCAGCTCCAGCAGGCACACCCCACCCCCGCCCAGCACCAGCGGGAGCCCGTAGTGCTCCCACGGGTGATCGAGTGTGTTCAAACCCCCTTCATTCAGAAAAGCGTAGAGCCGTTCAACACCGAGCCGATGGACCAGGTTCACCGCCGGTACGTTCATCGAGTAGCGCAGGGCATCGGTGACCGTGATCGCTCCCCGGTAGGTTTCATCGTAGTTCTGGGGGCGGTAACTCCCGAAACGGACCGGCACATCCTCGATCAGCATGGAGGGAGTGACCAGACCGGCATCGAAGCCGAGTGCGTAGGCGAACGGTTTGAGGGCGGAGCCGGGAGAGCGCGGGGCCAGTACACCGTTGACCTGGCCTGACGCGGCATCGTCACGGTAGTCCGCCGAACCGACCAGAGCCCGGACTGCCCGGGTGGCGTTCTCGATCACCACGACCGCGCCGTTGCCGATGCCGCGGCCCGCCAGCCGCTCCAGGTGGCGGGTGAGGAGTCGTTCGGCCGATTCCTGAACGGCCGGATCGATGGTCGAGAGCACATCGCCGGCGTCCTGCCCCAGCCTCGACCGCAGCAGGTCCCCGAGGTGAGGAGCGCGCATCGGGACCTCCCGGCGCAGATCCGGCACCGGTTCACGCAGGGAGCGCAGGTATCGCTCCCGGTCGATGACACCACGCCGGTACATGCGGGCGAGGACTTCGTTCCGCCGGGCTCGGGCCCCCTCCGGGTTCCGGTCCGGTCGCAGGCGAGTGGGGGCGTTGGGGAGGGCGGCGAGCAGGGCGGCTTCGCCCGGACCCAGCGCCGAGGCCGGTTTGCCGAAGTAGAACCGGGCGGCAGCGGCCGCTCCCTGCAGGTTCCCCCCGTAGGGCGCCAGGTTCAGGTAGTACTCCAGGATCGCGTGCTTGCTGAACCGCAGCTCGAGCTGGGTGGCGCGGAATGCTTCGATGAGTTTGGCCGGGAGGGTACGCGGGCGCTGCTCCATGAGGCGCGCCACCTGCTGGGTGAGCGTGGACCCGCCGCTGACCACGCGGCCCGCCTTGAAGTTCTGGATCGCAGCGCGGAGCACGGCGACCGGATTCACTCCGGGATGGAAGAAGAACCAATGGTCCTCGAACGCCACGGTG
>CAZFHZ010000131.1:0-8905 GCA_964519015.1 uncultured Gemmatimonadota bacterium | reverse complement strand
CGAGGCCATGGGAATCGAGGGAATCACCGTTGACGTCGACTACCAGCTTCAGCCGGAGAGCGCCGCCGACGTGGCCGCCCATGATGTGGTGCTCTTCGCCGACGCCGATGCGTCGGGCGAAGGACCGTTCCGGTTCTATTCCCTGGAGCCGAAGGCCGAGACCAGTTTCTCGACCCACTCGGTCTCACCGGCGGCTCTGCTGTCGCTGGCCCGTGACCTCTTCGGCGCTGATACACTAGGCTACGTACTGGGGATCAGAGGGTACGAGTTCGCAGGTTTCGGAGAGGACCTCGGCGAAGCGGCCTCGCGGAATCTAGAGGAAGCAATCCGATTTATTGAACCGGTGCTCCGGGAGCGGCGTTTCTCCGGCTGACCGGACCGAACATCCACGGCACGGCAGGCAGACCGGGCCAAGCCAGGGCGACGAGCGATGCGAGACGGCAAACATGTGATCCTGACCATCGATGACGACCCCGATTACCTGGAAGCCATCCGGACCATCCTGGAGTCGAACGGCTACCTGGTCGTGCAGGCCAGGAGCGCGGAGGAGGGATTGCGGGTCGCATCCAAGACCGAACCTGACCTGATCCTTCTCGACTTAATGATGGAGGAGATCGATGCCGGGACCAGTTTCGTCAACGACGTGCGGGGGATCGGCTTGAAAGTCCCAATCTACATGCTGAGTTCGGTCGGCGACCAGTTGGACGGCAGCACCAGCTACGCCTCACTCGGTCTGGCCGGAATCTTCCAGAAACCACTCGATCTACCAGCTCTGTTGCGGGTCCTGAAGGAGAAACTGAAGTAGAAACAGTCCCGATCCGGTCCGACGATCACTCAGCGGTCGGGATCTGGAGGAAGAAAGTACTGCCGCGATCCAGTTCGCTCTGTACCCCGCAGTCTCCCCCGTGCGCGATGGCCACCCTCTTGGCGATCGAAAGTCCCAGTCCGTCACCGGGTATGCTGGACAATTGGGTCCCGGGCCGCTGGATGCGCACGAACTCCTGGAAGAGCCGCCCCTGGTCCTCCGGTGCGATACCGATGCCGTTGTCCTGGACCTCGATCCGCACCACTGGGGGAAGGTGGCGGGCGCGGATGATGATGCGTCCCTTCTCGGGAGTGTATTTGATTGCATTGGTGATGAAGTTGGCCACCGCCTCACGCAGCAGTCGCTCGATGCCCCTCACCGGCGGGAGGTTCTGGGTCATCTCCAGGGTCAAGTGCTGGAACCGGGAACGGGCAAGGTCGGCGTACTCCTCGTGAAGTCCAAGCAGCAGGATGCGCAGATTTACCTCACCGACCTCCTGGTTGTAACGCTCGGACTCCAGGGAACTCAGCACCCGCAGGTCGTACATGATGTCGTTCACGTCGTCGAGACGCTTAAGGCTCCGTTCGAGCCAGCGATCCTGGTCGGGGGTGAGCGAGCCCCCGAATCCCGCCCGCAGGTTGTTCAGGAGCATGGTAGCCGCCCCCACCGGGGCCTGGATGTTGTGGAGCGCGATGTGCAGGAAGTCCCGCCGCAGGCGGGAGAGCTTTCCCAGCTCCTCGTTGGCTTGATGGAGCTGCCGTTCGCTGCGGCGCAGCAGTTCGCTGAAGCCGATGAGCATGAAGGTGGTGGAGGCGAAGAGCATGCCGTAGAGCAGCAGCACGGTGACCGCATAGCGAGGATCGAGGACCCGGGGATCGGCGATCATCCCGGCCGGCGTGTGGGTGGGGATGAGCCCCGCGATCTCTCCGAGCACCAGGGTCGCCAGCAGCACGAAGGCCAGGAGTGTGCTGGCCACCGCGGCGCGGCGGCTGAGCAGGATGCAGTTAATGAGGTGAAGCAGGAAAAAGGCCAGAAAAGGGGAGCGGGAGCCCCCGGCCAGCCAGACCGCAGCGGTCAGGGCGAGGTAGTCGAGCCCCATCGTGGTGTAAAGCACTCCGGTGAGGAAGCGTCGCGACTCCTCGGCCCGTTCCGGGACCCGGTAGGGTCGCACGAGCAGCACCACGACCGTGTTATAGACCGCCAGTGCCAGGCCGAGCAGCCACATCCACTCGACCAGCAGCCCCTCGATGCCGATGCCGACCGAGGCCAGCCATGCGCCGGCGATGATGACCAGGACGGTCAGATAGCGGATCCGGGTCTGTACCCAGATCCGGGAGCCGAGCTCCCGGTGGTGGGTCAGGAGAGGAAGTCGGTGGAGCGCAGGCTCCCCGCCCGGGACGGACGGCGCTCGGGTGCTCCCCTTATCCGGATCGTGGACGGATCGGAAACGGATCGACATAGGACTCCTCCGGCGGGCGCGCCGCCGGTACCATCAGGGACGTGGCAATCTTACCGGAGCGGCCGGCCGTCTGGCCAGTATCCTGGGGACCCACGGAAGGGCGGTCGGAAGAACCTCGACCAGGAGCAAAGACGGGATGACAAGCATCGGGTTCAGGCTGCGGGAACGGATCGGACCCCTCCTGGTGATCCTGCTCGCTCTGCTGACGGCGGTGGGGCTGTGGCAGACCCGGAGGGAGCGTCCCCGGGAGAGACTGGTCGCCCTCACCGTCGAGCCGGAGGGTATCATGGGCACCTCCTGCCGTCTCGCGGTGACCATTGGACGACGAGGCGCGCGGGGAGCGGCCGTCGGGCTCGAGCGGGCCGAAGAGGTGGTGCGCGGGATCGAGTCCCGGATGAGCATCTGGCTGGAGGACTCGGAACTCTCGCGGCTGAACCGCGCTCCGGCCGGCCGATCGGTACTCCTCTCGCCCGAGACGAGGGAGGTGCTGGCGCGCGCCCGGGAGGCGGCCGACCAGACCCGCGGCGCCTTCGATGTCACGGTTGGTCCACTGGTCCTGCTCTGGCGCCGGGCGGCCGATGCTGACCGCCTCCCAACTCCGGCCGAACTGGCCGAAGCCCGGGACCGCTCCCGCTGGAAGCACTTCGAGCCCACCGCCGACGGCCTGCGCAAGAGCTCGGAGGAAGCCCGAGTCGACCTGGGGGACATCGTCAAGGGGTACGCCATCGACCGGGCGGTGGCAATCCTGTCGGCGTGCGCTCCCCAGGGAGGACTGGTGGACATTGGTGGGGACGTGCGGGTGTGGGGACGCCCCCCCCAGGCCGACCGCTGGGAGGTCGAAGTGCGGGATCCCTTCGGGACGCTCCCCCGGGTCGGCCTGCAGATCGGGGAGGGGGCCGTCTGCACGAGCGGGGACTATGCTCGTTTCGTGGAGGTCGGTGGGCACCGGTTCAGTCATATCATCGATCCCCGCAGCGGCCGTCCCGCCGAGGGGGTCGTCTCCGTGACGGTCACGGCACCCGAGGCCGAGACCGCCGATATCTGGGCCACCGCCCTCAGCGTGCTCGGTCCGGACGGGGTCTTGCTGCTCCCGACGGACTGCGAGGCCCTCTTCGTGCTCGGGGATCCGCAGCGACGGCGGTTGATTGCCACCCCCGGCCTGGCGGCGATGATGAAGGCGCTTCCGGCCGGACTGGAAATCATCCGGGGTTCGTAGGGACCATGTATCCACTGGGGGTGCGCGGCCGTATCATCGGGGAGGGCCGGAGATGGCTCCGGCGGAAAGGAGTCGGGTATGAAGAAGGTCCTGATGCTCGTTTTGCTTCTGGCGCTGGCCCTGCCCGGCCAGGCCGGGGCTCAGGAGACCCTGCTCGGGGAGGACTTCCACAGTGGGGGGTACGGCGGACCGGGAGTCAGGATCGGCACCCTGAACGGGGACCTGGCCGTGCAGATGGGAGGGCAGGGGGGATGGGTGATCGGCAAGACCCTGGTCATCGGCGGGGCGGGCTACGGCGTGGTGACTGAGCACGAGTTCACGTTCAACAGCGTCACCTATGCGATGGACTTCGGCTACGGCGGCCTGCTGCTCGAGTACCTCCATAAGAGCGACCAAGTCTTCCACGGCTACCTGGCCCTGATCATCGGCGGCGGGGGTCCGAGCCTGCGGGACACCTCCCAGCCCTCCGGCAGCGACAATGTGGACGATGATGCCGTCCTGGTCCTGGAGCCTTCGCTTCACCTCGAGATCAATATGACCCCGAGCATGCGGGTCGGTCTGGGTGCCGGCTATCGGATCGTCTCCGGCCTGAAGTCCTCCTGGGAGACCGACTACGGGCTGACCTCGGCCGACCTGGGCGGCCCCTTCGCCAGCCTGACCTTCCGCTTCGGGAAGTATTGAGTGTCTAGGGACACCGAGTATATTGGCACCCCATGGTGCCGGAGCGGCTGATCGTTCGGGGTGCCCGCGAGCACAACCTGAAGAACATCGATGTGGAGATCCCCCGTGACCGCCTGACGGTGGTCACGGGTCTCTCCGGTTCGGGCAAGTCCAGCCTCGCCTTCGACACCATCTACGCCGAGGGGCAGCGGCGTTACGTGGAGAGTCTCTCGGCCTACGCCCGGCAGTTCCTCGACCTGATGGAGAAGCCGGACGTGGACGCCATCGAGGGGCTCTCACCGGCCATCTCGATCGAGCAGCGCTCGGCCGGTCGCAACCCGCGCTCCACCGTCGGTACCGTCACCGAGATCCACGACTACTTGCGTTTGCTCTATGCCCGGGTGGGGAAGGTCCACTGTTGGCAGTGCGGCCGCCCCATCGAGGCCCAATCGGCCCAGCAGATCACCGACGCGGTGATGGCCTACCCGGAGGGCTCCCGGCTCCAGGTGCTCGCTCCCCTGGTGCGGGGGCGCAAGGGGGAGTACCAGGAACTCTTCCGCCAGGTGCAGGCGGACGGGTTCGTGCGGGTCCGGGTGGACGGTGAGGTAAGCGAGATCGACCCGCAGCGCCGGCTCGACAAGCAGAAGAAGCACACCATCGAAGTGGTGGTGGACCGGGTGATCGTCAAGCCGGAGGCGCGCGGCCGGATCTCCGATTCGATCGAGACCGCCCTGGGGCTGGCCGAGGGCCTGGTGACCGTGCTGGGACCGGAGGGGAGTGAGGAGGTCTTCTCCGAGCACTTCGCCTGTCATCATTGCGGCCTCTCTATCCCGGTCCTGGAACCACGCAGCTTCTCCTTCAACAGCCCCTACGGCGCCTGCCCCGACTGCGACGGGCTGGGCACCCAGTTCTACTTCGATCCCGACCTGATCGTCCCCGATCCCTCGAAGAGCCTGAACGATGAGGCCATCGTCGCCTTCGGCGCCTGGGGCAACTACCGGCAGGAGCATGTCCTGCAGGCGGCCAAGGCGCTGCGGGTACCCGTCGGGCGGCCGTGGCGGGATCTAACCGAGGCCCAGCGCGAGCTCATCCTGCAGGGCTCGGAGAAGCCGATCGAGTTCCGCTGGGAGGGGGGGAAGGGCTCCTGGACCTACGAGGGGAAGTGGCGGGGGGTCATCCCCGAGCTCGACCGTCTCTACCGGCAGACCTCCAGCAGCCGCAGCCGCGAAGCGCTCGAGCAGTTCATGAACCAGATCGACTGCCCCGCCTGCGGCGGCGGCCGGCTCCGCCCGGAGAGCCGGGCGGTGACGGTGGGAGGACTGGGCCTCCACGAGGTGGGCCGGCTCTCGGTGGGGGCGGCCCGGGACTTCTTCACCGGGCTCACCCTGGAAGAGCGGGACACAACGGTGGCCCGCCCGATCCTCAAGGAGGTGCGGGAGCGGCTCGGTTTCCTGGTGGATGTGGGGCTCGACTACCTGACCCTCGACCGTCAGGCCGGGACCCTCGCGGGGGGGGAGGCGCAGCGCATCCGGCTGGCCACCCAGATCGGTTCCCAGCTGGTGGGGGTCCTCTACATCCTGGACGAGCCCTCCATCGGGCTCCACCAGCGCGACAACCGACGCCTGCTCGGCACCCTGGAACGGCTGCGCGACCTGGGCAACACCGTCCTGGTAGTCGAGCACGACCGGGAGACCATCGAGCGGGCCGACTATGTCGTCGACCTGGGACCCCGGGCCGGCCGGTTCGGCGGCGAGGTGGTCGCCACCGGCACCCCCGCCCAGGTCCGGCGGGTCAAGCGCAGCCTCACCGGGCAGTACCTGAGCGGCACCCTGCAGATCCCCCTCCCGGAGCGGAGACGGGCCGGCAACGGGCACATCCTGCGGATCAAGGGGGCGCGCGGGAACAACCTGAAGGATCTGGAGGTGGACTTCCCCCTGGGGACGTTCATCTGCGTGACCGGGGTCTCCGGATCGGGGAAGAGCTCCCTGGTGACCGAGACGCTCTGGCCCGCCCTGGCCCGCCAGATCCAGGGCGCCCACGTCCACCCCCTTCCGCTGTCCGCCCTGGAAGGATATGAGCAGGTCGGCAAGGTCATCGACATCGACCAGAGCCCGATCGGCCGCACCCCCCGCAGCAACCCGGCCACCTACACCGGGGTCTTCACCCCCATCCGGGCGCTCTTCGCCTCCCTCCCCGAGGCCCAGGTGCGCGGTTACGACAAGGGTCGCTTCTCCTTCAACACCAAGGGGGGGCGCTGCGAGGGGTGCGAGGGGGACGGTATCAAGAGGATCGAGATGCACTTCCTCCCCGATCTCTATGTGACCTGCGAGCAGTGCCGGGGGAAGCGCTATAACCGGGAGACGCTGGAGGTGCGCTACAAGGGGAAGTCGATCGCCGACGTGCTCGATCTGAGCGTGAGCGAGGCGCTCGAGTTCTTTGCCGTGCACGAGCCGATCGCCCGCGTCCTGAGAACTCTTAACGACGTCGGACTCGGCTACATCCACCTGGGCCAGCAGGCGCCCACCCTCTCCGGGGGGGAAGCCCAGCGGGTCAAACTCTCCAGCGAGCTGGCCCGCGTCTCGACCGGCGACACCGTCTACATCCTGGACGAGCCGACCACCGGCCTGCACTTCGCCGACATCCGGATGCTGCTGGATGTGCTCGACGCCCTGGTGGAACGGGGGAACACGGTCATCGTCATCGAGCACAACCTGGACGTGGTAAAGGTGGCCGACCACATCATCGACCTGGGGCCGGAGGGGGGGGAGGCGGGGGGCTACCTGGTTGCCGCCGGCACCCCCGAAGAGGTCGCTCGGGTCTCCGACTCCCACACCGGACGCATCCTGCGGAACATCCTGGGCTGATCCCGGACCAATGTCGGTTGGCATCACGTCCCGGCTGGTATAGGATCTCCGGACCACTCCTTCCGCTCCGGGAGTTGGCAGGGGGGGATATGCATAAGGAATCCCGCCGTCGCCGTTCCTCGCGATGGCACCGATCCGGTCGGCCGGTCTGTCTGATCGTCCTTCTGGCTCTCGGTCCAACCTCCCGCGTCCGATCCCAGACCGACCCGCTGGAGGAGCCGTGGCGGTGGAGCCGCTTCACCACCTCCTCCGGATTACCTTCCGACAACATCCACTCAGTACTGGAAACACCCGACGGTACGGTCTGGGCGATGACGGCCGGGGGACCGGCCTGGTACGACGGCTACCGCTGGTATCCCGTGGGGCCGGCCGAAGGGATCGCCGTTCCAATCACCAGCCTGGTTCCGGCCGGCGGAGGGGATCAGGTCCTGGCCGTGGGCGGAGGTGTGCTCCTGCAGGGAGGGCGCCGTGGTTTCCGGCGCCTGGAGATCACGGATCCGGAGGACAGCCTCCTGAGGGTGGACCGGGCCGCCGTCCTCCCCGACGGCGGTTTGCTCCTTCTTTCCGGTACGCGGTTGTGGGAAGCGCGGGAGGGCCGGGCCCTGCCCAGTCGGGAAGGTCCCCTGGCGGATCCACGCTCCCATGTGTTCGGACTCTGGCAGACGCGCCGCAACATCTGGATCAGTCTCGGCGACGGCCTGCTGCGCCGCACCTCGGACGGCTGGACGTGGATCCTGCGGTTCCCCGGATCGGGACTGATCCGCTTCGATGCGATTGTCGAAGGAGCCGGCGGCAGCCTGATCGCCAGCCTCGCCTCCCCTACCGATCTGGCCGATCTCTATGAGACAACCGGGGCCTCTCAGACGGTGCGGAGGTTGGAAGGATGGAGGGGTATCGATCGGCCGGTGGCACTCGATGTCGGACCGGATGGATCCGCTCTGGTGGTCCGCCAGTCCGGGACGATCCAGGCTCGAGAAGACGGCCGCTGGCGTACCCGTGCCGCACCCTACCTCGGTTTCCGTGACATCACCTCACTCCGGTTCCGGGACGACGGCGACCTGTGGGCGGCTACCCGTGATGGTCTGCTCTTCTGCGAGATCGACGCCCGACTCTGGACGAGGTGGCGGTATCCCGGTCAGGACCCCCGCAACCGGGTCAACGAGATTCTGCAGACCCGGGACGGAGCGGTCTGGGTGGGGACCGAGAATGGTCTGGTGGTGCACCGGTCCGGTGGATCGGTCGAGTGCATCGACCGGGCCGGTGGGGTACCGCTGGGTACCGTGCTCGGCCTGGCGGAGGACCGCGACGGGGCCATCTGGGTGACCGGACTGCTGGGCCGGCCGGGGGTCTGCCGCTGGGACGGAACCCGCTGGGAATGGTTCGGACCCGATCAGGGTCTGGCAGGTTCGATCTTCCATAAGGTCCGGCACGATCGGCAGGGTCGGGTCTGGCTGCTGGGACTCTCACCGGTCTACCCGGAACTTGGGGTGGAACCGGGTCCGGAGCCGGGGGCGTTCGTATGGGAAGGGGGCCGGTTCACTCGCTGGGGGGAACCGGAGGGTCTGCCCAGCGGCCGGGTCTATGCCTTCGAACAGACCGCCGACGGGGCACTCTGGTTCGGGACGATGGGGGGATTGAGCCGCTGGAAGGACGGCGCCTGGACCCATTGGGATCGTAGCAGCGGACTCAAGAACGATCGTGTTTTCACGCTCGCGGTCGATCCCGAGGGGACGGTCTGGTTCAGCCACAAGACGAAGCAGTTGGGATTCGTCCGGGACGGGGCGCCGGGATACTGCGCTCCCGGAACCGGACCGGATCTCGACCAGATCTGGGACCTGCGGATCGCGCCCGACGGCGTACTCTGGGTATCCGGGCGCGGCGGTCTGTGCCGGTTCGACGGG
>CAZFHZ010000130.1:0-8914 GCA_964519015.1 uncultured Gemmatimonadota bacterium | reverse complement strand
AGCACCACTCCGCGGGCGACCAGATCGCCCAGGCGCAACACCAGGTAAGCCCCGATGAAGTATGGCATCGCCCGTCCCAGTATGACCAGCAGCGGCATCTCCGGCTCACGCTGGAAGACACGCGCCGTCGCCATCGCCTCGAAGGTGATCATCGCCGGGGCGACCATCACCGCCGAGATGAAGAAAAGGAGCGGCAGGAGGGGGGAATACCAGAGCGGGTGGAGCTTGTCCACGATCAGGAAGAGCGTGCCCAGGCTCGACTGGTGCATGGTCGAGAACATGACCCCGGCCATGATCAGCAAGATGGGCATCTGCTTGTCCCTGGGCATAATCCCCAACCGCATCAGGACTTCCCAGGCGGTCATGATCGCGAACATCAGGCCGGCCCAGGCCAGACTGTTATGGGTCATCGCGAAGGTGAACAGGGTCAACATGGCGATGATTACCAGCGGCACCAGCCGGTGGTAGAGCTCGAGCAGACGATCCCAGCGCAGTCGTTCGAGCACGGCCGGCAGAAACTCGATGAGGAGTACCGTGGTGTACATTATCACGCACCAGGCTACCTCGAACATGGGGGAGGCGTGGTTCCAGGAGATGATCGCCTTCCAGAGGTTCCACGGCCGCCCGAGGTCCACCAGCAGGGAGAAGACGAACATCAGGTAACCGAGCAGGGCGGTCAGGATGGCCGGCCGGGCGAGAGGATGGAAACGGTGCCCGCCGAAGATGTGGACGAGCCCGGCCATCACGAACCCGCCGGCGGCCAGCGCGATACCCGCCAGGATATCGATGCCGATCCAGAATCCCCAAGGATAGCCGTCGGAGAGGTGGGTCACCCCCCCCAGACCAGTGCAGTAGCGATAGACAATCAATCCCAACCCGAACAGCAGGAGGGCGATGAGCACCACCAGGTCAGGGCTCAGTGACAGCCGGGAGGTTTTAACGTCCTTCATCTTCCACCCCCTTCCCGGCCTGTTCCGCCTCCTCGGCGACCGAACCGGCGATCCAGGCCGTGGCACCGAGCACCAGACCGAGACCGCTGAGAACGTACGGGATGGTATGCATCACCGGGCGGGTGTAGTCGCGGTAGGAGCGCAGGGGCAGGTTCCTCCGGTAGCCCAGGTCGTCGAAGGGCTGGGCGGCCAGGTGGAGGAAGGAGGTGCCGCCCGCCTCCTGCTCGCCGTAGATCTGGTGGATGTACCCCCGTGGATTCGCCTCGATCCGGGAACGGGCCTCCGTCAGCAGGTCCGCCCGCTTCCCGAACTGCAGGGCGCCGGTCGGGCAGCTCTCCACGCAGGCGGGGGGCTGGCCTTCCAATTGCCGGTCGAAGCACATCGTGCATTTGCGGATGCGCGGATTGAGCTTGTGCCATTCGAAGCGGGGGACGAGGAAGGGACAGGCCATCATGCAGTAGCGACAGCCCAGACAGAGGTCGTCGTGCCAGATGACCGGCCCTTCGGATGTCTTCTCGAGCGCGGAGACGGGGCAGCTCGAGGCGCAGGCGGGCTCGATGCAGTGCATGCACTGGACCTTCCCGAATGAAGCCGAGCTCGGATCGTCCGGGATCGCCTCATGGAAGGTCACGTAGGTGTAGACATCGGTGGCCAGCGCCCGGGCGTCCTCCGCCGGTCGCCCCTCGTAGATCGCGTCGTTGCTGCGACCGAGCTGGTTATGCTCGTTGCAGGCTAACTCACACGCCCGGCAGCCGATACAGAGGGTGGCGTCGTAGAGCATGGCTGATTGTTCGGCCGCCTGGAGGGCGAGTTCCTCGATCTCCTGGGGGTGCAATGGTCGGGTCTGGGTCGAATCGGCGGATTTGATCTGGGCTCCGGCATCCCTGGTCGCGGCAAGACTCCCGGTCAGGGCGGCACCGGCGGTGATCTGCCCGCTCCGCCTCAGGAAGTCCCTTCTGGAGAGTCCACCCATGGCTGGTTCCTCCGGTGATATTCGGAGCATTCTAGAATTTAGGACTCTTTACTCTTGGATAACCTATACATCCAACCTCATCCTGCAATAAAGAACAACAGGCTGCTGACCTATATTCAGGCAGTGACTTGTAATCGAGACGATTCTGGCCGGCAATGTGTACCCGGTTAAAACGGCTAGGGTGCGGACAGGTTCAAGCGGGTTAAAGCGACTTGCCTATCTGAAATAGGTCCTTAGATTCCCGACTCGAGACGCAGTGCCATCACCTTACTGAAGCCGGAGTTACGTCATGGTCCGTTCGATCAGGCGTCCGATCCCGATCACCCTACCGGTCATCGCCGCTCTCTCGTTGCTGGTCATCGGGGCCGGCCGGACCAACGCCCAGACGATCGAGGACTGCCAACTCTGTCACTCGGATGCTTCCCTCTTCGAAGGGAATCCCCGGGCGGCGGTCCTGAACGTGAAGAGTGACGTGTACACGGCATCCGTCCATGGCCAGCTCGGCAAGGTCTGTACGGACTGCCACCAGGACCTGGCCGGGGTCACCGACTTCCCGCATGCAGAGACCCTCCAGAAGGTCGACTGCAGCACCTGCCACGACACGGTCGCCGAGGTCTACGCCCGCAGCCTGCATGGCTGGACGCTCGAGCGGGGCAACCAACGGGCCCCCACCTGCGTGAGCTGTCATACCGCCCACGACATCCTGCCGGCCTCCAACTCGAAATCGTCGATCAGCAAGGCGAGACTGCCTGAGACCTGTTCGACCGGCTGCCATGGGCTGGGCGGGCTGTTCGAGGACTCCATCGTCAAGCTCCCCGAGTCCTTCCAGGACTACAACATGTCGGTGCACGGCCGGGGGACCCGTCACGGGGTGGAAGCAGCCGCTTCCTGTGATGACTGCCACGAGGTACACGACCTCAAGAGTTCGGCCGATCCGACCAGCCCGATCAACCAGCGGAACGTGGCGGCCACCTGCGGCCAGTGTCACGGCGGCGTCCAGCGCATGTACGACGCCTCGATTCACGGGCGGGCCGTGCAGGCGGGGGTGACCGACAGTCCCACCTGTACCGGCTGCCATGGGGAACATCTGATCCTTGGCCCGAGCGATCCGGAATCAAAGACCTATATCACTCGGATCGCCACCGAGACCTGCGGGAACTGCCACCAGGACCCGATCATCATCCGTAAGTACGGGCTGAAAGGGGGTGTGGTCGGTTCCTACGAGGACAGCTACCATGGCTGGGCGGTCCGGCGGGACCACAAGAACGCGGCCACCTGCATCAGCTGTCATACCGCCCACGAGGTGCTGCCCGAGCGCGACCCCGGCTCGACCGTCAATTCGGCCAACGTGGTCTCCACCTGCCAGCAGTGCCATCCGAATGTCGACCAGAACTTCGCGGCCAGTTACACCCACACCTCGGCTTCCCTGGTCCTGAATCCGATCAACTGGTGGATCCGGAACATCTACCTGGTGCTGATCGTGCTCATCATCGGCGGCATGGTGGTGCACAACCTGGTGATCATGAACTACTACATGATCGAGAGCCGGCGGGCGCAGGAGGTCCACTCCTGGGTCATGCGCTTCGATCTGCAGCAGGTCGTCCAGCACCTCCTGCTCACCGTCGCCTTCGTCACCCTGGTGGTCACCGGGTTCGCCCTCCGCTTCCCCGATGCGTGGTGGGTGAAGATGCTGGCCGGGCTGGGCCTCAGCGAGACGACCCGGGCCCTCGTCCACCGGATCGCTGCGGTGCTGATGGTCGTGACCGCTCTCTACCACATGTGGTACATCTTCGCCACCCGGCGCGGCCGCGGCGAGCTGCGGGCGATGCTGCCGGCGCTCTCCGATGTGAGAGACCTGTTCGAGAACTTCCGTTTCCACACCTGGCGCAGCCGGCGGGAGGTCAAGTTCGGCCGCTATGACTATTCCCAGAAGGCCGAGTACTGGGCCCTGATCTGGGGCACCATCGCCATGATCCTCACCGGGCTGGTCCTCTGGTTCCCCGGTTCAGCGGTGAAGATCCTGCCGGCCTGGGCGGTTCCGGCTTCCCAGACCATCCACTATTACGAGGCGTGGCTGGCCACTCTGGCCATCATCGTGTGGCATTTCTTCTTCGTGATCTTCCACCCCGAAGAGTACCCTATGAGCTGGACGTGGCTGACTGGGCGCATGTCCGAGCACGCCGTCCGCAAGCACCACGCCCGCTGGTACGAGGAGGAGATCGCCGCTCCGGTCCTGCGCCGGGGCGCGGGAACCCCAACCGGAGCGAACCAGGATGAGGCTTCATCTCGTCCGTGACGTGACCCGGCAGCAGCACTGGATCCGACGGGCGGCGCAGATGCGCCGCCCGTTCTGCATCGGGTTCTTCCTGACGGCCCTGGTGATGATGGCCGCCTGCGGCGGCCCCGCTCCCGGAGGGGCGCGGGTGGCCGACCTGATCTTCACCCACGGCCGATTCCACACCATGGAACCGGGCGCGCCCCGGGCCGAAGCGGTGGCCGTGAAGGGGGATCGGCTGGTCGCCGTGGGTAGCCGCCGGGAGGTGTTGCGCTGGCGTGGACCGGGGACGCGGGTAGTGGACCTGCACGGGGCCTTCGTGCTGCCCGGGTTGATCGACGGACACACCCACTTCGACTCGGCCGGGCGCCTGCTGCTGGGCGCCAACCTGCTCGCGGTCAGTGACGACAAGGGGCTGCGCCTCCAGATCGCCGCGGCCGCCGCCCGGATGCCGAAGGGCTCCTGGATCACCGGCGGCACCTGGGGTGCCTACGAGTCATGGTCGGCCGGATCCACCGGGGAGCAGAAGTCCACGGCGGGGGAGAAGCGCGACCTGTGGCGCCCCCACCGGGGGGTGATCGATGAGGTCACGCCCGATCACCCGGTGCTGGTCAATCGGTGGGACGACAGCATGTACCTGGCCAACACGCTCGCCCTGCGGGCGGCCGGGATCGATCGCCGGACCCGGGCGCCGGCCGGGGTGACCATCCACTACGGTCCCGACGGGGAACCGACCGGACTCTTCGAGGGGGATGCGGGAGCGATCCGGCGTCTCTTCCGGGGAGCGATCGCGCCTCCCACGCATGAACAGCGACTGGCCGAGGCCCGGATCGCCCTGCAGGCGATGGCCGAAGCGGGCATCACCTGCATCCACGACATCACCCCCCCCGACCAGTTCCTGATCTTCCAGGAACTGCACGCGAACGGGGAACTGACCGCCCGCATCCGCCCCCGGCCGACCCTGGAGAAGGCCGAGCTGCTTCACCAGGTCGGGATCACCTCCGGGTTCGGCGACCCCTGGATCCGCATCACCGGGCTGAAGGACTTCGTGGACGGCATCATGGGCAGCTGGGGGGCCATGTTCTTCGAACCGTATGAGGACCGCCCCGACCACGTGGGTATCTGGCGCACTCGCATGACCGCCCCCTGGAGCATGGAAGAACTGATCCGTCAGGGCTTCCGCTACGGCTTCGCCCCGCACATCCATGCGATCGGGGATAAGGGGGTCGATACCCTGCTGACCATGTACGGTCGGGTGATCTCCGAGTTGGGGCTGAAGGACCACCGTGCCCGGGTCATCCACGCCCAGGTCGTGCCCGGGCAGGACTTCCAGCGGTTCGGCCAGCTGGGGCTGGTGGCCGAGATCAATCCCTATCATCTCTCCGACGACATGCGCTGGATGGCCGAGCGGATCGGGGACCGCTGCCGGGGGGCCTACGCCTTCCGCAGCCTGAAGGAGGGGGGGGCGGTCCTGGTCTTCGGCAGCGACTGGCCCGGTACCAACGCCGCCTGGTACCACCAGCACCCGCGTTACTTGATCCACGCCGCGGTCAACCGCACCACGCTGGAGGGTCAACCGGCCGGGGGCTGGTACCCGGAGCAGAAGCTGACCGTCCAGGAGGCTCTGGAGGCCTTCACCACCAACGCCGCCTGGGCCGCCTTCGAGGAGGATGAGTTCGGAACGATCCGAGCGGGCAAGTACGCCGACCTGACCGTGCTCGACCGCGACCTGCTGGTCATCGACCCGCAGGACATCCTGAAGACCGAGGTGCTCATGACGGTGGTGGGGGGCCGGATCGTCTACGAGAATCCGGGACGCTAGGCCCCTGCCTCCTCCCCGGCCAGCCGGGTGAGCAGCTCCCAGACCGCGGTCACATCCTCACGGGTGGTCCGGATATGCCCGATGGCCAGGCGGAGGGTGTAGCGCCCCTTCAGCTTGGTGTGGCTCAGGAAGACCTCCCCGCCGGCGTTGGCCCGCTCCATGACCGCTGTGTTCAGACGTTCCAGCCGGGCCTCGAGGTCGGGCTCATCGCCTGTCCACGCCTCCGGCCGGAAGCGGAAGCAGACAGTGGCGAAGTTGACCGGCGCGGTCAACTCCACCCCGGACTGCTCCCGGATCCGATCGGCCAGCTCGCGGGCCAGTTCCATATGGTAGGCGATCCGGTCGGCCAGTCCCCGGCGCCCGAAGCGGCTCAGCACCAGCCAGAGCTTGAGGGCCCGGAAGCGCCGCCCGAGCTGGACTCCGAAGTCCATCAGGTTGACCACTTCTTCCCCGCCGGTCCGGCTGGTCAGGTATTCCGGCACCAGGCTGAAGGCGGCCTTGAGCAGATCCGGGTCCCGAACGTAGAAGGCCGAACAGTCGATCGGGGTGAAGAGCCACTTGTGCGGGTTGACCACGATTGAGTCGGCCCGCTCGCAACCGGCCAGCACCTCCTCGTGTCCCGGCACCAGGGCGGCCACCCCCCCGTAGGCGGCGTCCACGTGGAGCCAGAGCCCATGCTCGGCGCAGATCCCGGCGATCTCCGGGACCGGGTCGATGCTGGTGCTGGAGGTGGTGCCCACGGTGGCCACCACCGCGATCGGCCGGTGCCCTGAAGCCAGGTCGTCCTCAATGGCCCGGCGCAAGGCGTCCACCCGCATCCGGAAGATCGCGTCGGTGGGGATCTTGCGCAGGTTCTCCTGGCCCAGCCCCAGGGCGATGACCGCTTTCTCGATAGAGGAGTGGGCCTCCTCGGAGGCGTAGACGGTCAGCACCGGCAGATCCGTCCGTCCGGCCAGCCCGCGGGTGCGCACCTGCAGGTCGGTCTGGGCCTCACGGGCGGCGGCCAAGGCGAGCAGCGAGGAGATGGAAGCGGTGTCCACGATGTGGCCGCGGAAGACGGCCGGCAGACCGAGCAGGTCGCGCAGCCACTCCAGCACCCGCAGCTCCAGCTCGGTCGCGGCCGGGCTGGTGCGCCAGAGCATGGCGTTCTGTCCGAACCCGGACGCCAGCATCTCCCCCAGGATGCCGGGGGCGGAGGCGACCGATGGGAAGTAGGCCATGAAACGGGGACTGTTCCAGTGGGTCAGGCCCGGATAGAGGACCGACTCGAACTCGTCGAGCAGCTCCTCGATCGGGCGCCCTTCTTCGGGAGCGGCGACGGGGAGTCGGGCGGCGATTTCTCCGGGTCGCACCGCGGCCAGGACGGGGGCCCGCGGTCCGTGCTCCAGGTAATCGGCGATCCGGTCCACGATGCGGTGACCCGCCTCGCGGAACTCGGCGACGGGGATGTCGCCCTCGAAAGGAATCTCGGTCGGGAGCTTGAGTTGGCGGGGCTCGCTCATGTTCCTGCTCCTGCGGGGGGGATCGATCGACTCCCGGAACATAGCGGAGGGAGGGGGGGAGGGGAAACCCGCCTAACGGATCACCTGCCACCGGTAGCGGCGTGCCTGCGGCGTGTGCTCACCATCGGAGAAACCCTGGAAGAGGAAGTCACCGGTGGCGGCCGTGGGTGCGAAGGGAAGGCTGCATTCGAACTCCACCTTTCCGTCCGGACCGATCACCCAGTATCGGTAGGGGGTATCAGGATCGGCGTTCCAGGACTCCTGGCGCTCACCCCACTGTTCGACCCAGAGGCGACCATCCAGCGCTACCAGGACATCGGCGATCACCGGTTTGGTCTCCGGGAGATCCTGGCTGAGGATGAAACGGAGCATCCGGTCGTTGTGCTCCCGCCAGGCGGCGTCCTTCGCCCCGCGATACCCGTCTTCACGGGACCTATGATAGGCGACGTAGTCGGCCTCGGTCAGCGGCTCCGGGACGGTTTCCCAGTGGGTGACCCGCTGGAGTTCGAACTCCTCCGAGAACCACTGGACCAGGGCCGAGTCGCAGCGCGCGAACACATATCCGCCCTGCGGCCGGGTCCGGATCATGTGGTTGAGGGCGAAGGGCAGTACGCTGCCCAGCCGGTGGCCTTCGAAGTCCTGGTTTAAGATCGCGGTGGGTCGGCCCGGCGGAAAGCAGGCCGCCACGCCCGTGGCCCGGAGGTCCTCATCACAGCGCTGCACCCAGTAGCCGGACGCGGTGTCGCTTCGGGTCACGCTCCAAGGGCTTTTGTACGCATAACTGACCGCCCCCTCCCGGGTGGGCAGGCGATCGGTGTTCAGGGCCGCTATGAAATCCCTCGGCCGGTGGTCGAAGAGCAATCCGCCGGACACATCCCACCTCAGCCAGCGCCCGTCGATCCCCAGCACGTCCACGGTACCGTCCGGCCAAACATGGGCATCACCGGGGAAGCGCATCTCACCCGGCCCGTCGCCCTCACCGCCCAGCGCTCTAAGGAAAGTGCCTTCCGGCCCGTAGACCCGGACCGGATTGCAGTCCACGTAGATCCGCCCCGTGGCGTCGGTCAGGACCCGGTTCACGTAGGCGAAGGTATACGCGTCGGAGCCGGACTCGTCTCCGATGGCCAGGTCGAGGGTGAGTGCGATCTCCACGGTCGGGACGGGGGCGCCCGTCTCGCCCCTCCGGGAGCAGGCCCCGCCCGGCAGCAGGAGCAGCAGCGGCAGCAGGACCGAGCGGATGGCGCGGATCAGATCGGTCTTCATAGTGTTCCAGGAACGGCGGAGTGCACTTGGCGTTTATCAGATAAAGTGTAGGACGGCTTCTTCAGCCACGCCAAATGATATTGATACGAGCGATCGACTCCCGGAACATGGCCGGTCGCTTTACGTACG
>CAZFHZ010000129.1:0-8948 GCA_964519015.1 uncultured Gemmatimonadota bacterium | reverse complement strand
GCGAGTTCCAGCCCCGGGTCGGTGTAGGGGACGAGCATGGGATGGGGTCCGCAGATCACGACCTGGTCGGGGAAGAGCCGTCCCTCCAGGTCGGCGAAGGCGGCCGAGCAGAGCAGGGCCAGCAGCGGGGTCGGATGGGTGTGCCCCACGAACCGGACCCCGTGGTCCAGGCAGACAGCGTGGACGAAGCTCTCCACCGAAGGCATCTTCTCATCCCGTGACGCCACCCGCGCCTCTCGCAGGGTCCGGCGCACCGCTTCGTCGTCGGCCGCGGTATCGATCAGAGCGAGCACCGGGCCGGCCCGCACCCGGATGAAGTCATCACGGGCGGCGGTGCCCAGCGAGACCCCGCTCGCCTTGACCAGGAAAGTGCCGTCTCCCAGGTCG
This sequence comes from uncultured Gemmatimonadota bacterium, assembly GCA_964519015.1. GTDB lineage: Bacteria > Blakebacterota > Blakebacteria > Blakebacterales > CAYUVJ01 > CAZFHZ01. The sequence goes on along the minus strand of CAZFHZ010000129.1, from coordinate 8,561 downwards.
GCCGATGAGTTCCCCTCCCCCAGGATGGCCCAGTCGAGGACGGGATCCCCCAGCCGGTGGGAGAGGTCGACCAGTTCCGCCAGGATTTTCTCCATATCCTTCCTCACACTTCCTCGGGGAGCGCGGTGAAGCGCTCCCGGGCCTGGTCCCAGGCGGGGTCGGGCAGTGGTCGGATCGTCTCGGTCGGGAAGGAATCCCGCACGATCCGGCGGAGGTCGGCCGGGTCGGCCACCTCCCCACTCCCCATGGCCTGCACGAGCAGGTTGCCGATCGCCGTGGCCTCGGCCGGCCCGACCACGGTCAGACGCCCGGTGGCGTCGGCGGTCATCCGGTTGAGCAACCCGTTGCGGCTCCCTCCTCCCACGATGTGGAGGACCTCGAAGCGCCGCGCCAGCACGGCTTCGAGCTGATCGAGCACCCGGGCGTAGGTCAAGGCCAGGCTCTCCAGACAGCAGCGGCCCAGCCGGCCGGGGGTGTCGGGCTCGGGCTGGCCGGTGGCCCGGGCGTAGGCCCGCAGTTTCTCCGGCATCCCGCCGGGCTCGGCCAGGAGCAGCCAGCCGGTGGCCACCAGGGTGCGGAAGGGCTCGGCCTCGGCGGCCAGTTCGGTCAACTCGTTGTAATCGAGCCGGGGCCCTGTTTCTTCCAGTGCCCGGCGGCACTCCTGGACCAGCCAGAGTCCGGTGATGTTCTTGAGGAAGCGCACCTTCCCCCCCACCCCCACTTCGTTGGTGAAGGGGACCGCGCGGGCGGCGGCACTCGTACAGGGCTCGTCCAGCTCCGCCCCCAGCAGGGACCAGGTGCCGCTGGAGAGGTAGCACCAGGCGCTCCCTTCTTCGGCCGGTACGGCCGCCACCGCCGAAGCGGTGTCGTGGGCGGCCGGGGTGACCACCCGCAGTCCGGCCGGGGCGTCGACTGCCTCCGTCACCTCCGGCCGAAGTCCGCCCAGGGGCGTGCCGGCCTCGATGATCTCCCCGAGCAGACCGGTCGGCAGATCTGCTGCCTCCAGCAGGGATAAAGCCCACTCCCCGGTACGGGCATCGAGCATCTGGCTGGTGGAGGCGGTCGAGCGCTCCACCTCCTCGGAACCGCAGAGCCGGTGGTGGAAGAGGTCGGGCATGAAGAGGAGGTGCCGGGCCCGCTCCAGCACGATCGGGTCAGCGGTGTGGGCGGCGGCCAGCTGGAAGAGGGTGTTGAAGGGCATGAACTGGATGCCGGTCACCTGGTAGAGCCGTTCGGCCCCCAGCCGGACGATCATCTCCTCGAAGATGGGCCGGTTGCGGGGATCGCGGTAACAGTGCGGGGCCTCCACCAGCCGGCCGCCGGAGTCCAGCAGCCCGTAGTCCACCCCCCAGGTGTCCACCCCTACCGAACGCAGCTCCCATCCCTGCTGCCCGGCGGTTTGGGCGGCCTGCCCGAGCCCCTCCCGGACCTTCGACCACAATCCCTCGAAGTCCCAGTGCAGACCGGTCGGGAGCCGGACCGGGACGTTGTCGAAGCGGTCCACTTCGTGGAGCTGCAGACGCCCGCCGGCGAGCACGCCCAACAATCCCCGGCCCGATTCCGCTCCCAGGTCGAAAGCCAGGTGGGCCGGATTCCTCATCGCTGCTCATCCCGTCGTCATGGCTGCAGTCTGGACCCGGCTCCCGATCCTGCTTCTCTGCCGGTGTCGTGGGACCATCGTTCCGGCCGAGTGTACCCCCCTGGGGTCGGGATTCAAGCATCCAGGAAGTTATCCGCCACCTGACCGGGTACACCACGACCGCACCTGTATGTATAATGCGCCCATGAGGATAATCGAGAAGCGCATCCCGCTGATCGAGTTGACCGCCCTGGCCCGGTCCGGATTCGGCGACATGGTCAAGGCGGTGGTGGATATCGAGCGGGGCGTCATGGCGGTCGCGGGCGAACTGCATGCCGATGAAGAAGCGCTTTTGCTGGAGTCCGGCTCCCGGCCGGAGGACCTGTGGGGCATCAACCTCTACCCCGATCTGGTGGGCCCGGACCGCATCGAGTTCGATTCGATGATCAACATCCGGCCTTCCCGGGGGAACCGGACGCGGGGAGTGGACGATCCCGACGTCCGATCGCGCATCCTGGAGATCGTCGGGCGGTTGGTGGGTCCTTGAGCGCCCAGCACCCTTCCCTGGCCGCCGGCCGGTGGTACGGTTTCGCCCTGGTGGAACAGCTTGCCCACGTGGGGAGTGAGGTGGAACGCGCCCTGCGCTGGCGGTCGAAAGGGAACGAGGAACTGTCCAGACGCGCTCTGGAGCGCGGGCTGGAACTGCTCGCCCTCACCATCGCCGATCCGAAACACCGGGGCCGGCTGCGGGAACTGACCCGTTTGCGGGAGGTCCTGCTGGACTACTTCCTCGACGAGAATCGGTATGGTTCGACCGAAGCCTCCTGGCACCGCTATTTCCACTCCTTCGCACTGGCCGCACTCGGTCTGGAAGCCCGCTGAGAGGAATTCATCTGAAGAGGCGCTAAGATTGGGAGCGCACCGGAGCATCTGACCGGCCATTTCCGCCCCGACACATCTCCCGCCGAACCGGAGCCGAGGCCATGCCCATCCTCCGCCGTCCGTCCCGCATCACGACCCTCCTCTTCTCGGTCGTGATCGTCCCGCTCCTGGTTCTCCTCCCGGACGCCGCGCCGCCGGGCCGGAGGCCGCAGGGCGCACCCCTTTATCGGGACGCCTCCCGGCCGGCCGCGCAGCGCGTCGAGGACCTGCTGCAACGGATGACGCTCGAGGAGAAGGTGGCGCAGCTGCAGTGCATCATCTCCGAGCCGGAGTCATGGGAACCTTATCTGGAGAGCACCCTGGGAGGGGTCGGCACTTTCCTCCGGGCCTACTCCCCGCGGGAGTCCGCCGAGCGGATGAACGCCCTCCAGCGGCGGTTCATGGAGGAGACCCGCCTGGGGATCCCCGTGCTGATGCACGACGAGGCCCTCCACGGCCTCGTGGGCCGGGGGGGGACCAGCTTCCCGCAGGCGATCGGACTGGCCGCCACCTGGGACGTCGAGCTGATGGGGCGGGTGGCCGCCGTGATCGGGGAGGAGACCCGCAGCCGGGGGATCCGGCAGGTCCTCTCCCCCACCATCAACATCGCCCGCGACGTGCGCTGGGGACGGGTCGAGGAGACCTACGGCGAGGACCCCTGGCTCACCTCCCGGATGGCGGTGGCTTTCTGCCGCACCATCGAGGGGCTCGGCGTCGTCACCACCCCCAAGCACTTCGTGGCCAACATCGGGGACGGGGGGCGCGACTCCAATCCCGTCCACTTCTCCGAGCGGCTGATGCGCGAGATCTACTTCCCCGCCTTCAAGGCCTGCTTCCAGGAGGCCGGCTCGCGCTCGGTCATGGCCGCCTACAACTCCTACGACGGAACCCCCTGCTCGGCCAGTCGCTTCCTGTTGACGCACATGCTGCGGGAGGAATGGGGCTTCACAGGCTTCACGGTCTCTGACTACGGCTCGGTGGGCGGCATCATGAGCCTGCACCACACGGCGGCCACACTGGAGGAGACGGCGGCCCAGGCCCTGAGCGCCGGCCTCGACGTGGAACTGCCGAACATCTACGTCTACGGCGAGCCGCTGCTGGAGGCGGTGCGCACAGGATTGGTCGCCGAGTCCGTGCTCGACACGGCGGTCCGGCGGGTGCTGGGCGTGAAGTTCGGACTCGGGCTCTTCGAGGACCCCTACGTGGATCCGGACATAGCGGAACGGGTCAACGACTCGGCCGAGCACCGGGCCCTGGCCCGGGAGGCGGCCCGGGAAGCGATCGTACTCCTGAAGAACGAGGGGCGTGTCCTCCCCCTCTCCAAGGATCTGCGGGCGGTCGCGGTGCTGGGGCCCCTGGCCGACCGGGTGCGGCTGGGCGGCTACAGCGGCGGCGACGTGCCGCTGGTGAGCGTGCTCCAGGGGATCCGGGAGAAACTGGGACGTGGGATCGAGGTCCGCTACGCTGAGGGGGCCCGCCTCGAACGGGGCGGGCATCCGGCCATCCCCGCCCGCTGTCTCTTCCCCGGCTCGACTCCCGGCCGGGAGAACGGACTGAAGGCCGAGTACTTCGACAACATGACGCTGGCTGGTTCCCCCGCCCTGGTCCGGACCGACCCGCAGATCGACTTCGACTGGGGAGGCGGCTCCCCCGACCGGCGGATCGGGGCCGACCGGTTCTCCGTGCGCTGGACCGGCCTCTTCATCCCCGACATCTCGGGACCGGTGGAGTTGAGCATCACCACCGACGACGGCTACCGCTTCTGGCTCGACGACCGGCTCCTCTCCGAGTTCTGGCGCGACCGTGCCCCGGCCACCGACTTCGTCACGGTCCCCCTGGAGGCCGGGCGCGCCTACCGGCTGAAGCTGGAGTTCTATGAGAACGGCGGCGGCGCCTACGCCGCCCTGGGCTGGAAGAGCCCCCAGGCCTCCAGTGAATTGCTGGATGAGGCCCTGGCCGCGGTCCGGGGCGCCGGCGCCGCGGTCCTCGTGGTGGGCGTCACTGAAGGGGAGGGCCAGGACCGGGCCCGCCTTGACCTGCCGGACGAGGAAGAGGCGCTCATCCGGGCCGTCGCCGCCACCGGGGTGCCGACGGTGGTAGTGCTCCAGACCGGCAGCGCGGTGACGATGTCGGACTGGGGGGACCAGGTCCCGGCCGTCCTGCAGGCGTGGTACGCGGGGGAGGAAGGGGGGCATGCGGTCGCGGACGTACTCTTCGGTGACGTCAATCCGGCCGGACGGCTCCCCATCACCTGGCCGAGGTCGTCGGCCCAGCTCCCGCTCTACTACAACCACAAGCCGACCGGCCGGGGTTACGATTACGTGGACCTGACCGGCCGGCCCCTCTTCCTCTTCGGACACGGATTGAGTTACACGACGTTCAAATACGCTGGCCTGCGCGTCACACCCGACCGCATCCCCCCCGGCGGCACCGTCCGGATCGGCCTGGAGGTCACCAACACGGGGAGCGCCGCTGGAGATGAGGTCGTCCAGCTCTACCTGCACGACCCGGTGGCCTGCGTCGCCCGGCCCGTCCTGGAGCTGAAGGGCTTCCGGCGGATCCACCTGCAGCCCGGCGAGACCCGGGAGGTCCTCTTCGAGCTCACCCCCGGTCAGCTCGCCTTCCCCGGCACCGACCTACGACCGCTGGTGGAACCGGGGACGATCGAGGTGATGGTGGGGGCCTCCTCGGGGGACATCCGGCTGCGCGGGAGTTTCGAGATCACTGCCCCCGGGGGGCGCCGGCCCTGATCAGGAGGCAGAGTTCAGGGCCGGTGCTATAGGCTTGGCAGGACCTCGAATCCCATGCCGGCGAAGTCGGCATCCAGCGCGAAAGCGATCCGTATCCCCGTGCGCCGCATGACCTCGAAGCTTGCGCAATCCACCAGGCTGAGACGTCGCCGGTCGGTCGCCAGCAGAGCCGAAAGAGCCGCGGCGTGCGCGTCTTCACCGATCCAGATAATCCCAAGAACAGGGAGGATGTCCTGGACGAGGTCGCGTACTGCCTCCATGCCGAGTCTGTGCTGTACCAGCGTGACCGTCTCGAGAAGGACGTAGTTCGTGGTCAAGAGTGTGTCCGTACCCGCCAGTAGCCCTTCCCAGGCGTCCGATACCGCGCGGTGGCGGTCCTGGCCGGCATCAAGCAGGGCGTAGAGCGCGGAGGTGTCGACGAAGACCGTCACCGACCGGCTCCATAGGCTTCATCCAGATAGTGGTCGTGCTCCTCAGCGACATCTCGGGTGTCCGACCGGTATTTCCCGACCACGGCCAGGGCTCGCCGCTTTAGTTCCTCGCGGTCCACCTCGGCACGATGTTTCAGATACTCGCTGACGCTCTCGCGGACCACGTCTGATACGGAGCGTCCTTCCTGTTCAGCCACATCGTGCAGGCGACGGGCCTGCTCATCAGTGAATTGGATCTGGGTGCGCTTCATGACATCATAATGTAAGTTATGTTGTCATGATGTCAACAGTGTTGGGGATTGCTCCCTACCTCCGCACCGGCAGCGCCCGGCGGCGGTGGCCCCCACCGCGGTATCGTGGGGCTGCCGATCAAGCTCGTTATCCACCCTTCACGCTCTGACGCACGCTCCTGATCCGGCTCCTGATCCGATTCAGCTGCCCGACCGGGCAGACTTCGAGCCAGGGGGCACTTCCTGTCATCGCTGGGGGAAGGGGATTATGTGTCAAGAGTCGGCAAGTCTCACGACCTTAGGAGTCGCACAGTCTTACGACCCTCTCGTTCCCGGTTTCGCCTGTTCTTCGCTTGTCCTCTTTTCTCAGCCCGCCTTCAGCATCCGATCGAGGTCTCTTAGGCGGTAGGACCTGCCCTTGATGTTGAGGGGCGACAAGGCCATGGATCCGTCCCGCCTCAGGGGCGCGATCACGATCCGCCGTTGAGCCGGCGCCTCATCATTCGCCGCCCGGCCGCACTCTCATTCTTCGTCCAGAGACGGACTCGGTTACCTTGACCAACTCATGGACCGCCTCGCCACCGCGATGCGGATTCCACCGGAGTCGGTCACCAGTCTGATTCTCCCTTGTGCGTTTCCCAATGCACCTCGGTAGTGGTGCCGATTTCCCGGCCGGTTCTCTTCCCGCAGCGGGAAGTCCGCCTCAACGATGCCGCTCTCAGTATCGACTTCGATTTCCGCTCCCAGAGCGTCGGGAAGATGGAGATCCACCCCGCCGGGGCCCGCGCTCACCACCAACTCGTCGACATCCTTCACGATCTCGAGGCTCACGCGGGTTCCGGAACTGGCACGGATGTCAGGTGCGGCAATCCCCGATAAGACCACCTCGCCGGAACCGGTGTTGATTCTCAAGACACTCAACAGCGCGATGTTCCTTCCCTGGATCCGACCCGACCCCACGCCCACCTCCAATTCACCGCCGGTAATGCCGAGGATGCTCACATTCCCCGAGCCGGACCGCACGTTGACATTACCCCCGAATCCGTCAAGGTCCACCTCCCCGGTTCCGATATCCACCTCCAGATTCCCCTGGCTGTTCCGAATCTCGAGGTTGCCGGAACCGAGATCCACCTCCAGGTTTCCCCGACTCTCATGTACCTTCAGGATTCCGCAGCCCATATCCGCATGAAGATCCCCCTCCATGCTTTGCACGACGGCATCTCCGACAACCAGGTAGAGAGACAGTTTCCGCCCACGGGGTACGCTGATGCGAAGATCCGCCCAAGCTTCCGTTCCGCTCCCGGATCCCGAGAAACGGACCATCTTGCCCTCACTGTTGCTGGCTCCGGAGAAGAAGGTGCCGTCGTTCCGGATCCTCTGGCTGGTAGCCGATTCCCGGTTCATCTCCGGATAGACGATGCTGTCACCGGGATAGTGGATCACCAGTGCTTCGGTACCACCTACGTGTATAACATCCGCGTGAAGGTCGGACGCATCGCGCCCCCCCCGTCGAAGCTGGATCTCCAGGTCATTACCTGTTCCGGGGACGACTTCAGCCCGCCCGGCCAGGTTGTATACCGCCACCCGATCCCCTTCGAGGCGGTGTACCTCCTGACCCAGGGCCGAGGAAGGGAGAAGAACGCATCCCAGACTCCAGATGAGCATCGTCTTGAGTGTGTTGTCCGCGTCCTTGATCACCCGGTTCCCTTTCGTCTGCCCATCAGGATGGAGTTTTCATTTTCTACGCATCACCGAGACGGGAAGGTTCACCTGCACATCGGGTACCATCCGGATTCCGAGCCCCCGCTCATTGTGAATAGGATGATCGATTCCAGGACTTGCCCAATGAACCGCCGAGACTGAGGCTGTGAGCCTTCTCTAAACCTCTGTTGCGCTTTCCCCTCCACGAGCTTGACCCGGATTCTGTGATGCCAAGTGTCATCCCGCACTGATTATCCCACCTTCACGCCCGAATTCAAGCCGTGGATGGTGATTCAGCCGTCCAATCGGGCAGACCCCGAGCCGGGGAGCACTTCCTGTCATAATCGCCGGGGGGAGGGAATCAGATCTTCGGGGGGGATTCAGCAACCTTCAGCATGGCCGTGGGCATCGCAGGGGGCGCTCGGATCAGGTCGGGTGCCGGCTCCCCTGGGTGCCAGCCCACATGCCGCAGGATCTTGTCCACTTGATCCTCTGATGCTGCTGGTAGGGGGTGGGCTCTTCCAGCGGTATCAGGGTGCCCGCACGGGCCCCCTCCCCTGCTCCCAGCAGGGTCACCGGGACGAGGTTGAGCAGACGCCGGCTCTGATCAGGAGGCGCGGAGCCGCCAGAAGGTGGCCGAGACGAAGTAGAGGACGGTCGGCAGCAGCAGCCAGACCTTGAAGGAGGCCAGCCGCTCCCCGTAACCCTGCAGGCCGGCCAGGCAAACCTGAAGCGGCAGGAGGAGGCAGGCCGCCAGCGCCGCCAGGGCCACCACCCCGGCCACCCGACGTACGATCCGACTCTCCGGAGCCCTTTCGGGATCAGGGGAGACGGGAGCCGCTTCCTCCGGTCCGCCTCCGGCCGGCACCGGCAACTCCGCTCCCGCCGTCGAGCCGGCCCCCGCCCACCAGGCGAACAGCACGTAAAGAAGAGAGGTGACCAGGTAGAC
>CAZFHZ010000128.1:0-8962 GCA_964519015.1 uncultured Gemmatimonadota bacterium | reverse complement strand
TCTTCGCCCCCCACGCCGGGGACAGCTGGCGCGAGGTGCTCTTCCCCTTCCTGGGGATCGGCGGGCTGGTGGAGGCCTCCCCCTGGGCGGCCCTCAATGCCCAGCGGGACCGGGAAGGTCTCACCCTGTCCCTGTGCGCCCTGCAGCCCCTGACCGATGAACTGATCGTGCGCCGGGGGAAGGAGGAGGTCGTGCGCGTCCCCCTCGATCTGGCCCCGATGGGACTCTGGCGGCAGCATCTGCCGCTCTCCTCCGACCCGACCCCGGTGGTGGTGGAGATCCCCGGCAAGCTCCGCTGGGACGAGGACCCCCGGAGCAGCCGGATCACCCGCCCCATCCGTTTCACCCGCCCGGACGAGCGCACCGCCGAAGGACGCTTCCAGGCCGGGGAGGCCCTGGCCCGGCAGCGGCGCTACGACGAGGCCCTGGAGCGCTACCTGGCCTGCCTGGAAGAGGAACCCCGTCACGGGCGCGCCCTCACCCGCGCCGCCGAACTCTACAGCCGGAGGGGGGAGTACGATCGCGCGCTCACCTACGCCGGCCGGGCCCTGGAGGAGGCCCGGTACGACCCGGATGCCAGTTGGGTCTACGCCACCGCCGCGCGCGCGCTCGGCCGCACCGTCGATGCCCGGGAGACGTTCGGCTGGGCGGCCCGCTCCCTGGCCTACCGGTCGGGGGCCTGGTGCCGGATCGCCGAACTCCTGATCGGGGAAGGAGCGCCCGGGCTGGCGGCCGACTACGCCCGGCGGGCGCTCGATTACGACCGCTTCGACCTGCGGGCCCGCGAGGTACTGGCCATCGCCCTGCGGTTGGACGGGCAGCGGGAGGAGGCGGCCCGGGTCCTGGAGGAACTACTGGCCATCGCCCCGCTCGACCACCTGGCCCGGTTCGAGCAGTACCGGCTTGCCCCCTCACCGGACGGCCTCCAGCGCTTCACCGGCCTGATCCGGAGCGAACTCCCCTGGGAGCACTACCTCGAGATCGGGATCTTCTACGCCGGCCTGGGGCTCGCCGAGGAGGCCAGGCAGGTACTGGAGGCCTCTCCCTCCTGGCCGGTCGTGGACTACTGGCTCGCCTGGCTCCAGCGGGAGCGCGACCCGGCCGGGAGCGAGCGGCGGCGGTGGCAGGCCGCCGCGGCCGACCCGAGGCTGGTCTTCCCCTTCCGGGAGGAGACGCTCCCGGTGCTGGAATGGGCGGCCGGCCGCGACCCGGCCGACTGGAAGTGCCGCTGGTACCAGGGGCTCATCCTCTGGAGCCGCGGACGGACGGTCGAGGCGCGGAAGTGCCTGGCCGCCTGCGGGGACCCGGCTTTCGCCCCCTTCCACCTCGCCCTGGCCCACCTGGACCCCGCGCGGGCGCTGGAACACCTGACCCGAGCCCGGGCGTACGAGCCCGGTGAGTGGCGTACCTATCACGCCCTGGTGGCCGAACAGACCCGTCGCCGCGCTTTCCCCGAGGCCCTGGCGGCCGCCGATGAGGCGGCCGGTCGCTTCCCCGACCAGGTGGTCGTCCGGATGGATGAGGCCTCGGCCCTTTATAACACCGGCCGGTACGACGACTGTCGCGCCCGGCTGGAGCGACTCGATGTACTCCCCTACGAAGGGGGCTGGGAAGCCCACGACCTCTGGCTGCGCACCCAGGTCCAACTGGCCGTCGCCGCCCTGCGGGAGGGCCGAGACCGGGCGGCCCTCCCCCACCTGGCGGGTGCCCGCGACTACCCCGAACACCTGGGCACCGGGGCGCCCTACCTACCCGACCAGCGCCTCCAGGACTACCTGGAGGCGGTCGCCCGGGACCGGCTGGGGGAGCGCGACGCGGCGCGGCAGGCCCGGGAGCGGGCGGCCGATCGCACCTTGCGTCAGGGTGTCGGCGGCGCCTCCTTCGACCTGTTCGGGCTGCTGGCCCTGCGGGAGAGCGGCCGGAGCGGCCAGGCCGACTCCCTAGCGGCCGGGCTGGCCCGCTCCGGACCGGTCACGACCCTCACCCGCTGGACCCTGGCCTGCTATATCGGGGAGTGGTCCCAGGTAGCCGAACTCGAGACCCGTCTCGAGGCCGACCCGCGGGCAGCCCATCTGGTGGCCGCCTGCCGGGCGGCCCAGGGGAGGTGAACCGGTGATGGCACGGCGAGGTCCCTGCTCCCTGCTGGCCGGGCTGGTCCTGCTGGCGTCCTTCCTCCCCCGGCCCGGGTCCGGGACCGCCCGGGCTCAGGAGGTGGCCTGGCGGACCGGGGCCTGGGCCGCCGACTCCCTGGGCAACCACCGGGCGGTGGTCCGGGTCACCACCGGCGCCGAGGCGGTCCGGGTGCGCATCCCCTGGCGCCGTCGCGACATCGGACCGGAGAACAAGGAGGTCCTCCTCTACGATCCGGCCGGCCGGCGGATCGACGACCTGGTCCGCATCGCCATCGGCCGGGAGGAGGGCCTCCTCGCCTTCCGCCCGGCCGCCGGACCGGGGGAGTACTTCGTCTACTACCTCCCCTATGTCAGCAGCGGTCGCAACTACCCGCGGGTGAGCTATCCGGAGCCGGTCGACCGGGCCGATCCCGCCTGGCGGGCCCGGCACCGGCTGCGGGAGGAGGAACTCCCCGCGGGGGCCTGGCGGAGGCTGCCGGAGGCGGTCACGGTGGCCCTGGAAGCGGTGGACGACTTCCACAGCTTCTGGCCGATGGAGGTGATCGCCACCGGGGGGGAAACCGCGGCGCTCAAGGCCCGCTTCCCCGACCGGGACTTCCTCCTCTTCCCCGAGAGCCGTTCCTTCCCGATCCGGATGACGGACGATCTGCCGCAGCGCTGGACCGCCGCAGGCCCCTCCCCCGGACTGCGCCTGGAGGCGCAGCGGGGGGAGTACGTCGCCTTCCAGGTCGGAGTCTGGGCGATGGGCCGCTTCCTGGAGGAGGTGCGGGTGGTCTTCACCCCGCTGGTCGGGGCCGGAGGCCGGCCGGTCATCCCGGCCGATTCGCTCACCTGTTTCAACACCGGCGGGGTCGACTGGACCGGCCGGGCCTTCCGGCGGAGCGTGGCGGTGGATTCGGGGAAGGTGCAGGCGCTCTGGTGCGGTCTGCAGGTGCCCCCGGAAGCCGCGCCGGGAAGCTACACCGGACGGGTGAGCGTGGGGGCCGCCGGGCAGGCCGATCAGGGGATCGCACTCGAGGTGGTGGTCGCCCCGGGCCGGATCGAGCACGGCGGCGACGATGAGCCGGAACGCCTCTCCCGCCTCCGCTGGCTCGATTCGCGGATCGCCCTCGAGGAGACGGTGGTGGCCCCCTACACCCCCGTCGAGGTGAACGGCTCCACCGTCCGCGTGCTGGGGCGGGAAGTCCGCCTGGGAGACCACGGTCTCCCCCGGAGCATCCGGACCTTCTTCGCGCCCACCATGACCCGCTTGACGACCGAGGGGCGCGAGCTGCTGGCCGCACCTGTGCGTCTGGACGTCACCACCGCCCAGGGACGGGTGCTCCCCTGGACGGGGTCGGGACCCCGATTCACCAGCCGCCGGGAGGGAGAGGCGGTCTGGGAGGACCATGCCCGGGCCGAAGGCCTGGCGCTCGATGTGCGGGCCGAGATGGAGTTCGACGGCACGATCGAGTTCCAGGTCGCCCTGAGTGCGGACCGCCCGGTCCCGCTCCAGGACGTGAGCCTGGAGATCCCCCTGGTCCGGGAGGTAGCCCGTTACATGATGGGACTGGGGTACCGGGGAGGCGAACGCCCCGCTTCGTTCGAATGGAGCTGGGGGGTGGAGAAGAACCAGGACAGCGCCTGGATCGGGGACGTGAACGCCGGGCTGCAGTTCCTGCTCAAGGACGAGCACTACGCCCGCCCCCTCAACACCAATTTCTACCAGCTCAAACCCCTGGTGATGCCCCTCTCCTGGGCCAACGACGGCCGGGGGGGCTGCCGGATGCGGGAAGAAGGCGAGACCTTCCAGGTGACCTGCTTCAGCGGTCCCCGCACCCTGCGGTCCGGGGAGACCCTGCGCTTCGATTTCCGCCTCACCGTGACCCCCTTCCGGCCGATCGACACCGCCCAGCAGTGGTCGACCCGCTTCCACCACCGTTTCGCGCCGGTGGAGGAGATCCAGGCGATGGGAGCCAACGTCATCAACGTCCACCACGCCACCGAGATCAATCCCTTCATCAACTACCCCTTCCTGCGTCCGGCCGAGATGAAGGCGTACATCGAGCAGGCGCACAAGCGGGGGATGCGGGTGAAGATCTACTACACGGTGCGGGAGCTGGCCAACCGGGCCCCCGAGCTCTTCATGCTCCGCAGCCTGGGCAGCGAGGTGCTCGCTTCCGGCCCCGGCGGCGGCTACTCCTGGCTGCAGGAGCATCTGGGCTCCGATTACATCGCCGGCTGGTTCGTCCCCCGCTACGAGGATGCCGCGATGGTCACCAGCGGCGTCTCCCGCTGGCACAACTACTACCTGGAAGGGCTCGACTGGCTGGTGCGCAACGTGGGGATCGACGGGCTCTACATCGACGACGTGGCCTTCGACCGGACGGTCATGAAGCGGGTCCGGCGGATCCTGGACGCGGGGGGCCCCGGCCAGCTGATCGACCTGCACTCGGCCAACCAGTTCAATCCCCGCGACGGGTTCGCCAACAGCGCCAACCTCTACCTGGAGCACTTCCCCTACCTCGACCGGCTCTGGTTCGGGGAGTACTTCGACTACGGTTCGGCCCCCGACTTCTGGCTGGTGGAGGTCTCCGGCATCCCCTTCGGGCTCATGGGGGAGATGCTGCAGGACGGCGGGAATCCGTGGCGGGGGCTGCTCTTCGGGATGACCAACCGGCAGCCCTACGACGGACACGACCCGAGCCCGATCTGGCGTCTCTGGGATGCCTTCCGCATCCAGGAGAGTGAAATGATCGGCTGGTGGGTGCCCGGGGGTCCGGTCGGGACCGGCCGCCGCGATGTGCTGGCCACGACCTGGCAGGCGGAGGGCCGGGCCCTCCTCGCCCTGGCCAGCTGGGCCGAGACCCCGGTCGAGATCCGTCTGGAGGTGGACTGGTCCGCCCTGGGACTCGACCCGCGCACGGTCGAGGTGACCGCACCGGCCGTGGCCGGGCTCCAGGAGGCCGCCCGGCTCGAGCTCCGGGGGGGAGCGATCACCTTGACCCTCGAACCGGGGGGCGGGATGATACTGCAACTCCAGGGACGACCGGCCCCCGACGGCCCGGTCGGTCCGAGGCCATGATCTTGTCGACCGGCAGCAGCCGGTCTCCACACTGAGAAGCGGGGGCAGGCACCATGAGGAACCACAGACTCGCGCGCTGGATCTCGATCCCCTTCGCGGCGCTCTTCGTACTCGCGAGCCTGGCCGCGGGCACCGCCCGGGGGCAGGACCGGCTCAAGACGATGCCGGGATACGACCGTTACCAGCAGATGAGCCAGGAGATGCGGGGAGTGGTCTTCATCTCCGGCGCCCTGCGGGTCGCCTGGAGCGAGGACGGGCGCTCGTTCGAATACACCTGGAACGACCGGCAGTACCGCTACGACGTCCGCGCCCACCAGGCCACCGACATCGGTCCGGCCCCCGAGCGCCAGATGGGCGCCGGCGGCCGCCGGCCCGGTGGCCCGGCGCGGGGGCGACAGTTCACCGAGGCCCTCTCCCCCGACAGTGCCCACAAGGCCTTCTACCGCGACCGGAACATCTGGCTGAGCGACCCGGAGGGGGGCAACGAGACGGCGCTCTCCACCGACGGGAACGTCCAGACCCGCATCAAGTACGGCACGGCCAGCTGGGTCTACGGGGAGGAACTGAGTCAGAACACCGCCATGTGGTGGTCCCCCGACTCGAAGAAGATCGCCTACTACCGTTTCGACGAGAGCCCGGTCCCCGACTACTTCCTGGAGCTGGATCAGACCAAGCTCTACAGCTCGGAGGACATCGAGGCCTACCCGAAGTCGGGTGAGCCGAACCCGGTGGCCGACATCTACATCTACGACCTAGCCACCCGGCGCTCCACCAAGGTGGATGTGCGGGGCGGGCAGCCCTTCACCAACGATGTGGTCGGGCACTATGCCTACCGCGTCACCTGGTCCCCCGACGGCACCGAGCTGCTCTTCAACCGGACCAACCGGCGGCAGAACATCATGGAGTTCTGCGCGGCCGACCCGGCCACCGGCAGGTGCCGCGTCATCGTGCGGGAGGAGTGGCTGCCGAGCTGGACCGACAACACGCCCGCCCTGAACTGGCTCGAGGATGGGAAGCGGTTCATCCTGACCAGTGAGCGGACCGGCTTCGCCAACTTCTACCTGTATGACATCAGCGGGCAACTCCTGGCCACCCTGACCAATCATCCCTTCGAGGTGGGCAGCATCGTGCGGGTGGACGAGAAGGCGAAGGTCCTCTGGTACCTGGCCCGCGACGGCGACAACCACATGAAGATGCAGCTCCACCGGGTGGGACTGGACGGCAAGGGGGACAAGCGCCTGACCGACCCCACCCTCAACCACCAGGTCAGCCTCTCACCGGACGGCCGCTTCTTCGTCGATGTCGTCCAGACCCACGATGTACCCCCCGCAACGCGACTGATGGATGCCGAGGGGAAGCTGGTCGCCGAGATCGTCCAGAGTGACATGACCCGGTTCGAGCAGCTGGGTCTGAAGAAGGCGGAGCTGTTCACCTACCAGGCGGCGGACGGGGTGACCGAGCTGCACGGGATCCTTCAATTTCCCTCCAACTTCGATCCCGGCAAGAAGTACCCCCTGCTGGTCAGCGTCTACGGCGGCCCGGCCACCAACGGGGCCCGGGAGATCTTCACCACCCCCAGCCCGCTGACCGAGTACGGGTTCCTGGTCGCCTCGCTCGACTCGCGTAGCGCAGCCGGCCGCGGCAAGCGGTTCCTCGACGCCATATACCAGCACCTGGGTACGGTCGAGATGGACGACCAGGCGGCGGGGGTGCGCGGGCTCTGGGACCGCCCCTACCTAAACCGGGAGCGGGTCGGCATCTACGGTACCTCCTACGGCGGCTACGCCTCGGCCATGTGTCTGCTCCGGCACCCCGAGGTCTTCTATGCCGCCTCGGCCTCCTCGGCGGTGACCGCCTGGTACCACTACGACTCCATCTACACCGAGCGCTACATGTGGATCCCGCAGGAGAACCAGGAAGGGTATGAAGCGGGCAACGCCATGAACTACGCCGACAAGCTGGACGGCCGGCTGATGATCTACTACGGGACGGCGGACAACAACGTCCACCCGAACAACGCGATGCAGCTCATCGCCGCCCTTCAGCGGGCCGGCAAGAGCTTCGAAGTTCAGGTGGGTCCCGACCGGGGGCACTCCGGGATCAACCAGGACCGCATGATGGAGTTCTTCATCGAGAACCTCATCATGAAGTAATACCTGGATCGGGGCCGGGGCCCACCCGGTAGGTCCCCGCCGACCGGGTCACGGCCCCGTCCTCCATCCCCTTCTGGAGCACCCGGGTGTAGAGGGTCTGGTAGTACGCCCGTCCCTGCGAACCCGACTCGACCAGGTCGATGGAGCCGTCGGCCCCCAGGTCGGTCAGCACGGCCTCCTGGCGGCCGATGTCGGTGTTCACCACGGTGAGCTTGTTGTAGACCTCGCCGACCGCCAGCACGTAGGTGGTGAGCACGCAGGTCCGGTGGTCGATGACCGTGGAGAAGTCGTTCGACCAGGTCATGTTCCGGACCAGGCCCCGCCGCGTCCCCTCGAGCAACCCGAAACTGTAGATCCGCCGGGCCTCCTCCAGGGAAAGGCCCCCACCCCGGACGACCTCATCCAACGATCCGTCCTGCTCGCGGTCGAGGGCCAGCGGGACCATCCGTTCCCCCTCCCGCCGGACGAGCTGGTTGTAGCCGATCATCCCCGGGGGTGAGTAGCTCTCGATGCGGAAGGTCTGTTCCTGGTAAACGAAGTCGTACCCGCCGGCCAACGGCAACGGCGGCCGGGTGGCGGCGCAGCCGGTCAGGGCCAGCCCGATGAAGGCGATCCCGACCCGGTCCATCCGTACCATGTCCCGCTCCCTGTCCGTCCCGATCGGCCGGTGCAGCAGTTCCGGCCGGACCCGGGTGTGGCGGAAACCTCCCCCGAGGTCCTTCCCGGTGATACGACGCTCTGGAACGGAGAGTTATTTACGCCTGGTCGTTCTCCGGCGGGGATGGCTGGGCTGTTCTTCCATCGATCGTGAGGATGGTCTTCTCCAGCTCCTTGACCGCCTCGAGCATATCCTCCCGGGCCGCATGGAGATGCTGGAGGATGCGACTGGCGTCGATGGAGTGCTCATGGGCGTCATGTCGGGCCGCCTCGAGCGCATGCTCCAGGTATTCCAGGAGCTGATCGATCTTCGAGCTGATCTTGAAGCGATGCATCGGTGTCCTGTCCTTTATCTTGGGATCCACCAGGGTCCCCCCACTATCCCAATATCCCCTCCCGCCGGCAGGTGGAGGTCCACCACCCACGACCGGCTCGCGGGCTGACCGTCGTAGCTGCCCTCGGCCGGACCGACCCGGACGGTGACCGCCCCTCCGGGCGGAGCGAGCATCAGGGGAGCCTCCATCTCGATGAGGGTCCGGGCGTAGGCTCCCTCCCGGTATCCCCGGGTGAGTCCGTCATCCTCGTAGAGCGAGAAACGCGAACTGCCGAAGGGATAAAGGTCGAGGGTCACCGGGTCCTTGGGCTTCTCCCGGTCGTGGAGCATCTCCGGGTACATCGGGATGATCGCCCCGGCCCGCACGAACACGGGCAGCCGATCGAGCGGGGCGGCAGAAAGGGACGGCCGGTGACCAGGGTGTACCCCTCCAGGATCCTCTTGGGGTCGGGTCCGAAGAAGTACCAGCAGTCGAACCGGGCTTCGTCGTGCGAGAACCGGAGCGGCTCCAGGAAGTCGTAGCGGCCCGGCGTGAAGGTGTTGCGGAAGGCGCCATAGCCGGCCGTGCTCAGGTAGAAGGGGACCGGGTTGGAGGTGGTTCCGTCGTTCCAGCGGCCGTAGT
>CAZFHZ010000127.1:0-9052 GCA_964519015.1 uncultured Gemmatimonadota bacterium | reverse complement strand
CCGGCCGCCGGGCGGGCCGCCCCCCCGGGGTAGAGCCGGTCGACCAGGGCCGGCCAGTCCAGCGCCCGGGCCAGCGCCCGTCTCACTTCCACCCGGTCGAAGGGAGCCCGCCGGTTGTTCATGCCGATGATCGCGAAGACCACCGCCGGACCGCTGACCAGCGCCATGCGCTCCGAGCGCAGGATCCGGGGAAGGTCCCCCACCGAGACCGAGAGGAGCAGGTCGAGTTCCCCCCGCTCCAGGGCATCCAGGGCCGCTTCGGTCCCGCTGAAGGCCTCGAAGCGCAGCCGCTCCGCCTCCGGCCGCTCCCCCCAGTAGGCCGGGAACCGCTCCAGCTCCATCCAACGGCCGGCCGGATCGATCCGGACCGGCCGGAAGGGGCCGGTGCCCGCCCGGATCCCGGTGCCGGGTAACTGCCCGCTCCCCCGCATGGGGACTTCCGTCCCGGAGGCGAGGAAGCGTGAGAGTGGATGGTAGGGATGGGGGAGCACGATCACCAGGGTGGAATCGTCCGGCGTCTCGAGCGCGACCGGCCGGCCCATCCGCTCGAAGGTCCGTCCCGCCATGGCCTCCCGCAGGCTGCGGGCGGCCTCGGCGGCGGTGAAGAGCCCGCCGTCGTGGCAGCGCACCCCGGTGCGCAGATGGAGGGTCAGACGGGTGGAGGTCGGGTCCCACTGCCAGGCCCGGGCCAGGCCGGGTTCCAGTTCCCCCTCCGGCCCGAGCTGGAGGAGCCCCTCGTAAACCTGGACGGCGATCTTCTTGGTCTCGAGGTTCGAAGAGGCGGTGGGATCGAGTGAGGACTCAAACGCCGAAAGCCCGATCCGGAGGTATTTCCCTCCCCCCCCGCACCCAGCCGCCGCCAGGGCGGAGGGGAGCAGGAACGAGAGGAGCAGAGCCCGGTCGAGGATCGGCAGGCGCACAAAGGGAATATACCCGGCCCGCCGGTTCCTTCACCAGCACCGCCGGGCCCCGCCCGGTCCCCCGGGAGGGGCCCGCTCACAACTCGAGAAGAACGGCGATCAGTTCATGCTGGTCATAATCCGCTCGGTCCCCCCGATGCTGAGGGCGAGGGTGAGCAGAAAGCCGGTGAAACGGAGGATGCGGCTGGCGAAACGATACATGGTGGGACTCCTTTTTGGTGGTGGTCCTTGGATGGTGAATGGGTGAACGATTTTCCGGTACTTTACCCTACACGGGGTCCTGGGAGTATTTCGGCCGGATCCGCGCCAGCCGCCGCAGACGCTCCCCCAGCTGCAGGCGCGCCAGGCGCAGGTGGTCGGGCAGCCGCCGCACCAGACTGAGCAGCGGAAGCAACACGTTGAGGAACAGGTGGGAGATCCTCATCAGGATTTGGACTTCCCGATCGGGAACGGTGTAGTCGCAGTCGATGTAGTCCCCCTTCAGTCGCCCCTCGGCCTGCAGACGGTCCCAGAAGGGCGTTCCCTTGTAGACGATCGCCCGGTTCTCCACCGAGAGGATGTTGCCCCGGGCGCTCCAGTAGGGCCGGGTCCGCTCGATGAAGTCCATATTCGCCTGGACATCTTCCCGGTTAGTGTAGGGATCGAAGAAGATCAGCCCCATCTGGAAGCGGATGTCCAGGTCGTGGAGGACCTGCAGAGCGTGCAGGTTGTCCTCGACCGTCGTGCGCTTGTTGAACAGGTCCAGTTCACGCTGGCTCCCCGATTCCACCCCCACGAAGACCGACTGGAGCCCGGCGGCCTTCAGGGCCGTGAAGAGTTCCCGGTCGATGGTGTCGGCCCGGGCGAAGATGGAGAAAGCCACCCGGAAGCTGCTCCCGGCCAGGGTCTCGGCGAAGGCCAGCGCGTCCTCGCGCCCGCGGCGTCCCGGCCCGATGAACTGGTCGTCGTAGAACTTGACCTCGGCCCCGGGCCAGCGGCGGGCCAGGGTGTCGAGTTCGGCCAGCACGTCGTCGACCGAGCGCTGGCGCCAGGCCGTTCCCTGCTGCAGGCGGTAAAAGGACCCGATCGAGCAGAAGGCACAGTTGGCGAAACAGCCGCGCGAGCGGGCCAGGTTCAGGCTCCCCCCCGCCCGCACGATCCGGTCGGTGTAATCGCGGCTCGGCCAGGGAAGGGTGTCCAGGTCGCGCAGCAGCGGCCGCAGGGGATTGGCCCGGACCACTCCCTCCCAGCGATAGCTGATTCCGGCCACCCGATCCAGGTCCCGCCCGTCCCTCCACGCTTCGAGCAGGTCGACGAAGGTGAGGTCCCCCTCCCCCCGCACCACCACATCGATCTCCGGCCGTTCCTCGAGCAGCCGGACATCGTTGAAAGTCGGGAAATGACCACCGACCACGATCCGGCTGGGCAGACCCCCCCGGCGCAGATGGCGCAGCAGGTCGAGCGTCCGGCGGGCGTTGAAGGAGAGCAAGCTGACCCCGACAACGTCCGGCCGGCGCGCCATCAGTTCCCGCCCCAGACGGCGGTATGACCACCCCTCCACGTGGTTGAGCAACACCCCGACCCGCAGACCCGCCCGCCGGGCCGTCGCGGCCAGGCTGGCCACGCCCAGGTTCTCGTAGAGTTCCGGTACCCCGCGGCGCAGGGCCGGGTCGACCAGCAGGACGTCCATTCGGCTTCCTTTTCGGGTCGGGTGCTGGACGGGATTCGCGTCCCAAAATGATCCGGATTCTTATCTGCATATGCAAGACGCGTGCCAACCCATTCCCGTGGTTATCCATTGTCCTGCAAAGTCTTAGGTTAACGGATTCAATCGGACTCGAGGCCTGATGCATGAATTATTGTGCA
Source organism: uncultured Gemmatimonadota bacterium (assembly GCA_964519015.1). Classification (GTDB taxonomy): domain Bacteria; phylum Blakebacterota; class Blakebacteria; order Blakebacterales; family CAYUVJ01; genus CAZFHZ01. The sequence goes on along the minus strand of CAZFHZ010000127.1, from coordinate 6,287 downwards.
CTTCAGTGGAAGGATTATGCGCCCGGCGGTGGGCGACCGCATCCCCAATCGGGGCTGCCCACCATCGACGGCGCACCCGGGATAGGGCAAGGGACGGCTTGCTCTCAGAGGGTCGGGAGCCTATGCTGAGAACTCTGCAATTGGTATCCGCCTGACCGTCCGAGCCGGGTGGTGTCGGGCTTCAAATCCCCGGATCGCGTGGAGGAGATTATGATGAGAAAGATGTGGGTAGTGGTGGTGTTCCTGCTGCTGGTGGTGGTGGTCGGCTGCAGTTCGGTCATCGATCAGGCCGTCCAGAGTGCGGGCCGGACCGCCGGACGCACGGTCGGAGAAGCGGCCGGAAGGGCGGTCGGGCAGCGCATTGTACGCACGTACACGCCGCAGTTCGCCAGCATGTACGCCTCCTACATGTTCACCTACGCTTTCACCCCCGGGGGCTACTGGATCGAGCCGACCCCCTACCGACCCGGCGACTACACGAAGTGGCGGTTCGTTGAGGACAGCCAGCCGAACGGCTCCTGGCTCGAGAAGGCCTTCCTGAAGAAGACCGAGAACGGCCAGGAGTGGTGGCGGGTCACGATGTACGATGCCGACAGTGAGGATACCGTGGTGCTGGAAGCGCTTTTCGACGCCGAACGCACCACCGTACTGAGGCTGCGCAGCCAGTTCCCCGGTGAGGAGATCCGTGAGATGCCGGTCGAACATGGCACCATGGTCTTCAGCCGTCCGGTCGAGCTGACCCCGGAGAGTCTGCAGGGAGCGACCGTGGAAACGGGGAGCGTGACCGTCCCCGGCGGGACCTTCACGGCACGGCATGTGCGGTTCGGTGACGTCTCCACCGGCGGCACCGTGGAGTGGTGGCTGACTGAGGATGTGCCGGGAGGAGTGGTCAGGTACGGCAACAGCAGCCGGACCCAGCAGGAGGAGGTCGAGGGTCTGAGTGATTCGAACTTCTTCCTCGAGTTGACCGAGAAGGGGAGTGGGGCGACCACGAAACTGAACTCATACTGACGAATGCACTCCTCCCGGGCCGGTCGGGGACCACCCGGGGGGATCTCCTCACTTGGTGGTCATGATGAACACCCCGTCCCAGTCCTCGGGAGGCGGATTTTCCAGGTAGGCCCGGCAGCGTTGCCGGTAGATGCGGCTGGGGCCGTCCTCCGGATCCACCTGCAGGATGTTCTCGAAGTAATCGAGGGCGTCTCCGAACGCACGTTCCCGGTACATCACCAGGGCCATCTCGAACCGTTCGATCAGGCTGGCCTTGCCGGCCGGGATCCCTTGCTCGATCGTCCCCAGCACCTCGTAGATGCGCACCGGACGGGTCTTCCCCTTGACCCGGATCAGATCGAGTTCCCGGCAGGCAACCTCCGGGCTGGCCGCGTTGAAGGTCATCTCGGAGATGCAGATGCCGGTCCCGTAAACCTTGTTGGTCCCCTCCAGTCGTGAGGCCAGGTTCACGTTGTCCCCCATGACCGTGTAATCCATGACGTAACGGCTGCCCATGTTCCCGACCAGGACCACGCCGGTGTTGACCCCGATCCGCGCTTCCAGGGCGGGTTTCCCTTCCCCGGTCCACTTCTCACGCAGACCGGCCAGAGTCTCCTGCATCTCGAGGGCCGCCTGGCAGGCCCGCAGGGCGTGGTCGGGAAGCGGGATGGGGGCTCCGAACTCGGCCATGAGGGCGTCCCCCTCGTACTTGTCGATGATGCCGTCGTGCCGGATGACGATATCGGTCATGGCGGTCAGGTACTCGTTCAACAGGCCGACCAGCTCGGTCGGCCGCAATCCTTCCGAGATGGTCGTGAAACTGGCCACGTCGCTGAACATGATCGTCAGCTCCCGCTCCTCCCCCCCCAGCGCCATCAGCCCCGGATTCAGGATGAGCTGCTCGACGACCTTGGACGAGACGTAGGAGGAGAACATGCCGCGGATGCGGGCCTTCTCGTGCAGCTCGATCAGGTAGAGGGCCACGGTGGAGCCGGCGTAGGCCATGGCCACCGAGAGGACGGGGGAGACCGTCCAGATCCAGCTCCTCAACTCGACGAAGCTGAACAGGGACGTGCCGGTGACCACACCGATGAGCACCAGGCCGATCACCCCGCCCCACTTCGCCTTCAGACGGCCGGCCAGGGTGGCCGTGGCGACACCGACGGCGAGGATCAGCAGCCAGTCGATCCAGCGCGGCGCCACATGGACGAAACGGCCGTTCAGGATGGCATCCACGGCGTTGGCGTGGATCTCGACCCCGGGGGTCAGGACCGCTCCACCCCCCGATCCCTCGTTCAGGAAGGGGGTGGCCCAGAAGTCCTGATGCTCGGGGACCGTGCTCCCGACGAAGACGATCCGGTCCTTGAGCCGCTCCTCGGCCAGCAGGTCCTCGAAGGCATCCATGTCCCAGTCGCCGATGTCGGTCGAGGCGTCGTCCACGACCGAGGCGTAGGAATAGGTCGGGATCGATCCGGCGAACCCGAGGTAGCTGATCAGCATGCCTCCCCCGGGCCCCCGGGGGATGAAACGATCGCCCAGGTACCAGCCCTGCCTCGTCTCGGTGAGCGTGTCGCTTTCCGCGAAGCCCAGATAGAGCTTGAGCACCTGCAATCCGAGCTGGGGAACGGTCCGTTGCCGGTAGCGATGCTGGATGGGGTACTCGCGGACCACGTTGTCGATCGGATCGGGATTGATGTCCACGATGCCGTAATAGGCGTTCTTCAGGACTCCGACCGGTTCCTCGAGGGAGCGCGAGATGGCGTCACGGCGCCGGGTCGAGAGGGTCTTGGCCCCCAGCACGGTGATACCGCTCTCCTGGATGGCGGCCATCAGGACCGGATCGTCGTCGGGGAAGGCGTCGCCGAAGGTGGCGTCGAAGGCGACCGCCTTCACCCCCGCCCGCGCCAGGTTGCGGATCAGGGCGGCGTGCAGCCGCCGGTTCCAGGGATAGCGCCCGAGCGACTGCTCGGACTCCACGTCGATGGCCACGATGGAGACCTCGTCGGGACGTGGCAGCTCCCCCCGGTAGTTGAACCAGAGGTCATAGACCGCCTTCTCGAGCCGGCGGCCGATACGGGTCTCGGAGAAGAGGATGCAGATCAGCGGGACCAGGATCGCCACGCCCACCAGGAGCAGGCGGGCGCGGCGGTCATGGCTACCGGAACGTCGGGCCACGTTCCGACGGGCCTTCTCAGAAGGCCCGGTTCAACTGGAGCCGGAGCTGCATCTGGGTCGTGTCCAGACCGCTCCGGCGCTTATCCGAATAGGAGCCGAAACCCGCCTGCAGACTCGCCCACCAGGTCTGGGTCCAGCGATACTCCGCTCCCGCCAGCAGGGAGAGCCGGGTGTACTCGAACCCGAACGCACCCGCGGCGGCCGGGCTGCTCGCCCCGGTGTAGGCGAGGTCGCCGATCCCGAAGAGGCGCGAGGTGAGCCCGTGCCGCCCCTTGAAGACGAGCCGGTTGAAGGTCGTCCGGGCATCGGTGAAGCCGGTCAATTCGGTGGTGTTCAGCCCGTACTGGATCGAGAACTCGGTCGGCCGGTCCTCGAACCGGCTCTGGAGCGAGACCAGGTAGTAGATGTTGTTGGTCCCGGTCAGCGGGTTGAGCGCGTCCTCACGGCCGATGTTCATGTAGTTGAGGTTGATCCGGGAACGCAGCCCGCTGATGACGGTCACCGGCACGCTGATCCCGCCCGAGTAGGTGGCGGTGTTCTCGTCCATCCCCCCCCCGGCCAGGGTCGCAAGGTCGTTCTGGCGGCCGAAGGTCCGGTAGCCCACGGTGAAGCCGGGGCTGGCCGGGTTGGGCTGCCAGAAGACATCGAGGGTCAGCGCCGAGGTGCCCGTGGTGGCCGGCTTGGTGTCGTCGAGGTTGTCGCCGTATTTCTCCCAGCCGACCGTGACCCCCAGCGCGCTCTTGAAGAGCCGGAAGTTATCCTGGATCCGCAGGCCCGTCCGGTCACGCTGCAGACTGGGCTGACCGAGGGTGTAGTAGGAGCCCCCCACGCTGCGCCAGCGCACGCCCAGGGTGTGCCCTCCCAGCACCAGGCTGGCCCGTGCCTGCTGGGCCACATTGGTCAGGCCGGTCAGGTTGAGCGGGATGAGCGATGAGTTGAGAATGAAGATGTTCTCGTAGGCGGCCGGGTCGAAGTTGATCGGGCTGGAACCGTTGGCCTCCATCACCGAGTCGAGTTCAGCCTTGGAGAGAGGCCCGCCGGTGATGTCGTTGGCCATCAGGCTGAAGGCGTTCTCGTAGGAGAGGGTCAGTTTCCGCCCCAGGGTCGTCCAGGTCATGTCCAGCCCCAGCACCAGGTTGTCCTTGGGCTGCGAGTTGGCCGAGACGGATGCATAGGTGTTGTCCTCACTCAGCGGATCGGAGGAATCGAGCAACCGGTAAGTGCGCAGCGGGTCGAGGCTGTCCACGGCGTCCCGCACCTTCAGCATGGTGATCCCGAAGGTCCAGGGATCGCCGTTGCCGAAGTAGGGGCGCACCGCCAGCAGGTCCTGCGCGAACGCCCCCCGACGGTAGACCTGGAAAGCTTGAGAGTTGTCGAGCTGGATCTCGCCACCGAACAGTTGCCCCTGCACCGCCCGCCGGCTCTGGCCGCTGACCACCATCAGGTTGACGATGCCCGCCCGGAGGTCGAAGGCCCAGCCGCGGACCCGCCGGCCCCAGAGGATGAGTTCCTGCACGTTCGGGGTGACATCACCGAACTGGAGGGTCAGCCAGTTGCTCCGCAGGTCGAAGCGGAAGCGGTCGATCGGTTGCAGGGTGCGCGACTCCAGGCTGCTCAGGTGGGTGTAGCCGGCCCAGCGCCACGACCCCCCCAGCCGCCCGTTCACGTTCACCCAGGCCTTGGCCGTGGCCGGGGGTTCACGGCGGTAGGCGGCCCCGTCCCCGCTCAGGCTGAGGGTGGTGGCTTCCACCCGCACGTCCCCGCGCAACCGCATGAAGCCGGGCACCTTCCCCCCCGCCAGGGCCGGTGCCGCCGGCATCTGCCCCGGCGTGACCCCTTCCGGGGGAGGGCCGGTGATGAAGCTCCAACTGGTAGCAGGCAGCACGGCGCCGGCCAAGTCCTTCAGGGTGACCGTGACCGTGTGTACTCCCTGGCGTAGCGGGACCGAGGGGCGCCAGATGAGCACGTCGGCGTTGATGTCCGCCTCGGCGGTCCGGTCCACGTTGTCGAGGAAGATCCGGACCGAGGCGGGATCGAGGACCCGCTGGGCGTCGATGAAGGAGAGGGCGATCAGCCCCAGGGTCTGCGGGATGACCTCCCCCGGCTCGGGGGAGAGGACAAGAGTGCTGAAGCCACCGGTCTGCGCCACCGCCCGGGGGGGCAGGGCCAGCAGCAGAGCCAGGACCACTCCCGTCAGGGAGAGCCCCGGCGCCATTATCGGAGTACGGGCACGCATCTCGGGATCCCTCCTCGGGTCAGTCCAGGGCCGGTGGCAGGTAGCGGGCCGCCGTGGCCCGCGGCACCCGGATGATCATGGTCTTCTGGTTGCCGGCGGCGTCGGTGTAGGGGATGGCGATCTCTACGGTCGGCACGCCGGTCCCGACCCCCGGGCCCTCCCCCTCGGCGATCCCGCCGAAGGAAGCGATCTCGTCCGGTTTGGTGCTGGCCATGTTCGGAGCCGCCGTGGCCGAGGCGCCGGCGCTACCGGTGAATCCGGCCGGAATCTCGACGGTCCCGACGTCGTTGAAGAACTCGATCACCCCATCGGTGGTGATGATGGTGGTGCCGGTCTCGTCCACCCGGACGAAGAACTCGGTTCCCTTGACCGCGGCCACCGCGGTGGGGGTCTCGATCCGGTAACCGGCCCCCTCGGGCTGCTTCTGGATGCGGGCCCACAGTTCCCCGAAGTCGACCTGCAGGGTCTTGCGCATGGCTGTGCGCTCCCCCTCGGCCCGGATCTGCAGGTCGGTGTTGGGATTCATGCGCAGGATCGAGCCGTCGTCGGTGAAGCGCACGGCGGCGCGGGTCTCGGCGTTCGTGGTCAACAGGTCGCCATGGTTGAGCAGGGCACCGATGGTGCCGGCCCGTACGGCGCTCTGTATGTCAGTGATGGCCATCTGCTGCTCGTCGAGCAGTCTGTAGACGATGGCCACGTTGTTCTGGGGCTGGGCGAGGGCCGGGGCCGTATACACCACGGCCAGCAGGACCCCCGCGAGCAAAGCGATCGGATAGCGTCTCATCGGGAGCCTCCTAGCGGATGATGAGGGAGAGGATCTGGATCTCGCCGCTCAGGATCCTAACGAGCAGCGGCCGCAGGGCGTTCAGACTGACCGGCTTGCCGT
>CAZFHZ010000126.1:3956-9091 GCA_964519015.1 uncultured Gemmatimonadota bacterium | reverse complement strand
TGGAGCCCGATCGCGGACCATCCCCAGGCCAAACAGAAAGCCGCCTTCGGAGTCATCGACCGGAAGCTCTACGTGGCCGGCGGGGCAGACCCCCCCGGCACCGCCTACCTATCTCTGCACGTCTACGACCCGGAGACCGATACCTGGACGGCCCTCGCCGACATGGCCTCACACCGTCAGTCGGCGGCCTCGGGAGTCGTGCAGGACCGTCTCTACATCGCCGGCGGGCTGGATTCGGCCGACCAGCCACGCACCGAGATCTTCTACTACCTGCCGGCGGGCGACACCTGGGGGACGGCTTCCATCACGCTCGACGCCACCCGCAACGGAGCCGACGGGCTGTCGCTGGATGAGCGCCTCTACGTGGCGGGGGGCTACCGCGACGGAACGCTCACTACCGAGGTCACCGAGTTCAATCCTTCGTCCTACTTCGAGATGACCCTGGAGACAGGCCAGACCCTGCCGGGGACCAGCATAAACCTGCAGGCCATCGGGATCACCGACCGCTTCGGCAACGTCTCGAGCTTCCTGGCGACGGACTTCACGCCGACCACGGTCACACCCCCTTCGGTCATCGTGCGCCAGCCCGAGGGGACCCGCAGCGGAGATGTTCCGATCCACTTCATCATCAGCGACCCGGAAGGGGATGCGGTCGACCTGCTGGTGGAGTACTCCACCGACGGCCTGGTCTGGCAGGTGGCCACGGTGGCCGACCCCGGCGGGCTGTGCTGCATCGATGCCCTGTACTACGACAACTGGACGGTCTGGGCCTCCGGGGACGACCTGAGCGGGCAGGAATGGGAGACCGTCTGGGTGCGGATCACGCCCAGCGACGACACCGGCTCCGGCACGCCCGACCAGACCACCTTCCATTTGGATAACCAACCACCGCAGTTGCTGTATGGACACGGGGAGCCGGGGGACCGGACCAAGATCCGCTTCTGGTACGATGAGCCGGTCGACATCAACTCCGTTCGTCAGGCCGTCCGCTACAGCATCCCGGAGGGGCTGACCGTCCAGAGCGTCGGACGGCGCGACAGCTGGCGATCCGTGGATGAGACGGCCGCTCCCACCGCTCGGGTGGCCGCCACCACCGCGGTGATCGGCAGGAAGGTCTACGTGGCCGGCGGTCAGGATGCCGTCAGCAACCGGCTCGATCTGCTGGAGATCTACGATACCGACACCCAGACCTGGAGCACGGGAGCCTCCCTGCCGGAGGTGCGGGCAGGGGCGGCCGGCGGCGTGATCGACGGCAAGTGGTACCTGGCCGGCGGGGCCGGACCGTCGGGGAGCCTAAACACCATCATCGTCTACGACCCGGATACCGACACCTGGTCGGGCGGGCTGGCCACCCTGGCCGTCGCCCGCGGAGGCTGCCGGGGGGCGGTGGTGGACGGGCTCTTCTATGTCCTGGGCGGCGACAACGCGACCCAGTCCGCGGTCGAGGTCTACGATCCCAAACGGGACACCTGGACGGCCCGCACCGGCTACTCGGTTCCCCGGCACAGCGCCGTGATCGGGGTGATCGGGAGCTTCATCTACCTGGCCGGCGGCTACGACAACTCGAGTCTGCGCACCGAACTCGAGGTGTACGACCCCCAGAACGATATCTGGACGACCCTGGCCCCGATGCCGGAAGGGCGCACCGCCGCCGCCGGCGGGGCGGTCTACGGCCGACTGGTGGTGGCGGGGGGGACGGTCTTCACCGGCTACTCGACCGAGGTCCGACTCTACAATCCAGCCAACGACACCTGGTTCGCCGTCCTGGACATGCCCGAATCCCGTTCGGGGGCGAACAGCATCGTCCAGGATGAGAAGATCTACGTGGCCGGCGGCTACGACCCCGGAAGTACCCTGGTGACCTCGATCCTGGAATACGATGTGCAGGCCTGGAACACCGTGCAACTCGCTCCCGGCGAGTCGCTGCCGGACAACTCGGTGACCCTGCAGGCCACCGACATCCCCGACCTGTACGGCAATTCCCAGTCGATGCTGAGCACAGACATCCTGCCGTACGAGTTGAGCGCCCACATCTCCGGGACGGCCTATGACGAGAACCCGAACCCGATCGAGGGGATGCGGGTGATGCTGCGGCCGACCGGGCAGGCCTGGATCGACACCACCTACACCGATGCCAATGGTGAATACTGGTTCGATGTGGCCCCGGGGACCTACGAAGTGCACGGTCAGAAGATCAACGGGCTCAACTACTACGAGACGGCCTGGCTCGATTCCTTCCATGTGGACCTGGGCCAGACGGTCGTCCACGATCTGGACATCACCCGGGGACCGACGTTCGGCGTGGCCCTGGTCGACATCAACGGCTTGGGGGGGGACACGGCCGAGGTCAACACCGGCGACGCGGTGGCGGTCACGATGGATTACGTCGCCTGGAACGATGCGGTCACCCCGTTGTCGAACGAATGGCTAGTCCTGGGCCTGGGCTCAGCGGGGTATTCCGGTTATTCCCTGGGCATGACTCCGGTCTATCCGGGCGCCAGCGGCACGGCCAGCTTCAACTTCACCGCCCCGACCACCGGCGGTACCTACACCCTTTACATCAAGCGAGCTTCCGGCACGTCCACCGAAGCCGGCGCCATCGTGAGGTACAGCAGCCGCTTCTGGAACGTGGCCTGGGAGTACATCCCGGTCGGTACCCTCACCGTCCATGCCGACGCCACCATCGCCGGCGCGGTCTACGAACCCGACACCACCATCCCGATCCCGGGCGCAAAGGTCCGGCTGCGACCAAACGGAACCACCGCCTGGAGCGACTCCACAGTCACCGGATCGGACGGCACCTACTCCTTCGCCGTCTCGGCCGGGGCGGTCTACAACATCTTCGTCGAGGCCCTGCAGGGGGGCCGTTACTTCAGTTGCAAGCCCGAGGATGGCGTTCTCGCCCTCGGCGGGGGCCAGACCACCGTTTACAACCCTCCGATGGGGGTGGGCTACGGGTTCGCGCTGGAGAACCTGGACCTGGCCGGCACCGGCCGGGACAGCATCAATGTGCAGCCGGGTGGATCGGTGATCGGCACTCTGACGCTGCGGACCTGGGACTCCTGGGCCACCGGCGGCAACGTCAGCCTGCTGATCGGTGTCGGCGGAGGCGCGCAGGACCTCGACTACCGGGTCGTCACCACACCGGGGAACTACACCGGGACGAGCGGGGACATCACCCTCGACCTGCAGGCTCCGGGTACCTCCGGCACCTACTCCATCTACGTCGTGCTCGACCGGGACGGGATCCCGACCGCCGACGACTACGTGGACCGCTTCCCCTTCGACGCCGCCTATGCCTTCCTGCCCGTCGGTAGGGTGGTGGTGGACGGTACCGCACCCGGTCCCGCCACCGACGTGGACATGGGAGGTTCGGGGACGGTGAACAGCGACTGGATGAACACCAGCACCATCCGCGTCCGGTGGACCGATCCGAGCGATGTGAGCGGGATCACAGGCGTTGTCTACAAACTGGTCCGGGCCGGCTGGAACCCCGTCACCGGCGACCGGCCGCCGCAGGACGCGACCGATCTGACCGGCACATCAGCGGTCACCTTCGACGGCGGGTCCGGCAAGACCTACTTCGACCTCGATTTCACCGGTCAGGTGAGCGACGGGGCCAACCACCTCTACATCTGGCTGGTGGACGGCGCCTACAACAGCGACTTCAACCAGTGGGCCGAGGGCTGGATCAACTTCGATGCCACCGGTCCGGATGAGCCGAGCCTGCTCACCCCGGATTCCGGGGCGACGGTCGATGTCCAGCGGCCCACCTTCACCTGGTCGGCTTCCGCCGATTATATCCAAGGGAGTGCGAGTTGGTACGTGCTGCGGGTCTCGACCAATGCCAGCATGGGTGAGATCGTCTATCAGCCCGCCTTGCCGCTGAGTTCCTCGGAACTCTCGCACACCCCGACGGCCGACCTGCCCAACGGGAACTACTACTGGTCGGTCTACGCCGAGGACGCGGTGGGGAACCTCTCGACCTGGACCGCCCGGCCGCTCACCGTCTCGGCCGCCACCATGGACGCGCCGGTGCTGGTCAGCGTCACCGGCGGGGACTGGAGCAACCAGGAAGTGACCACGCTGAGCTGGAACGCGGTCAGCGGAGCCTCGCAGTACTTCCTGCAGCTGACGATCGGGACCGACACCGGATTTGCAGCCACCTTCTACGAGAACACTGTTTCCTCCACCAGCATGGGGGTGGGCGTGGGGGGCCGTGGCGACGGCGAGTACCGCTGGCGGGTGCGGGCCGAGGCGGGTCTGGACTTCTCCCCCTGGTCGGAGGACACCTTCCGGCTCGACCGGACCGCGCCCTCGCTGTCGGTCGATGCGCTGCCGACCTCGATCTCGACCGGTCAGGCCGTCATGGTCACTGCGCACGCCTCGGATGCCAACGGGCTGCAGTTCGTCCGGCTCTTCCACCGCGAGTCGGGCAGTTCCGGCGGCTTCACCCAGGTGAACCTGTCGGCCACCGGCGGGGATGCCTATCAAGGGCAGATCCCCGGTTCGGTGGTGGGCATGAACGGGTTCCAGTACTACCTACTGTCGCGCGACCCGGCGGGGAACGAATCTCGGGCCGACGCCAGCGGAGGCCTTTCCGGCGATGAGACCGGTGGGGCGGAAATCGGTCTCCCCAACATGCCGGCCTCGGGCAACCTGCCCCGTGACCGGTGGCAGATGGTGAGCGTGCCGCACGTACCCGACAACGCCGCCATCGGCGCGCTGCTCCCCAACCTTCCGGCCTACGACGAGAAGGTCTGGCGCTTCTTCCGCTGGACCGGCTCGGCCTACCAGGAGGTGAGTTCAGCCAGTCTCCAGCCGGGCAGGGGGTACTGGCTCTACCACCGGCGTGATTCCGTCCAGCTCGATCCGGGGAGCGGACACACCATCCCCTCCGGCCGGCCGTTCGAGATCACGCTCACCCCGGGCTGGAACGATATCGGGTCCCCCTGGCTCTTCAACGTGGCCTGGTCGGATATCCTGAACGAGAGCGGATACACGGATACCCAGGTGAGCAGGCCCTACGGCTACGACGGCACCGACTGGGTGCTGCCGCCCAGCATCGGGGAGCTGCCGGTCTGGTACGGCGTCTCGGTCTACAACCGGGGGAGCAGCAACCTGACCCTGAAGGT
>CAZFHZ010000126.1:0-3856 GCA_964519015.1 uncultured Gemmatimonadota bacterium | reverse complement strand
TCTGGTACGGCGTCTCGGTCTACAACCGGGGGAGCAGCAACCTGACCCTGAAGGTGCCGCCGCTGGCCGCGGGGGGCCAGCTGGTCGCCGAAGCGAAGACCTTGACCGAGGCCATGGCCGAGCGGGGGGTGACCGCTCAGTTGCCGGTCGGCCAGGTGGAGGAGGAGGGGGGGAGCGGCTGGCGCCTCCAGGTCCTGCTCAGCCAGGAAGGGGCCAAGGCCGGCGATGTGCAGAACTACGTGGGCGTGCTGACCGGGCATGTCGAAGGATGGGACCCGGACGATCTGCCCGATCCGCCGATGCCCATCGAAGGGAGCGCCCGGGTGATGGTGGACCGCACCGGCCGCGCCCAGGACCGCGGCTGGTACGCCACCGACTACCAGGGACCGGGGGAGCCGGGTTGGGAGTGGCCGCTGCGCGTCGAGTCGGTCCAGGGAGGTCGCCGGGTCACCCTGACCTTCCGGGGGCTGACCGGACTGCCCGACGGGATCACCTCGGCACTGGTGGATGTGCGCTCCAACCTGCGCATCGACCTGGCGGAAGGATCGAGCTACCGCTTCTTCCCGGGCACCAACGCCGGACAGCCACCCCTGGAAGGTGTGGCTGTGGAACACGCCTTCCGGCTGGTCGTGGGTTCGACTTCGTTTGTGGATGCCCGTACGGCCGGGACGATCCGCCTGCCGGCCGAGGCCAGTCTGGACCAGAACTATCCGAACCCGTTCAATCCGACCACGACCATCCGCTTCGCCCTGGCCGAGCCCTCACGGGTGCGGCTGACGGTGCTGAACGTACGGGGTCAGCAGGTGGCGGTGCTGGCCGACGGGCTCTACAACGCCGGGCCGCACACGCTCCAGTGGGACGGGCGGGATGCGACCGGCCGGGCGGCGGCCAGCGGGATCTACTTCTACCGGCTGGAAGCGGCCGGGAAGGTGATCTCGAAGAAGATGACGCTCATCCGTTGAGGTAGGGGAGGACCGATTGTCGGAGAGGGGCTGGAAGAGGACGCTGGAACGGGTCTGGACCCGGTGGGCCCTGCTGCGCGCCCTGGCGGTGGGGGGCGCAGTGGGGCTGCTGGTAGCCGTCATGACCTACCAGCTGGCTCCCGGCTTCTTCCAGGGGATCGAGAACAATCTCTACGACGCCCGGGTCCGCTCGGCCCTGGAGACCACGCCGCCGCTCGACCCCGATGAGAGCGGCATCGTGGTCATCACCATCGACAACCGGAGCATTGACCCCGATAAACTGGGGCGGTTCAGCGAATGGCCCCGGGACTACCACGCCCGGGTGGCCCGGCAGCTGGCCGACTGGGGGGCGGCGGCGGTCTTCAACGACCTCATCTTCGCCCAGGACAAGCGCCGGCCGGAGACCGACCGGATGCTGGCCGAGGCGTTCGGCGAGGCGGGCATCGTCTACAACGCCATCGACCTGATCGACCTCTCCAGCCTGGTATACCGTTCGACGGTGGACGATGAGGAACTCGGGCGGAACGCCCCCCTCTCGTTCCTCCATGTGAAGGACGTGCCGGGGGCCGAGCGCCTGCCCGACTTCAAAACGGTCAAGGTGCTGGAAGCTCCCTCCGAGATCGTCCAGCGGGCCAGCCTGGCCCTGGGTCTGGTCAACGTGGTGAGCGATCCCGACGGGGTCATCCGGCGCCTGCCGCTGCTCTACCGCTACGGCGAGGTCCTCTTCCCGGCCATCGGCTTCCGGATGTTCCTCGACCTGGTGGGGATCAACCTGTCCGAGATCCGGGTGGAACCGGGGCGGGCCATCACGGCCGGTCCTTTCACTTTCCCGGTGGACTCCGAGTGCCGCTACCTGCTGCGCTGGTACCCCGACCAGGCGGAGTCCCTCTTCGAGGAGACCGCCCTGGGGCCCTTCCGGCAGATCTCGTATTACGACGTCCTCGAAGAGCGTGTCCCACCTGACTACTTCGCCGGCACCGTCTGCCTGATCGGTCCCACCGCCCCGGGGCTGGAGGACCTCAAGGCGACCTCGTCCAGCCCGGCCCTGCCGGGGGTGATGATCCATGCCACCCTGCTGACCAACCTGGCCCGGCAGGAGACGGTCGCCCACATGCGGGACGCGGAGGCGATGCTGCTGGTCTTCCTCCTGGCGGTCCTGGCCGCCTGGCTGGCCCTCCGCTTCCGGATCTCGGTGGGGAGCGCCGCCAACGTCGCGTTGCTGGTGGCCTTCGTGGTGCTGAGCATCTGGGTCTACGGTCAGTTCGCCCTCTGGCTCGAGCTCTTCCGGCCCGCCGTCGGGCTGGTGCTGGGCTTCACGGCCGCCATGACCTTCCGCTACATGACCGAGGAGCGCCAGAAGCGGGTCATCAAGGGGGCCTTCCAGCAGTACGTCTCGCGCGATGTGGTGGACGAGATGCTGCAGGACCCGGACAAGCTGAAGCTGGGCGGCGAGCGCAGGGAACTGACCATCCTCTTCGCCGACATCCAGGGTTTCACCAGTTTTAGCGAGAAGCTGGCCCCGGAGGAGCTGGTCCAGTTCCTGAACCGGTTCCTGACCATCATGAGCAACGTGATCTTCGAGCACCACGGCACGGTGGACAAGTACATCGGCGACGCCATCATGGCCATCTTCGGTGCTCCCCTGCCGCTCCCCGACCATGCGGCCCGGGGGGTGCGGGCCGCGCTCGGCATGCGCCGGCAGATCGAAGGGGTGCGACAGCAATACGGGGGGTTCCTCCCCGAGACCTTCGACATGAAGCTGGGCTTGAACACCGGGCCGATGGTGGTGGGGAACATGGGCAGCGACATCCGCTTCGATTACACGGTGCTGGGGGACAACGTGAACCTGGCTTCCCGGGTCGAGGCCCTCACCCGCCAGTACGGGGTGGGCCTGCTGGTCACCGAGGCCACCCTGGCGGCGCTCGACGGCGAGAGCTTCCTGGCCCGGGAGATCGACAGGGTGCGGGTGAAGGGGAAGGCCAAGCCGGTCAGCGTATACGAAGTGCTGGCCGAGGCCGGCTCGGCCGAGGACACCCCCGAGTTGCGGACACGCCTGGCCGCCTTCACCGAGGGGCTGAGCGCCTACCGGACGCAGGAGTGGGACCGGGCCGAAGCGGCTTTCCAGGGATTGGAGAATGATCCGGCGGCGACCGTCTTCGCGGAACGCTGCCGGCTGCTCAGGGAACATCCGCCCGGACCGGACTGGGACGGGGTCTGGGTGATGAAGACCAAATAGGGGGGGCGCCGGGGGCGCCTCCCCGCAACGATGGAGGAGGACGGTATGCGGACAGTTCGTCCGTCAAGCCTGACCGCGGGCCTGCTCGTGCTGCTGCTGGCGTCCACGGTGACGGCCCAGCAGGAGTACCCCGACCCGGGGACCTTCCGGATCGACTGGAACCGGCAGGTCATCATCACCAACAGCCTGGGAGCGCCCAACACCAACCTCCCCCAGGCATCCTGGCGGACCTCGGCGGTGCGGGCGGCCCGGCTGACCGCCGCCCGGGACCTGCTGGAAGCGCTCAAGGGGATCGCCATCACCTCCACCACCACGGTGGAGAACGCCATGGTCACCAGCGATGTCATCCGCTCCAAGGTGGAAGGGATCGTACATGACTTCGTGATCCTCGACACCAAGTACTACGAGAGCATGGATGTCGGTTACGTGGTGGAGATGTCGCTGAACGGCGCCCTGATAGATGCCCTGCTGCCCGGGGACACCGGCTCCAGGGCGGCCCGGCCGGGAGGGGGCGGGACTCCGGCCCGGCCCGGGGGCGGGGTGGTCACCGGACTGATCGTGGACGCCTCGGGGCTGACGGTGACCCCGGCCATGGCCCCCAAGATCCTGGATGAGGCCGGGCAGGTGGTCTACGGCACCGAGCTGGTCAACCGGGACT
>CAZFHZ010000125.1:0-9130 GCA_964519015.1 uncultured Gemmatimonadota bacterium | reverse complement strand
TCTGGTTCCAGTTCCTCCACCGCCCGCTCGGACTGCCGGAGCTCCATCCCTCCCTCCAGCTCGTGGTGGGAGTGGTGGTGACCACGGCCGGCTGGGTGACCGTGACGTTGCTGACCCGACCGGCCGATCGGGTCACCCTGCAGCGGTTCTACGATAAGATCCGGCCACTCGGGCCCGGCTGGCGCAAGGTCGTGGATACGAGCGCTGTGGAGGGGAGCCGGGGCGAGGAGAGCGTGACGGCCGCCTTCCTCTGCTGGTTCCTGGGTGTGACCGCGGTCTACGCGGCGCTCTTCGGGATCGGATTCCTGCTTTATGGCCGGGTGGCCACCGGGGTGGTCGCGCTGATCCTCTTCGCCCTGGTGGTGCGCAGCCTCTTCCGGCTGCTCCCCCGGGTGGGCTTCTCCACCTGATGGCGGCTCCCATGGTGGAGAAGGCGGTCGTGCTGGCCGCCGGCCGGGGGAGCCGGATGCAGCGCAGCGCCTCCGGGGTCCCGCTCGACGGGGCTACCGCCGAGGCGGTCCAGACCGGCCGGAAGACCATGATCCCGCTGCATGGCCGTCCCTTCCTCGACTACGTGCTCCACTCCCTGCTGGAGGTCGGGTACGCCCCCGTCTGCCTGGTGGTCGCTCCCGGGGCGGACGACCTCCGGCGGCGCTACGAACGGATGGCCGCCCTGCCCGGCGGCCCTCCCCTCCGCTTCGCCGTCCAGGCCCGGCCCCGCGGCACGGCCGACGCTCTTCTGGCCGCCCGCGACTTCACCGGCGACGACCCCTTCCTGGTGGTCAACGCCGACAACCTCTACCCCCGGGCCGTCCTGGAGCGGCTGAGGACCGAAGTACCTCCCGCCCTGCCCGCCTTCGATCCCGAGGGCCTGCTGGAGGGGAACGTCCCGCGTGAGCGGCTGGCCGAGATGGCCCTGCTGCGCATCGGAACAGACGGTGCCCTCGAGGACATCGTGGAGAAACCGGACCCCGGCGAGATGCCCGAAGGGTCGGCCGTCTCCATGAACATCTGGACCTTCACCCCCGCCATCTTCGAGGCCTGCCGTGCGATCCCCCCCCATCCGGTCCGGGGGGAGGTGGAGCTGCCGGTCGCGGTGCGCCGGGGGGTGCGGGAAGGGAGCCTGCGTATCCACACCTTCCCGGTGCGAGGACCGGTCTGGGACCTGACCCGCGCTACCGATATCGCGCCGGTCGCCCGGGCCCTGGCCGATCTCACGGTCGCTCTCCCGGAGGCCGGGGTATGACGGACGGGCTGCTGGTCCGCTGTCTCGAGGCGCTCGGTCCCTCCGAGGAGCCCTCGCCGGTTACCGCCTGGTACGTGCCGGGCCGGGTGGAACTGCTGGGCAAGCACACCGATTACGCCGGCGGGAGCAGCCTGGTGCTGGCCCTCGAGCGCGGTTTCCGGATGGTCGCCCGGCCGCGCCTCGACCGGCAGATCCGGATGATCCCGGCCGACCGGCCCGCTCAGGCCGAGGCCTTCACGCTCACCGAGCCGCCCGATCGCCCCCCCGGGCACTGGCTCCACTACCCGGTCGTCACCCTGGAACGCATCCGGCGCAACTTCGGCGAGGAGCGCGCCCATCCGGGCGCCGAGGTGGCCTTCCTGAGCAACATCCCGGTGGCCGCCGGTATGAGTTCGAGCAGCGCCTTCATGACGGCGACCTTCCTGACCTTCGCCCGCCTCTGGGCCCTGGAAGAGACCTCCGCCTGGCGGGCGAACCTGCCCGGCTGCGAGCAGCGGGCCGCTTATCTGGGCTGCATCGAGAACGGCAGCACCTTCGGGTCCCTGACGGGATCGGGCGGGGTGGGCACCTTCGGCGGGAGCGAGGACCACGCCGCCATGCTCTGCTCCGAGGAGGGTCGGATCGGCCTCTTCCGGTACGATCCCCTGCAACTCCTGCACCGTATCGAATGGCCGGACGACTACCTCCTGGCGGTCTTCGACAGCGGCGTGCCGGCGGCCAAGACCGGGGCCAGCCGGGAAGCGTACAACCGGGCCGCTCTGCGCGCGCGGACGGCCGTGAAGGCCTTCAATACGATACAGGGGACCGCCTACACCAGCCTGGGCGAACTGGCCGACGGCGAGTGCGGGCCAGGCCCCGGTGACGTGCTGGCGACGCTCGCGCGGCGGGAGCGGGACGACCCCGCGCTGAGCGGTCTATGCCTGGCGGCCCGGTTCGACCAGTTCTACCATGAGGATCGGGTTTGGCTGCCGGCCGCGGTCGCCTCGCTCGAGCGGGGCGAGCTGGACGAACTGGGGAGCATCTGCGACGCTTCGCACCAGGCCGCGGCCCCGGGACTGGAGAACGCGATCCCCCAGACCGACCTGTTGCAACGGAGTGCCCGGGAGCTGGGTGCACCCGCCGCCTCCTGCTTCGGCGCCGGCTTCGGTGGCAGCGTCTGGGCCCTGATCCCGTCCGAGGCGGCGGGCGACTTCGGGGTCCGCTGGCAGAACGCCTACCGGCGGGCCTTCCCGGCCGAGGCCGCACGGGGACAGGTGCTCTTTACCCGTCCTGGACCACCGGCCCGGCCGCTCCCCGTCACCGATCCAACTCGGACCTGAGACCGCCATGCCGACCGGTACCATCTTCGATCTCAAGCGCTACGCCGTCCACGACGGCCCCGGGATCCGGGTGACCGTCTTCCTCAAGGGCTGCCCCCTGCGCTGCCGCCTCTGCCACAACCCGGAGAGCCAGTCGAGCGGGCCGGAACTGATGTACCGACCGGGACTGGGCGAGCTTTGCCCGGAGTGTCGGACGGAGGTCGAACCGCTCCTGCTGCGCGGTCCGGAGCCGCCCGACTTCGCCTGGGTCCGCGCCCGACTCCATCCCGGGTGCGCCGCAGCCTTCCTGGCCGGCGCGGTGGAACGGGTCGGCCGACTCGTGGAGGCCGGGGAGGTCATCGCGGAGGCCGCCCGCGACGGAGTCTTCTTCGATCGGTCGGGGGGCGGCATCACCTTCTCCGGCGGGGAGCCGCTGGCCCAGCCCGACTTCCTCGAGGCGATGCTGGAGGCCTGTCGCGACCGGGGTATCCATACCACCGTGGACACCTCGGGTCACGCCGAGTGGGCGGTGGTCGAACGACTGCTCCCCCGGGTCGACCTCTGGCTCTGGGACCTCAAGCTGGTGGATCCCGTCCGGCACCGGGAACTGACCGGGATCGGCCCGGAGGGGATCCAGGAGAACCTCCACCGGGTGGCCGCCCGCGGGGCCGCCGTGGTGGTCCGGGTCCCCCTCCTGCCCGGCCTCAACAATTCGGAGGAGGACCTGGAGGCGCTTGGGGCGCTCGTGGCCGGGCTGCCGACCCGCTATCCTGTGGACATCCTCCCCTACCACCGGTTGGGCGAGGACAAGTATGCTCGACTGCACCGGGAATACGCCCGGCCCGGCCTGTCCCCCCCCTCCCCCGAGGAGGTGGACCGGGCCGCGTCGATCCTGCGGTCGTTCGATCTCGAGGTGACGGTGCGCGGCCGGCGCACAGGGGAGGACCATGAGTCTGAGTGAACGCGTCGCCCGCCTGCGGCAGCAGAGTCTGGACGCGGTGGCCACCCTCTCCGGGGAACGGGCCCGGTTGATGACCGAGTTCTACCGTCAGGACCCGGGGACGTACCCGGCCCCGGTGACCCGGGCCCGCGCGTTCCGCCATCTGCTGATGCACAAGGAGATCTTCATCCTCGACGGCGAACTCATCGTCGGGGAACGGGGTCCCGCTCCGAAGGCGACCTCCACCTATCCCGAGGTCTGCTGCCACAGCCTGGAGGATCTGGAGATCCTGGACGGACGGGAGAAGATCCCGTTCAAGGTCGATGAGGCCACCCGCCGGTTCTTCGAGGAGGAGATCATCCCCTTCTGGCGGGGGCGTTCGCTGCGCGATGTCATCTTCGAGCGGATGAGGCCGGAGTGGCTCGCCTCCTACCAGGCCGGCATCTTCACCGAGTTCATGGAACAGCGCGCTCCCGGGCACACCGTGCTGGATGGAAAGATCTACCGGCACGGCTACCTCGATTTCCTGGCCCGCATCCGCGACCGCATCGACCGCCTCGACTGGCTGGAGGACGACCGGGCCCTGGCCCGCTCCGAACAGCTCGAAGCGATGGCGATCGCCGCGCAGGCCCTCATCGACTACGCCGCCCGCTACGCGGCCCTGGCCCGAGAGCAAGCCGCCGCCCAGCACAATGCGGCCCGTAAGGCGGAACTCGAGCACATCGCCCACATCTGTGAGCGGGTGCCGGCCCACCCCCCGCGCGACTTCCACGAAGCCCTGCAGTACTACTGGTTCGTGCATGTCGGGGTGGTCACCGAACTGAACACCTGGGACGCCTTCAATCCGGGGCACCTCGACCATCACCTGCTCCCCTTCTATCGCCGGGGGATCGAGGGGGGGAGCCTGACTCCCGAAGGGGCGCGCGAACTGCTGCAGTGCTTCTGGATCAAGTTCAACAACCAGCCCGCTCCGCCGAAGGTCGGAGTGACCGCCGAGGAGAGCGCCACCTACACCGACTTTGCCCAGATCAACCTCGGCGGGGTGCTCCCCGACGGTTCCGACGCCGTCAGTGAAGTGACCGGGCTGATCCTGGATGTCATCGAGGAGATGCGGCTGCTGCAACCCTCCTCCTCCCTCCAGCTCAGCAAGAAGAACCCCGATGCCTTCCTTAAGCGGGCGGGCCGGATTATCCGGACCGGCTACGGGCAGCCCTCCCTCTTCAACTCCGACCTGATCGTGCAGGAACTGGTGCGCCAGGGCAAGAGCATGCGGGACGCCCGCGAGGGGGGCTCGAGCGGGTGCGTCGAGGTGGGAGCGTTCGGCAAGGAGAACTACAACCTGACCGGCTACTTCAACCTGCCGAAGGTGCTCGAGATCACCCTTAACGACGGCCTCGACCCGCGCACGGGATCGAGGATCGGCCTCGAGACCGGGGATCCCCGGAGGTGGACTTCCTTCGAGGAGCTCATGGCTGCCTTCCGCCGGCAGCTCCGGCACTTCCTCGACATCAAGGTCCGGGGGAACAACGTGATCGAGCGGTTGTGGGCCGCCCGGATCCCCACCCCCTTCCTCTCCCTGCTGATCGACGATTGCATCGAGAAGGGACGGGACTACCACGACGGCGGGGCCCGCTACAACACCTCCTACATCCAGGGGGTCGGCCTGGGCACAATCACCGACGCGGTGACCGCCATCCGCTGGCACGTCTTCGACCGGGGCGATCTCACGATGGCCGAACTGCTGGCGGCCCTGGCCGGCGACTTCAAGGAGGACGAGCCGATCCGCCGGCTGTTGACCGACCACACCCCGCGCTTCGGCAACGACGA
This sequence comes from uncultured Gemmatimonadota bacterium, assembly GCA_964519015.1. GTDB lineage: Bacteria > Blakebacterota > Blakebacteria > Blakebacterales > CAYUVJ01 > CAZFHZ01. The sequence continues at coordinate 3,819 of CAZFHZ010000125.1, read as the reverse complement.
CGACTACGCCGACGGGGTCATGCAGGAACTATTCGAAGCCTACTTCGAGGCCGTGGACGGCCGCCCCAACACCAAGGGGGGGTGCTACCACGTCAACCTGCTCCCGACCACCTGTCACATCTACTTCGGGGCAGTCCTGGGCGCTTCGGCCGACGGCCGACACGCGTGGCAGCCGGTCTCCGAAGGGGTTTCCCCGGTCCAGGGCGCCGACCGCAAGGGTCCCACCGCCGTGCTCCGGTCGGTGGCCAAGATGGACCACGCCCGCACCGGGGGCACCCTGCTGAACCAGAAACTCTCCCCCGCCCTGATGGAGGGGGAGGAAGGACTCGAGAACTTCGCCGACCTGGTCCGTTCCTACTTCCTGATGGACGGCCACCATATTCAGTTCAACGTGGTCGACGCGGCCACCCTGCGGGCCGCTCAGCAGGATCCGGAGTTGCACCGTGACCTCATCGTCAGGGTGGCGGGTTACAGCGATTACTTCTGTGACCTGACCCGTGCCCTCCAGGACGAGATCATCGCCCGTACCGAACACACCAGCTACTGACCTGCGTCCGCCCCGCCGCGGACGCCTGAACGAGGGGAAGAGCATGCGAGGCCCCATTCGCACCCGAATCGTCCGCCACCTGGTCCTGCTGGCCCTCCTGCTGCCGATCGCCCAGGCCGGCGTTCAGGCCCAGGAGGCTCCCAGGCCGCTCTCGATCGCCGAGTACGCCCGCTGGCGTTCGATCACCTCCACCGCGCTCTCGGAGGACGGGAGATGGGCGGCCTTCGCCTACCGGTCCCACCGCGCCGACGACACCCTCTACGTCAAGAGCCTCTCGGACGACCGGCAGTTCATGGTCCCGCTGGCCAGCGGTGCCCGCTTCTCCGACGACGGCCGCTGGGTCGCCTATCTGCTCGCCACCCCCTTCGAGGAAGCGCAGAAGCTGCGGGAGGGCAGCAAGCCGGTCCCCCGGAAGGCCGGGTTGCTCGACCTGACCAACGGCGAGCGCCGGGAGTGGGAGAACGCGGAGTCGGTCGACTTCTCCAAGGGAGCGAGTCACCTGGTGGTGGCCAAGTCGAAGCCCGCCGACCAGAAGGACTTCGAGGGACGAGACCTCATCCTGCGCAACCTGAAGGAAGGTTACGAAGAACTCATCGGCGGGGTCTCGCAATGGGCCTTCAACAAGCCGGGCACCCTGCTGGCCTGGACGGTGGACGCGGCCGACAAGAACGGCAACGGGCTCTACCTGATGGACCTGCGCAGCGGCGTGCGCCGGGCGCTCGACAACGCCAAGGCGGTCTACGCCCGGATGAGCTGGGAGGAGGAGGGACGGGCATTGGCCGTTCTGCGGGGCGATACCAAGAAGGGCTTCGAGCAGAAGGAGAACGTGCTGATCGCGGTGGTCGACCCGGCCGGGCGGAGGGAGAAGCGTTACGACTTCGACCCGGCCAAGGCGGCCGGTTTCCCCGACAGCACGGTGGTGAGCGAGAAACGCGGGCTGGTCTGGGCCGACGACCTCTCCCGCGTCTTCTTCGGCATCAAGGCCCAGACCCGCGAAGTCGAGAAGGTCAAAATGGACCGGGAGCTGGTGGCCGACGTGGACATCTGGCACTGGCAGGATGAGGAGCTCCAGGCGGCACAGAAGGTCCGGGCCACGGCCGAGAAGAACCGGACCCACCAGGCCGTCTGGCTGCTCGAATCTGGAAAGTTCGTCCCGCTCACCGACGAGCGGATGCGCACGATCAACCTGACCCGGGACGGGCGCTGGGGGATCGGCGTCGATGACCGGGACTACATCAGTGACTGGAAGCGGCCGCAGGCCGACTACTACCGGGTCGAGGTCGCTACGGGAGCGCGCACCCTGATCCTGAAGGGTCAGGGGACGGTTCTGGGGCTCTCCCCCGATGATAAGCACTGGCTTTACTGGCAGGAGGGGCAGGTCTGGGACTACGTCCTGGAGGCCGACCGGAAGGTCAACCTGACCGCCGGCGCCCCGGTTTCCTTCGTCGACCAGGAATGGGACTACATCGGTGAACACCCCCCCTACGGGGTGGCCGGCTGGACCAAAGACGGCAAGTCGGTCGTGCTGGAGCACCGCTACGACCTCTGGTTGCAGCCGCTGGACGGCAAGGCGGCCACCAACCTGACCGGCGGGACCGGGCAGGCCAACGAGATGGTGCTCCGTTACGTGCGGACCGATCCGGAGGAGCGGTTCATCGACCTCAAGCAGCCCTTGCTGCTCTCCGCCTACGGGCAGTGGACCAAGAAAGAGGGCTTCTACACACTACAGGGAGGTCGCCTGCGCGAACTACTTCACGAGGACTGCCACTACGGGCGGATCAGCAAGGCGAAGCAGGCCGAACGCTACCTCTTCACCCGCGAGACCTGGCGTGAGTACCCCGACCTGTGGGTCTCGAGCGGCCTCTTCACCGACCGCCGGCGCATCACGGACGCCAATCCCCAGCAGGCCGAGTACGTCTGGGGCCGCAGCATCCTCTTCGATTACACGAACCGGGATGGGGTGCGTCTGCAGGGCTGGCTGGGCATCCCCGACACCTGGCGCCAGGGGCAAAGGCTCCCCATGCTGGTGCAGTTCTACGAGAAGAACTCCCAGAACCTGCACCGCTACCCCGCGCCGGGCTATCGCTCCTCCCCCAACTTCGCCGGGTATGTGAGCAACGGTTACCTGGTCATGCAGCCCGACGTCCATTTCCGCGGCGGGACCTCCCACAGTGACATGCTGGAGTGCGTGGAGGCGGCGGTGGACAAGGTGATCGAACTGGGTTACGCCGACCCGGCCCGGATCGGTCTGCACGGACACTCCTACAGCGGCGGCGGAGCGACCTTCATCGCCACCCGTTCAAAGAAGTTCGCGGCCATCACCGCCGGGGCCGCCCCGATCGACCTGATCTTCGAGTTCAACATCCTCTTCAGCGGCAGCGGGCAGAACAACCACCAGTACGACATCCACGGCCAGGGGCGCTACGGGGTCAGCCCCTACGACGACTACGAGCTGTACGAGAGCCAGTCCCCCATCTTCAAGGTTCAGGACATGGACACCCCCCTGCTCTACCTGCACGGGGCGGCCGACCCGACGGTGGAATACCTGATGGGGATCGAGCTCTACAACGCCTGCCGCTTCCTGGGTAAGCCGATCATCTTCCTCTCCTACCCCGGTGAGAGCCATGGTCTGCGCCGGGAGGGGAACCAGATCGACTTCCAGACCCGGATGCGGGCCTTCTTCGACCACTACCTGAAGGGGGTGCCCGCCCCCGACTGGATGGTCAACGGACGCTCTTACCTGGTCAAGGAACGGGAACTGAGCCGTTACCAGACCACCACCGGGGGCGGCGGGGATCGAGGCGGCCCGGGAGGTCCCCCCCCCGGGCCGTGAGCGGGGCATCCGGCGGGTCGGGAATCACGACCCGCCGGAAGTGAGCCGCGGTCAGCGAATGAGCCGGAAGGAACGCCCTCCAAGGTTCTGGAGGAAGGAACGGGGGGTGGCGGAGACGAAAATCCGATTCTCCCGGGAGACGGCGAAGACCGTGTTATGGAAGTCGTTCTGCAGCAGGAAGTCGGGGGCCATCCGCTGGACCCGGTAGTAGATCTCGGCCGCTCCCGGGTAGTTCCCCTCCAGGTTCGCCAACGCGCCCAGCGCACTCAGGTACCGGGGATCGTCAGGGGCCATCCGGCGGAGCCGTTCACAGATCGTCCGGGCCTCCTGCAACAAACCGGGCAGATCTCGGAAGCGGACGCCCTGGGCTTTCAGCAGGGTCCGCTGACTGCTCGACATGACATCCCCCGACTTCACGGGATCCAGGACACCGACCGTG
>CAZFHZ010000124.1:0-9130 GCA_964519015.1 uncultured Gemmatimonadota bacterium | reverse complement strand
GCTCCTCGGCCATGACCTGGGTCAAATCGAGGGGGAACCCGAAGGTGTCGTAGAGGGTGAAGGCGTCGCGGCCCCCGATCCGGTCCTCCCGGCGCGCTTCGACCCCTTCGGCCAACTCTTCGAACCGGGCGATCCCGGCGTCCAGGGTCTCTCCGAAGCGCTCCTCCTCGGTCCGGATGACCAGGGCGATCCGGTCGGCCGAGCGGGTCAGTTCGGGATAGGCCGCACCGAAGACCTCGACCATGACGGGCACCAGAGTGTGGATGAAGGGCTGATTCAGTTCGAGTTTGCGGCCGTGCCGGGCGGCCCGCCGCAGCAGGCGGCGCAGCACGTAGCCGCGGCCGTCGTTGGCGGGCACCACCCCGTCGGCGATGGCGAAGGCCAGGGCCCGGACGTGGTCGGCGATCACCCGGTGGCTGGTGCCGGCCTCGTCCCCGGTGTAGGCCCGGCCGCTCAGCTCAACCACCCGGTCCACCAGCGGGCGGACCAGGTCGGTGTCGAAGTTGCTCTCGGTCCCCTGGAGCACGGCCGCCAGGCGCTCCAGCCCCATCCCGGTGTCGATGCTCGGCCGGGGGAGGGGGAGTACCTCGCCCCCCGCTCGGGCGTCGAACTGCATGAAGACCAGGTTCCAGATCTCCAGGAAGCGGGCCTCGTCGGTCGGGTCGATCCGCGCGCTCGGCCCCGAGCCCCGGCCCCGCCCCCGCCGCCCGCCGGCCGGCGGCGTCAGGTCCCAGAGGATCTCGCTGCACGGGCCCTGCGGGCCGGTGTCCCCCATGCTCCAGTAGTTGTCCTTTTTACCCAGCCGGTAGACCCGGCCCGCGTCCAGGCCGGCCACCTTCGTCCAGAGCTCGGCCGCCTCGTCGTCCTCCTCGTAGACGGTCGCATACAGCCGATCACGCGGCAGCCCCATCCGGTCGGTCAGGAACTCCCAGGCGAAGGCGATCGCCTCGGACTTGAAGTAGTCCCCGAAGGAGAAGTTACCCAGCATCTCGAAGAAGGTGTGGTGGCGGGGGGTGCGCCCCACGTTCTCCAGGTCGTTGTGCTTGCCGGAGACGCGGATGCACTTCTGGGAGGAGGCCGCCCGCAGGTAGGGACGATGTTCCTCGCCGGTGAAGACCCGCTTGAACTGGTTCATCCCGGCGTTGGTGAACAGCAGGGTCGGGTCCTCGGCGGGCACCACCGGGCTCGAAGAGACCTCGGCGTGCCCGTTGGCCAGGAAGTAGTCGAGGAAGGCTCTGCGGATCTCGTGGCCGGTCATCGGGTTCCCGTCCGTTCCGGGGAGGAGGGGCCCAGCAGCCCTTCCACCCGCATGCGCTCCAGCTCGGCGTCCACCGCGTCCAGGGCGACCCCGCCCGGGAAGCCGGCCCGCTCCAGCAGGGCGGCCAGCCGGCGGCGTACGACGGCCGTTTCCAGACCCCGGTAGCGCGCGCTCCGGCGCTCGAGCAGGGTCCGCGCCTCGTCCAGCAGCATCCCCTCCGGATCGCCGTCGGGGCGTTCGTACGCCCCCCAGGCCGCCCGGTGGGCCCTCTCCCGCTCCACCCCGCGGGTGCGCAGCTCCCGTTCGATCCGGGCCGGCGCATAGCCCCGGCTGCTCCGGCGCTGCCGGGCGAACTCCCGGGCGAACTCCTCGTCGTCGACCACACCCTCGCCCTGGAGGGCCGTGACCACCGCGGCGATGGCGGAATGCTCAAAATCGGCCCGCACCAGCCGGTTACGCAACTCCTGTTCGGTCCTGGGGCGTACGGCGAGCAGTCGCAGGGCGCGGGCGCGGCAGGCCTGGACCTCCGCCTGGCGGACGAGCTGCTCCCGCCCGGCGGCGTCCAGGACGTTCCCCTCGGTGAGCCCGACGGCGGCCAGGGCGGCCGCCGTCAGCCGCAGCCGGGTGCCGTCGTCCAGATGGACGATGCGGACCTCGGGGCGATCCCGCGGGACTTCGATCCGGGTGACGAGGAAGCGGTCCGTCGCTCAGTCGTCCTCTCCAGGAGCCTCCTCGTCGGAGGCCTTCATGTGGAGCAGGCCCATCTGCTCCTTGATCCGGGTCCGGACGGCCTCCTTGATGTCGGTGTGCTCGGTTAAAAAGAGGCGGACGTTCTCCCGCCCCTGCCCCAGCCGCTCCCCGTCGAAGGAGTACCAGGTCCCCGATTTCTCGAGGATCGAGAGGTCACTGGCCAGGTCGATGATCTCCCCTTCCTGACTGATCCCGTGGTTGTAGATGATGTCGAACTCCGCCTGCTTGAAGGGGGGAGCCACCTTGTTCTTGACCACCTTGACCCGGGTGCGGTTGCCCACCACGTCGCTGCCGTCCTTGACCGCGCCGATCCGGCGGATGTCGAGGCGGACCGAGGCGTAGAACTTGAGGGCGCGCCCCCCCGGGGTGGTCTCGGGATTGCCGAACATGACCCCGATCTTCTCCCGGATCTGGTTGATGAACAGGAGCAGGCACTTGCTCTTGGAGACCGCCGCGGTGAGCTTGCGCAGGGCCTGGCTCATCAGGCGGGCCTGCAGCCCCACGTGGCTTTCCCCCATCTCCCCCTCGATCTCGGCCCGGGGCACCAGGGCGGCCACCGAGTCGATCACCACGATATCGATGGCCCCACTTCGGACCAGCGTTTCGGCGATATCGAGAGCCTGTTCCCCGGTGTCGGGCTGGGAGACCAGCAGGTCGTCGATGTTCACCCCCAACCGCTCCGCGTAGTTGACGTCGAGGGCGTGCTCGGCATCGATGAAGGCGGACGCTCCCCCCGCCTTCTGGGTCTCGGCGATGATGTGCAGTGCCAGGGTGGTCTTGCCCGAGGATTCGGGCCCGAAGAGTTCCACGACCCGGCCCCGCGGGACCCCCCCGATCCCCAGCGCGACGTCCAGCGTCAGGCTCCCGGTACTGATCGACGGAATCACATCCACCCGGGGCTGCTGGCCCATCCGCATGATGGCGCCCTTCCCGAACTGCTTCTCGATCTGGGTGACCGCCATCTGGATGGCTTTCTCACGCTCCTTACCTGCATCCGCCATCGGTTACTCCTCCCTCACGGCCTCGGTCTTCTGTCGACGGGGGGTACGGAACCTGCGGGTGTATGAGGATACCGCCGGACCCCACCACCGCACAACCCCGCCGATGCCTCCCGGCCCCGGGTTCGGGCCTCGTTCGAGCGCCGGTTCAGGCTCCGGCTCGGATTCCGGATCGTGCCCCGATTCAAGCTACGGCCTCGGCCACAGCTCCGGCTCCAACCGCGCCCGGCGGGGAACGATATTCGCTCTTCTTTCGCCTACATTACCTCCAGAGTCCGACACTCTTTACCCGCAGCCGGATGCCAGGGGGACGTGGAGCAGGGGGGTGTAGACCGGTCCCTGCGGAGAGAGTTCGCTCTGGCAGAGGATGACCTCGCGGCTCATCCAGTGCTCGAAAGGGATGATCCAGCGCGCCGCGGCGTGATCGAGCGTCCCGGGGCGGCCGTCGGTGCGGACCCGGCCCAGGGTGATGTGGGGGTGGAAGGGGCGGTCCTCGGCCGGGAAGCCGAGGGGGACCAGGGCCGCCTCGATCTGCTCCTTGAGCGCGGTGGCCTCCGGCCGGCCCTTCTCCAGCCCCACCCAGACCACCCGCGGCTTGCGCCAGCCGGGGAAGGCGCCGACCTCCCCGAGGCAGGTTTCGAAGGCGGGGAAGGTGCCGGCCGCCGCCCGCAGCGCAGCCCCGATTTTGGTGACCCGGTCCGGTTCGATGTCGCCCAGGAAGAGGCAGGTCAGGTGGATCGCATCGGCCTTCACCCAGGTGATCTTCCCCGCCTCGTGCGGCACCGATTCGTGGAGCCGGGCCAGGTGACGCCGCACGTCGGTCGGCACCGGGACGGCGATGAAGGCCCGGAGGCTCATCGCGGGCTCTCCCAGCCCCCCAGGGTCGGGTCTTCCCCCTCGAGCCTCCGGCGCAGCAGGTCGAGGACGTTGGTGGCGGTCCGCTGCTTGTTGTAGCGCCGTCCGGAGTCCCCTTGTCGGTACTCGCGGACCACCGTGCCGGCCGGTCCGGAGCAGGCTGCGAAGACGAGTCCGACCGGCCGGCCGGGACTCCCCCCGGTCGGGCCGGCGATCCCGGTCACGGCCAGCGACCAGTCGGCCCCCGAGCGCTCCCGGGCCCCCTCGGCCATCGCCCGGGCCACGGGTTCGGAGACCGCCCCGTGCCGCTCGATCAGCTCCGGATCCACCCCCAGCTCCTCCACCTTGGCCCGGTTCGAGTAGACCACCCAGGTCCGCTCAAGCCAGGCGGAGGCCCCCGGCACGTCGGTCAGCAGGTCGGCGATCAGGCCACCGCTGCACGACTCGGCCACCGCCAGCCACTGCCCGCGTTCGATCAGGAGGCGGGCGATGCGCCCGGCCAGGTCGAGTTCCTCCCCTCCACCCACCAGCCAGGGCGCGGCCCCGGCCCGGATCCGGGCCTCGGCCTCATCCAGCGCCCGGTCCACCTCCCCCGCCTCAGTCCCCCGGCCGGTCAGGTAGAGGGAGACGCCGAACGGAGAGGGGAGCCAGGCCAGGGTGACGGCCGGAGCGAGGTCCTCCAGGCCGCCCACCCGGTCGTGCAGGTCGCTCTCCCCGATGCCGGTGGTGTGGAGCCAGCGCCGCCGCACGAGCCGGCCGGTCGACCGCTCCCGCAGCAGCGGTTCCAGCCATTCCCGATAGAGCGCCTTGAGTTCCCCGGGCACCCCCGGCAGCACGAAGAGGAGGCTCCCCGGCTCCTGGTGGAGCAGGCCGGGGGCCGTCCCGCGGGGATTGATGTGCCAGCCGAACCCGGCCGGGACCAGCGCCTGGTCCAGGTTGACCGGAGTGATGCTGCGTCCCCGGGCCGCGAAGAAGGCCCGCACCGCCTCCTCGATCTCGCCCACCCGCTGCAGGGGGACCCCGAAGAGGGCGGCCAGCGCTCCCTTGGTGCGGTCGTCGGCCGTCGGACCCAACCCTCCGCTGACGATCACCAGCGGGGCGGCGGCCAGGGCCTGGGCGATCACCTCCCCGATCGCCGCCTCCTGGTCCCCCACCGAGACCGCCCGCACCACCTCGATGCCCAGCGTCTCCAGCCGGCCGGCCAGCCAGGCGGTGTTGGTATCCACCCGCACGCCGTTGATCAACTCGTCGCCGACGGTGACGATCCAGCAGCGGTCGATCGTTCCGGGTGCGCCCGTCATGCCCGCCCTCCGATCGAGGTCACCGGGGGAGCGCCGCGGGGGAGCCTTGAGGGGGTCACGAGGAGGAACCCGATGGTAGTCCCGCGGGAGGTCCCGGGGGGCGTCACCGGGAGATTCCCGCGGAGCGTCCCGGAGAACGTCCCGGCCGGCTCAGGCGAGCAGGCGGAAGTAGAGCTGCAGCGCCACGTTGGCATAGATACCAGCCAGCACGTCGTCCACCATCACCCCCCAGCCGCGCGGCAGCCGCTGGGAGATGCGGATCGGGAAGATCTTGGTCACGTCGAAGAGACGGAAGAGCGCGAAGGCGAGGGCGATCACCAGCCATTCGTTGGGCAGGCCCCAGACCGTGATCAGGAAGCCGCCGAACTCGTCCCAGACGATGCAGCTGGCGTCGTGTCCGAAGAGGCGCTCGCCATGGGAGGTCACCGGCACGCCGATGATCAGCACGGCCACCAGCAGGCTGGCGTGCAGCTGTGCGTCGAGGGGGGGGAGCAGGCCCCAGAGCAGGGCGATCCCGAGGGTGGCCGCGGTCCCCGGCGCCAGCGGGCAGAACCCGAGACCGAAGCCGCTGGCCATCCAGCCGGCGAAGCTCAGTTTGCCGCAGCGGGTCTCGACCGTCATGATCCGCTCCCTCCGCTACCGGTGAGGGGTTCGGTGCGGGCATCCGCCGTCAGGTAGTGAATCCCGGAGAGCACGGTCAGCAGCACCGCCAGACCGAAGAGTACCCCCACGATCACGACGACCGGCCCCGAGCGCAACCAGTCGACGGGTCGGCCCGTACCGGCCAGCACCCGGGCGGCGGCCTCCAGGACCAGCACCGTGATCAGGACCGTCATCTGGGCGACCGTCTTCCACTTCCCCGCCCAGGCCGTCACGATCTGCCGTCCCTGCCGGCGGTGAACCATCCGCAGCGCGGTGATGCCCACCTCCCTCAGGGTGATCAGGTGGACCAGCCAGATGTTGAACCAGATCCGTCCCGCGCCCAGGCCCGTAGCCCCCCAATAGAAGGCGCTCAGCACGAGCAGTTTGTCGGCCAGCGGGTCGAGGAAGCGACCCAGGTCGCTCACACTGGCATGCTTGCGGGCGTAGTAGCCGTCCAGGCTGTCGGTGATGGCAGCGATGACGAAGACGGCCAGCGCGCCGATCGCAGCGGCCGTGGTCCCCCGGGTGGCCAGCCAGAGGAAGACCGGCACGAGCACCAGCCGCAGCGAGGTCAGGATGTTCGGCAGCATCCACATGGTCAGAAATCGAAGCGGGTCCGCCCCTGCATGGCCCGCGAGATGGTGTGTTCGTCGGCGAACTCAAGGTCCCCCCCCATCGGCAGACCGCGCGCCGGCCGGCTCACGGCGATCCCTTTAGGGCGGATGAACCGGGCCAGGTAGAGGGCGGTGGTGTCGCCGTCCAGGGTGGCGTTACTGGCCAGGATCACTTCCTCGACCCCTCCCTCGTCCAGCCGCGCCATCAGGGCGTCGATGGTCAGATCCTCGGGACCGACCCCTTCCAGGGGGTCGATCGACCCTCCCAGCACATGGTAGCGCCCCTGGAACCCGCCCGCCCGCTCGATGGCGATCAGGTCGGTGGGGGTCTCCACCACGCAGATTACCGCCTCGCTGCGGCGCGGGTCGGCGCAGATACCGCAGAGCTCCCCGCGCTCGGCCAGGTTGAAGCAGCGCGGGCACCAGGTCACGTCGCTGACCACCCGGTCGAGCGCTCCGGCCAGCCGCCGGGGCGCCTCCCCCGGGGCTCTCAGCAGGTGGAAGGCCAGGCGCTGGGCGGTCTTGCGCCCGATCCCCGGGAGCCGCATCAACTCCTGGATCAGGGTCTCCACGCACTCGGGGAGGTAGTTCACGACCCGCTCCGCTCACTCCCCGACCGACCGCCGGGGCCATCCTCCAGGACGGCATCGAAGAGCTCGACGATCCGGGCCAGTCCCTCGTTCTGCTCGCACAGGCGGTCGAGCAGCCGGCTGTTCAGGTCGTCCTCCCCCGTCCCCGCTCCCGCCCCCCGGTGTCCCTCCCGGCGCATGACCCGCTGCTCGCAGCGCACCCCCAGGCCCACCCCGAGCAGGTCCCGGGTGACCTCCTTGATGAGGTCGGCGTGACGGTCCACCATGTTCATGTGGAAGGTGTGGTTGTCCCCCCGGAAGGCGAGCACGATCTCCCGGTCCTTGAGGGCCACCGGTTCGGCTTCGGCCAGGAAGGCGGCCAGGCTGACCTTGCGCCGGCGGACCTCCTCCAGGATCTCCTTCCAGCGGGCCACGATCCCCTCGGCCGTCGGTTCGGCGGTGTCCACGATCTCGGGGACTCCCGGATCCGAGATCTCCTCGTCGTAGAGGTCGGCCGGCGGCAGCGTGTCGGCCGAACCGGTGACGGTCCGGGCCTCCTTCGCCGGCGCCTCCCGTACCTCCCGCGCGATGTCGGAGCCCGCCCGGGCGCCCTTATAGCCCCCTTCGGCCGGGCGGGCTGATCGGGGCCGGGCGACCGAGGGACCCGGCCGCTGTTCGGCCCGGGTCCCGCCCCGGCCGCCACCATCGCCGCTCGAGGGGGCCGAACGTCCCCCGGAGGATCCGCTCCCCGAGCCTCCCGGACCCTCGGAACGCCCTCCCCGGCCGGGACCGCGTCCGGTGGAACCGCCGCCGGAGGGTGGTGCGTCGTCATCGCCCAAGGCGCCGTCGATCCGATCGATCAGCGTCTTCAGGTCGACCGCCCGATCGAGGTGGGCCAGCTGCAGCAGGGTCACTTCGAGGGCGATCCACGGCTGGGGACTCCAGCGGAGGTTCTGGGCCGCCCGACTCACGTGGTCGAAACGCCGCAACCAATCGGCCACCGGGAGGGTGGCGGCCGTCTTCAGGTATTGTGCCCGTTCGGTGTCCGGCAGCGTCTCCAGGGCCTCGGCTCCGCCCACCGCGGCCGCGATCAGGTGCCGCAGGTGCTCGCCGTAGGAGAGGAGGAACTCATACGGGTCCTGGCCGGCATCGGCCAGGTGGCCGGCGAAGCGCAGTGTCCCGGCGGCATCGCCGCCCGCCGTGCTGCCGGTCAGTTCGAAGAGCCGTTCGGTGTCCACCACCGCCAGGACCTGCCGGGCGTCCTCCAGGGTGATCTCATCCCCGGCGTAGGTGCGCACCTGGTCGAGCAGGCTCTCGGCGTCCCGCAGTGAGCCGTCCGCCTTGCGGGCGATCAGCTGGAGGGCCTCCCGCTCCGCCCGGATCTTCTCCCGCTCGCAGATGGTGACCAGGGTCTGGGTGATCGGGACCACCCCGATACGCCGGAAGTCGTAACGTTGGACCCGGCTCAGGATGGTCGGGAGTACCTTTCCCGGCTCGGTGGTGGCGAAGACGAAGATCACGTGCCGGGGGGGCTCTTCCAGGGTCTTCAGGAGGGCGTTGAAGGCCTCCTTGGTGAGCATGTGGACTTCGTCGATGATGTAGACCTTGAAGCGGCCCTCGAACGAGGCGTAGCCGATCGTCTCCCGCAGTTCCCGGATCTGGTCGATCCCCCGGTTGCTCGCCCCGTCGATCTCCAGCACGTCCATGCTCGAGCCCTGGGCGATCGCCCGGCAGCTCTCGCAGGCGTCACACGGTTCGGGGGTCATCTCGGTCGCCGAGCGGCAGTTGAGCGCCTTGGCCAGCAGGCGGGCGGTCGTGGTCTTGCCCGTCCCACGGGGGCCGGCGAAGAGGAAGGCGTGGGAGACCTGTTTGGTGCGCAGGGCGTTCTGGAGCATGCGGGTGACGTGCTCCTGCCCCACCACCGCCTCGAAGGTCTGCGGGCGGTACTTGCGGGCGGTGACCTCGTAGGGCTGTTCGCTCATAGGCTGGAATCTACCCTGAAACCGGGATCAGGTACACCCGGGAGGCATCCCGAGCGCCACTCACCACTCGATTCGCTTAGCTGACTATCGCAACCGAACCATCTAGTGCTGGCGGAGAGGGTGGGATTGCTCGGTCCCGCTGCGCGTGACCTTCGCTATCC
>CAZFHZ010000123.1:0-9145 GCA_964519015.1 uncultured Gemmatimonadota bacterium | reverse complement strand
GGCTGGTCCCCCCGACCACCACCGCGGCGATGGCGTCCAACTCATACATGGTGCCCACCTTGGGGTCCCCCGAGCCCAGCCGGGCGGCCAGGAGCAGACCTCCCAGGGCCGCACAGGCCCCCGAGAGCATGTAGACGAGCAGCTTAACCCGTCCGACCCGCACCCCGCTCAGCCGGGTGGCCTCCTCGTTCCCCCCCACCGCGTAGACCCGGCGGCCAAACACGGTCCGGCCCAGCACGACCGCCACGCAGCCGACCACCACGGCGGCCACCAGCACCGGCACCGGCAGCGGGCCGATCCGCCCGTTGCCCAGCCAGACGAAGGCGCCCGAGAGCCCGCCGATGCTCTGGCCGTCCGTGTAGAGGTAGGCCAGCCCCCGGGCGGCCGTCATGGTGGCCAGGGTGGCGATGAAGGGGGCCACCCGCAGCCCGACGATGGCCGCTCCGTTGGCCAGCCCCAGCAGCGCCCCCACCCCGACCGCACCGGCCGCCGCCAGCGGCAGCGGCACCCCCCGGGTGACCAGGTCGGCGCCCACCACTCCGGCCAGGGCCAGGACCGAACCGACCGAGAGGTCGATCCCGGCGGTCAGGATGACCAGGGTCATCCCCGAGGCCAGGATCAGGTTGACCGAGATCTGGAGCAGCACGTAGACCAGGTTGCGCCCGGTCAGGAAGGTATGGTCGGGGGTGGCCAGCGAGAGGAAGATACAGAAGATGAGGAAGGCGCCGATCAACCCCCAGCGCCGTCCCCCCAGTCCCTGGAACCGATCACGCAGCGTCATCGACATGTCCCATCGCCAGGTGGAGCAGCCGTTCCTGGGTGGCCCCGGCCGCCGCCAGCTTGCCGGTCACCCGTCCCTCGTGCATGACCACGATGCGGTCGGCCATGCCCAGCACCTCCGGCAGGTCGGAAGAGATCATGAGCACCGCCACCCCGCGCCGGGCCAGCCCCTCGAGCAGTTCGTAGATCTCGTAGCGCCCGCTCACGTCGACCCCCCGGGTCGGTTCGTCCACGATGAGCAGGCGGCACTCCTTGAGCAGCCAGCGGGCCAGGGCGACCTTCTGCTGGTTCCCCCCCGAGAGTTCGGCCACCGTCTGGTCGAGTCCCGAGGTCTTCACGCCCAGGCTCTCCACCTGCCGCCCGGCGGCCGCCCGCTCCCGTGGCCCGTCGATCAGGCCTCCGAATCCGGCGTAGTCGCGCAGGTGGGGAAGGGTCAGGTTGGCCAGCACGCTCAGCGAGGTGACCAGCCCCTCCCCCTTGCGGTCCTCGCTCACCCAGCCCACCCCCGCCCGCACCGCGTCCTGCGGGTGGCGGAACCGCACCGGTACCCCCTCCAGCCGGATCGTGCCGGCGTCGCGGGACTCGACCCCGAAGAGGGCCCGTCCGACCTCGGTCCGCCCCGCCCCCACCAGACCGGCCAGGGCCACGATCTCCCCCGCCCGGACCTGCAGGTCCACCCGCCGCACACGCGGCGGCTGGACCAGGCCCTCCACCTCCAGGATGGTGCGACCAGGGGTGCGGGCCTGCTCGGGGAAGAGGCGGTCGAGGGAGCGGCCGACCATCGCTTTGACCAGGGCGTTGCGGTCGAGCGCCTCCAGGGGGCCGTCGGCCACCACGGCTCCGTCGCGCATGACCACCACCCGCCGGGCCAGGCGGAAGACCTCCTCGAGCCGGTGGGTGATGTAGACGATCGCCTTTCCCTCGGCCGCCAGGCGGTCCACCACCCCGAAGAGCCGTTCCGATTCCCGGTCGGAGAGGGCCGAGGTCGGCTCGTCCATGATCACCACCCGGGCGTCCACCGCCAGCGCCTTGGCGATCTCCACCAGTTGCTGCTCGGCCACCGAGAGCCGTTCCACCGGCCGGTCGGGATCGATCCCCCCTTCCAGCCCGGCCAGCAGCCCCAACGCTTCCGTGCGCTGGTGTTCGAAGTCGACGAAGAGACCGCGGCGGGTCTCGCGGCCGAGGGCGATGTTCTCGGCCGCCGAGAGCGGCCCGACCAGGTTGAGTTCCTGGTATATCAGGCTGACCCCGCGCCCGCGCACCGCCCCGGGATCCCCCTGCGGCAGCGGCCGGCCGTCCAGCCACACGCTGCCCGCGTCGGGGCGGAGCGCCCCGGCCACCGCCTTCATCAGGGTGGACTTGCCCGCCCCGTTCTCCCCCAGCAGGGCGGTCACCTCCCCGCCGTGGATCTCCAGGTCGACCCCGGTCACCGCCTGCACGCCGCCGAAGGCGTGCCGCAGGCCGCGGATCTCGAGTCGGAGACCGGGTTCGGAGAGGATCGGGGTGGACATCCCGCTAACGGTCGCTCCCCGGCGGGACCGTCGTCTCCTGTTGCAGCGTCTCGCGGGTGACGATGCCCACCGCTACGGGTTGCAGGCGGGCCACCGGCTCCCCTTTCAGGTGGGCGGCCACCGCTTCGATGACCCGTCGGCCGATGTCGCGCGGGTACTGGACCACGTCGGCCTTCAGCGCTCCCCCCTCCAGGATGGCCGCCCTGGCCTCGGGGATCGCATCGTAGCCGACCACCACCACGTCTTCCCGCTTGAGGGCCTTCAGGGCCTGGAGCACGCCCAGGGCGGTCTCGTCGTTGATGGCGAAGATGCCGCGTATCTCCGGGTGCGCCTGGAGCATGCCCGTGGCCACATCGAGGGCCAGGTCGCGCCGTCCCAGCGCCGGCTGGCGGGCGGCCAGGACCAGGCCGGGATTCTCCGCGATCGCTTCCAGGAAACCATGGGTGCGGTCCTGCACGCTGGCTACCTCCGGGTGGTCCACGATGGCCACCGCCCCCCGGCCCCCCAGCGCCCGGGCCAGGAACTCTCCGGCCAGCCGCCCCCCCTGCACGTTGTCGGAGGCCACGTGGGCGACCACCTCGACCCCCTCGGCGGCGATATCGGCGGTGAAGACCGCCACCCCTTCCCGCTCGGCCCGGGCCAGCACCTGGGCGATGCCGCGGGAGTCGACCGGGCAGACCACCACGGCGGCCACTCCTCGCACGATGAAGTTCTCGACCTGGGCGGTCTGGGCGGCCAGGTCCTTCTCGGCCGACTGGACCAGCAGGCGCAGCCCGGCCTGCGCGGCCGCCTCCCGCATTCCCGCCTCCAAGTCCTGGTAGAAGAAGTCCTGCTTATTGAGCAGGGTCACTCCCACCAGCGGGGTCTTCTCCCCGCCGCTCCCGCAGGCCGTGAGCATGACGGGCGCAAGGAGCGCCATGATCAGGCCGACAGCGGCCGTTCGGAGAGGATAGCTCATGGCAGCAGTCCGATCTGGTAGCTGAGGATGAAATCGAGGGAAGCGTCCCTTCCCGATGGAACCATACTCCAGCCGATGGGCCGAACCAACGCTCTCTTCATGCAGCGTCGAGATGCCTTTCAACCGGGCGATGCGATAGAATAAACACCGTGCCATACAGGCCGTTCCGATCCCGGCAGAGAAGGATCCACGCGGTCACAAGGAGCTCACTGATGATCCGCACGCCCGCGGTCCTGCGTTCCCCGGCCACCTCCCCCTTCTTCCCGCTTCTGCTCGGCACGATGCTGCTCGCGGCCTGTGGTCCGCGCGGGGAGAAAGCGGTCAGGGTGTCTTCTATGGAGCCGGAGGGAGAGACGGTACGACAGACGAACATCACACTCGCCTTCTCCCGTCCGGTGGTACCGGCTGAACGTGTGAGTGTGCTCCTGGACAGCACCGCTGTGCGCATCGAGCCGGAACTCCCCGCCCGCTTCCAATGGATCGACGTCGCGACTCTACGCATCCTGCCGACCCGTGAACTCGCACCGGCGACCGAATATGCCGTGCGCGTACTGCCTGGCATCATCGAACAGCCCGGTATCACGCTGGTCGGCCGAAAGGAATTCCGGCTGCGCACTCCCCCCCTGCGTATCGTGCGGGGCCCCGCTTTCATGATCCGTACTCCCGATGACCCGGAATCCGGGGTCTTCAACGTTTCCTTCGAGTTCAGTGAGAGCGTGTCTCCAGAAGATCTGGCCAGCCACCTGGAGATCGCGCCCGCTCCCGGGCAACGGGGGGGCCCGGTACCGTTCCGTGTCACGACGACCGAACCGGGCATCGCACTCGAGGTACAGAGTGAGCCGGTGCACCTCGGTGAGCAGGACGGAGAGATGGTCGTCACGGTGCGGCCGGGGCTGCGTCCTCTGGGCGGCCTCATACCGACCCGGGATCCCTGGCAGACAAAGATCCCCTACCGGGCTCACGAGGAGTTGAAGGTGGAGTCGGTCCGCCCCGAACAGATGGGTCGTGACTTCACCGTAGTAGTGGCACTCTCATCCCCCGTCGAGATGCAGCAGGCCCATGAGTACATCTCGATCGATCCGGCCGTCGAATTCCGTATCGCGGAAGGAGGAACACGCCTCCGACTGACCGGTGGCTTCCAGGCCGGGAACACCTACACCGTGACCATCGCTCAGGGTCTCACCGCGCGCGACGGTGCCCGTCTCTCCCGCGAATTCTCCGGTCCGGTCGTGTTGCGCAACCTCGAGCCCAGTCTCGGATTCGAATCGCCGGGCACCTACCTCGCCCGCGAGGGACTCAAGAACGTCGCTATCGAGGTTGTGAACCTGTCCGAGTTCCATCTGGAAGTATTCAAAGTCTACGCCAACAACCTGGTCTACTACCTCGCCAACCCCACCTCCTGGAACATGAGGCAGATGGGGCGACGTATCCTCGAACGGGATGTATCTGTCCAGATCCCCTCCAACCAGCCCACCCTGGTCACACTCGACCTCTCCACTTTCCTGGAGGAACATCCGGTCGGTCTCTTCCACATCTTCCTCCGTGCCCAGGGTCGATTCTGGCAGTACATCCAGAAGACGGTGCTCGTCACCGACATCGGTCTGATCGCCAAGCGGGGATCGGATGCGCTCAACGTCTGGGCGTTGAACACCACCACCCTGGAGCCGCAATCCGGGGTCGAGGTCACCCTCTGGAGCAACACCAACCAGTCGATGGGTTCCGCCCGCACCGACGCCGACGGCCAGGCGGTCATCACCGGCCTGGCGGAACAGGCCGACGAGTTCGAACCCTACGTGCTCACCGCCCGGCGGAGAGAGGATACCTCCTTCCTGCTCTTCGAACAGTGCGGCGTCTCCACTGCCGACTTCGAAGTGGGTGGTCGTCCCTTCCTCGACCGGGGGTACGAAGCATTCCTCTACACCGAAAGGGGTGTCTATCGACCCGGTGAATCGGTGCATCTGGCGGCCATGGTCCGCGGCCCGAGAGCAACCGTCCCCCCCTCCTTCCCGGTCCGCGTGAGTCTCCTGCGACCGGACGGTCGTACCCTCACGGAGCGTCAGTCTCGCACCCTGGAGAGCGGTCTGCTGGAGTTCGCACTCGAGATCCCCGCCAGCGCTCCCACCGGCCGCTACCAGGCCCAACTCTTCGCCGCCGGGGAATCGCCCATCGGCAACGCCTCTTTCTCGGTCGAAGAGTTCATGCCGGACCGCATGCGAGTCGAGGTGATACCGGAACGCACGTCCTGGCGGACAGGGGAAGAACTGGCCGCCCTGGTGCGGGGAACAATGTTCTTCGGCCCTCCGGCCGCCGGCTGCCGCCTGGATGCCACCCTGACCCTCGAGGCCGCACCCTTCCGTCCCACCGGATTCGGCAGCTTCACGTTCGGTGATCCGAGGGCGACCTTCGCCCCGGAGTCGATCGAGATCGGCTCCCGGGAGCTCGACGGAAAGGGAGAGGCCCCGGTGCGGGTCCGACTGCCCGTGGACCTGCTCCCACCCGCCATGCTGCGGGGCATCCTCACGGCCTCGGTCCGTGAGTCCGGCGGGCGGGCCGTGACCCGCAGTGCCGGGATCGATGTACACCCCTACAGCACCTACCCGGGGATACGGCGGACCGCCGAGGGATACGCTGATGTGGGCCAGGCGGAAGAACTGGATTTCGTCGTCCTCGATCCGAACGGCACGCCCTTGGCCGGCCGGACGGTCACGGCCCGCCTTCTGAAGATCAACTGGCAGACCAGCCTGGTCCGGGACACCCGGGGTGTCTACCGCTACCAGTCGGAGCGCACCGAGATCCCCTTCGAGGAGGTGCAGGTCGTTTCCGGTCCTGAACCGGTATCCTTCTCGTTCACCCCCCGGGAGTGGGGTCTGTTCGTTGTACGACTCACCGACCCTGCCTCGGGAGGCTCCTGTGCCACGGAGTTCTACGCCTCCGGCTGGGGCTTCACGCCCTGGTCGATGGATCAGCCCGATCGGGTGGGACTGGAGCTGGATCGCCCCGTCTACCGGGCGGGGGATCGCGCCCGCGTGCTCATCAAGGCGCCCTTCCCCGGACGGCTGCTCCTCACCGTCGAGCGGGAGCGTGTCCTCCAGGCCGAGTGGATCGTCATGGAGGAGAATACCGCCGAAGTGACCTTGACGACCCGTGAGGAATGGGGGCCCAACGTATATGTGACGGCTTCTCTGGTGCGATCGGTGAGTTCCGGCGATTCGCATGCTCCCCGCCGGGCGTGGGGGACGGCACCCCTCGCGATCGACATGACGCAGAACCGGCTGACGATCGCAGTGGCCGCTCCGGCTACGACACGTCCGAAGAGCCCACTTGAGGTCTCCCTGCGCATCCAAACCGCAGAAGGTAATCGTCCGGCCGGCCCGGTCCACCTGACCCTGGCCGCAGTGGACGAAGGGATCCTCCAGCTCACCGACTTCCGGGACCCCAATCCGATGGATTTCTTCTATGGTCGGCGTCGACTGGAGGTCACGAGTTACGATCTGTTCGCACTGCTGCTGCCGGAACAGGAACGCTCCGAGGTGTACTCGTTGCCGGGCGGAGACCGGGCTTCGGCGCTACGCATGGAACACCTTTCGGCCGGCTCGGTCCGGCGGGTGAAACCGGTCGCGCTCTGGTCCGGGTGGGTGGATGCCGACACCGACGGCACCACTCGAATCCGTTTCGACCTGCCCGAGTTCAACGGACGGTTGCGCCTGGCGGCCGTGGCTGCCGCGGGCGGAAAATTCGGAACGGGCATAGCGACGGTGACCGTCAGCGACCCGATCGTACTAACCCCGACCCTCCCACGCTTTCTGACCGCCGGCGACGCCTTCCGGATGCCGGTACAGGTCTACAACAGCACCGGTGCGACCGGCGTCTTCCAGCTCGCGCTGGAGGTTGAAGGGCCGGTGGCGATAGAAGGGGAGACCCGTACTCGGGTGGAGCTGGCCGCAGGTGCGGAAGGCTCGGCGATCTTCCGAGTGCGCAGCCGGGACGTGCAGGGGACGGCCATCTTCCGGTTGACGGCCGAAGGGGGCGGAGCCCGCTCGACCGTCACCACGGAGGTCCCCCTCCGACCTGCCTCCCCACCGTCATCGGTGACCGGTGCCGGATCGGTCCATGCCGGGGAGGACGTGACCTTCGATCTGCCGGCGGACTGGGTGGCGGGCACGGCACGGGTGGTGGTCTCGGTCGATCCCTTCCCCTCCGTCTCACTCAGCGGTGACCTGCAGGACCTGCTGCACTACCCGTACGGCTGCGTGGAGCAGATCACCTCGCAGGTCTTCCCCCTCCTCTACTTCCGCGACCTGGCGCGGGTGGTCGATCCCGCGCTCTTCACCTCCCGTGCACCCGAGTACTTCGTCGAGGAAGGCATCCGACGCATCCTCGGGATGCAGACCAACGCCGGGTCCTTCGCCCTCTGGCCCGGGGGGGAATTCGTGAACGAGTGGGCGAGTCTCTACGCCCTCCATCTGCTCATCGAAGCGCGCCGGGCCGGCTTCTCGGTGCCCGATCAACCCATCCGGGACGGTGCTCTCTGGGCACGCGAGATGCTCACCGGTCAACTCCGTCCCTGGCAGCGCCCCGCGGGCTTCTACATCTGGAGTGCTTCGCAGCAGCTCCGCACCCAGGCCTACGCGGCCTATGTGCTGGCTCTGGCCGGCCGCCCGGAGCGAGGGGTCATGAACCTGCTCCTCACCTCCCGGCTGGACGATCTGAGCCTTGAGGGCCGGATGCTCCTGGCCGGCGCCTTCGCCCTCTCCGGGGACACGGCCACCGCCTTCCGGTTGCTCCCATCCTCTGTACGTCCGGCACCTGCAGGCCGTGAGACGGGACATACCTTCGGTTCGGCGGTACGGGATAACGCTATCGTGCTCTCCGTATTGGCCGATGTCGCTCCCGACCATGCGGCCGTGCCCGATCTGGTACGCTACCTCTGCGGGCGCGCGGGAGTGGACCACTGGTGGTCGACCCAGGAGACCGCTTGGTCGCTCCTGGCGCTCGGGAAGGTCATGCAGCGGGCGGCCCGGGGGACCTACACCGGACAGATGTTCGTGGACGGCCGGGAGCGGGCACCCCTCTCCCCGGACCCACTGCGGATAGAGGATCCCGCTCTTGCGGGCCACGCGGTGCGACTCCATGTCGAAGGGGAGGGCCTGGCCTGGTACTTCTGGGAGGTGCGCGGCACTCCGACCGGTCAGCGCTTCACCGAGCAGGACCAAGGTCTGCAGGTGAGGCGGCGCTTTCTCGACCTGGGCGGGCACCCGGTCCCGACCGACAGCCTGCGGCACGGGGACCTATATGTCACGGAACTCAGGATCAAGGCGCTTCAGCAGAACCTGGAGAACGTGGTGGTCGACGACATGTTGCCTTCCGGTCTCGAGATCGAGAATCCGCGCCTGTCCGGACGCGGTACGATCGACTGGGTGGAGCAGCAATCCACCCTTACCCCGGACTACCTGGATATCCGGGATGACCGGCTGCTGCTGTTCTGCGAACTGACGGCCGGCAAGGAGGCGCGGTATTTCTACACGGTGCGGGCGGTCACCGAAGGGGTCTTTGTACTGCCACCGGTTTCGGCCGAATGCATGTACGACGGCTCGATCCGCAGCATCGCCTCCAGCGGCGGAGTGCGGGTCCTCCGCCCATGATCAAGCTGCGGCGACACTTGGCGGCGGTGGCGGCCGTCATCGCGGGAAGCGGCCTGATCTGGATCGCGGCGGCCCTGGTGGTCCCGCTGCCGCGGCACCTCCTGGAACCGCCCGCCTCCCTGCGGGTGCTCGACCGCGACGGGGGTGAGCTGCGTCTCTATGTCAACTCCCGGGACGCCCTCCACGTCCCGGTGCGACTCGCGGAAGTCTCCCCCTTCCTCGCAGAGGCCACCGTAGCGTTCGAGGACCATTGG
>CAZFHZ010000122.1:0-9229 GCA_964519015.1 uncultured Gemmatimonadota bacterium | reverse complement strand
CCTGCTGGCCGCCCATTTCCTGGCCCGATTCGGGCGAGGGAACGAGTTGACCACAGGTGCCCGGGAAGTGCTGGTCGGATACGCCTGGCCCGGGAACGTCCGCGAACTGGAGAACGTGATCGAGCGGGCGGTGATCCTGGCCGGCCCCGGGCAGCCGGTGGAGGCGGAGCATCTGGCCATGCCCTCACCGGGCTCCCGGCTCCCGGGACCCGACACCGGGGGTGGTCCCGGACCCGCCGCCGGTGTTACCATCCCCGACCGCGGGGTCGACCTGGAGGAGATAGAACGCCGGCACATCCTCGAGGCCCTCCGCAAGACCGAAGGGAACAAGACTGAGGCCGCACGCCTGCTCCACATATCGCGCCGCCGACTCTACTCCAGGATGAAACACCATGGTATCGAGTATTAGGAGAGCCTCCATGCTGGACCGCATCATCACCATCGAGAGCCATATCTACGAGCGTCAGCGGGAGTTCCCCGCGGCCTCCGGTGAGTTCTCGGCGTTGCTGACCGATATCGCCCTGGCGGGCAAGATCATCTCCCGGGAGGTCAACAAGGCAGGCCTCGCCGACATCCTCGGACGGGCCGGCAGCATCAACGTGCAGGAGGAAGACGTCCTCAAACTGGATGTCCTGGCCCGCGACACCATGGTCAACATCCTCAAGCGCGGCGGGCATGTCTGCGCGATCGCCACCGAGGAGGACGCCGACATCATCCCGGTGCACAACGAACGCCCCCGCGGGCACTACGTGGTCCTCCTCGATCCGCTCGACGGCTCCTCGAACATCGACGCCAACGTGAGCATCGGCACCATCTTCGCCATCCACCGGTGTGCGGATCGGGAGAAGAGCTGCGGGGATGAAGCCGACGCGCTCCAGCCGGGGAGCCGGCTGGCCTGCGCGGGCTACATCATCTACGGCTCCTCCACGATGCTGGTGTACACCACCGGGGTGGGGGGGGTGCACGGGTTCACCCTCGATCCGAGCCTGGGGGAGTTCCTGCTCAGCCATCCCGATATCTGCATTCCCGAACGGGGGGGAATCTACAGCATCAATGAGGGGAACGAAGTCTTCTGGAAGGAGCACACCCGCCGCTACATCCGTCACCTCAAGGAGCCGGCGAGCGGGGAGGGGCGACCCTACTCCAGCCGCTACATCGGGAGCCTGGTGGCTGACTTTCACCGCAACCTGCTCTACGGCGGCATCTTCCTCTACCCTGAGGACAGCAAGAGCTCCAAGCGGCCCCACGGGAAGCTCCGGCTGCTCTACGAGGCGATCCCGCTCGGCTTCATCGTGGAAGCGGCCGGCGGTAAGGCGACCACCGGGTTCGAACCGATCCTGGACATCGAGCCCGTCGAGCTGCATCAGCGGGTGCCTCTGATCCTGGGCAGCCGGCTCGACGTGGAGGAGTACGAGGCGTACTGTCGCGGCGAGTAACGCGAAGCGCAGGAGGACTGGGATGATCAAGGCTACCTGGCACGGTCACGGCTGCTTCCTCATCGATTTCGGCGACCGGAAGGTGATCCTCGATCCCTTCCTCTCCGGATCTCCGACGGCCGACATCAAACCGGAAGAGGTCGAAACCGACTTTATCCTGCTGACCCATGGGCACGGGGACCACCTGGGCGACACCGAGATAATCGCGCGCCGGACCGGAGCAATGGTCATCGCCCCATATGAGCTGGCCGCCTGGCTCGGGTCGAAAGGGTTGAACACGCACGCCATGCACATCGGTGGCGGACACACCTTCCCGTTCGGGCACGTCCAGCTCACCATCGCCCACCACGGCTCCGCCTTCGTGGGGGATGACGGGGTTCCCATCTACCTCGGGAACCCGTGCGGTTTCCTCATCCGGGCCCGGGAGAAGTGCATCTTCTTCGCCGGGGACACGGGGCTCTTCCTCGACATGAAACTGATCGGGGACCGCAACCGGATCGACCTGGCCATCCTGCCCATCGGCGACAACTTCACCATGGGGGTGGAGGACGCCGTTACGGCGGCGGAATACCTGAAGCCGAAGGTGGCCATACCGATGCATTACGGCACCTGGGAACTCATCGACACCGACCCGAAGGCGTTCGCCACCGGGGTCGAGCGCCTGGGCATCCGGGGTGTGGTGCTGGAAGTGGGGGGTACGTTCACGCTGGAATGAGGCAGCACCGGGGAGGAGAGGCCGCGAGCGTGGAACTGGATGTGCTGGGGATCGCCGCCCACCGTGACGATCTGGAGATCGGGGCGGGGGGGACGCTGGCCCGGCTGGTCGATCTGGGTTACCGGGTCGGGGCCCTCGACCTGACGGCCGGCGAGGCGGGTACCGGAGGTGACGCTGAGAGCCGGGCGAGGGAAGCCGCGGCTGCGGCCGAGATACTCGGCCTGGCCTGGCGTGGCTGTCTCGACCTGCCCGATGCGGCCCTCGACGGGCGCGACCGCTCGGCGATAAGGAAGGTGGTGGAGGTTATTCGGAACTTCCGCCCTACCGTGCTGTTCGCCCCTTGTGAGATGGCTCGTCACCCCGACCATCGGGAGGCGAGCCACCTGATCACCGATGCCGTCTTCTTCGCCGGTATGCGCAAGTTCGAGGCTGAAGGGGACCCTCACCGGCCGAACGACATCTATTTCTTCATGGAGCGCTATCCCTTCGAACCTTCGGTGATCGTGGACATCACCGCTGTCTTCGAGCGCAAGCGCCGGGCGATCCTGGCCTATGCCACCCAGTTCCACGACCCCGGGCGTCCGCGCGCGCCCCACGAGGAGACCTTCATCTCCGACCCCGCTTTCCTGGAGAGCCTCTGGACCCGCTGCCGCTGGTTCGGGGACCGGATCCGGGCGGAGTACGGAGAGCCCTTCCTGCTGCGCCATCCACCCGAGGTCGCCGACCCGGTCGCACTCGCCCGGGGCCGGACCTTCTACTGACCACCCCCACGCGCGGGAAGAGGATCATGGACCAGCCCAGGGGCAAGATCGGCATCACCTGCTATCACACCTTCGGCGGAAGCGGCATCCTGGCCACCGAGCTCGGACTCGAGCTGGCCCGGCGCGGCTGGGAGGTGCATTTCATCTCGAGCCAGACCCCCAGCCGGCTGGGGGAGTACCGGGAGCGGGTCTTCGTCCACGAAGTGGACCCGCTCGATTACCCCCTCTTCGAATACACTCCCTTCGCCCTGGCGCTGGCGGTCAAACAGGCCGAAGTGGCGAGGGCCTTCGAACTCGACCTGCTCCATGTCCATTACGCCATCCCCCATGCCACCAGTGCCTGGCTGGCCAAACAGATGCTCGCCCGGCGCGCCACGGGACGCCGGGACCTGAAGATCATCACCACGCTCCACGGCACCGACATCACCCTGGTCGGCAAGGATCCCTCCTATTTCGATATCACCTGTTTCAGCCTGGAGGTCTCCGACGGGATCACGGCCGTCTCTGATTACCTGGTGCGGGAGACGCTCGACCTCTTCCAGCTCGATCTGCCCATCCGGCGGATCCACAACTTCGTCGACACAGACCGCTACACCCCGCATACAGGCGGTCCCTGCCGCGAAGACCTGGGTTTCGGCGAAGATGAGAACCTGCTCATCCACATCAGCAACTTCCGCGAGGTCAAACGCATCCCCGACCTGATGCTGACCTTCGAACGGGTCCTGGAAGGAGTGCCCGCCCGCCTGCTCCTGCTGGGGGAGGGCCCCGAACTGGCGCGTGCGTTCGGCTACGCCCGTGACCACGGTTTCGCCGATCGGGTGCACGCCTTCGGCCGGATCACCAATCCCGCCTGTTTCCTCGCGCTCTCGGACGTTCTCCTGCTCCCCTCCTCCTCGGAATCGTTCGGGCTGGTGGCTCTGGAAGCCCTCTCCTGCGCCACTCCGGTGGTGGCCAGCCGGGTCGGCGGACTGGTCGAGGTGGTCCGGCCAGAGGTGGACGGTTATCTGGAGGAGGTCGGGGATGTTGAGGCGATGGCCGCCCGCACCGTCGGTCTGCTCACCGATCCCGACCGGCGGGCCGCCTTCGGACAAGCGGGACGGGAGAACGCGGTGGCCTCGTTCAGCCGTCCGAAGATCGTCGACGAATACGAAGCCTACTACCGGCAGATCCTGGCCGGATGAGCGGGGAGCCCGACGCCCCCTTCCGGGCCCCGTCCGCCGCCGGGGAAGCGGAGCTGCGGGTGAAGGGGAGCCGCTTCCTGGCCCGAGTGGAGCCGTGCGGTTCTCGGGCCGCGGCCGAGGCGCGCCTGGAGGAGATCCGTCGCACCTGCCACGACGCCAGCCACGTCTGCTGGGCCTGGCGCCTGCGCTCGGAACCCGAGCCCGGGGAAGCGTGGTCGGATGCCGGTGAACCTTCCGGTACCGCCGGAGTCCCCATCATCGGAGCCCTCCGGGCGGAAGCCCTGTGGGATGTGCTGGGGGTGGTGGTACGATGGTTCGGCGGCACCCGGCTCGGCCGGGGGGGGCTGGCCCGGGCCTACTGGGATGCGGCCGCCGGCGCCGTCAAGGGAGCCGGTCGGGTCGAAGTGGTGCCCGGGGTGAGGCTGGAGGTGCGGGTCCCCCTGGCCCGGATGGGGGAGGCTCACCGCGTTCTCACCGCCTGCGGCGCCGTCTGGGGAGGGCAGTCGGTGGAAGGAGACACCTTCCGGGTGGAAGTGACGGTACCCCGGCGGGACCAGGAGCATCTGCGCCGTGCCCTGACCGAGGCCACGCATGGGACCGGGGACGTCCGGGCAGCCGAAGGATGATCGCATGAACCGTCGGGACGAGCGCTGGGCGATCGGAGTGGATGTCGGAGGGACCGCCATCAAATGCGGCCTGGTCTCCTCCGATGGGCGGATCGCGGCGTTCCACCGGATACCGCTCGAGCGGGTGGACGATGCCGACCGGCTGGTCGAAGCGATCCGCCTGGCTGCGGACGGGCTGCGGGAAGAGGCCCGGCGCGACGGGATCCGACCGGTCGGCGTGGGGGTCTGCGCACCCGGCAGCATCGACCGGACCGAGGGACGGATCCACAAGGCCCCCAACCTGCCCGGGCTGGAGGACCTGCCGTTGCGGGAGCGGCTCAACCGGTTCTTCCCCGAGTCGGTCGAACTGGCCAACGACGTCAACGCCGCCGCCCTGGGCGAGCTCTGTTTCGGAGCGGGGCGGGACCGGCGGCATTTTGTCATGGTGGCCCTGGGGACCGGGGTCGGCGGGGCATTGGTGGTGGGAGGTCGGCTCTACACCGGGGCGGCCGGGTTCGCCGGGGAGGTCGGCCACATCACGGTCGACCCGCACGGTCCGGCCTGTCCGTGCGGCAACGTCGGCTGCCTGGAACGCTTCACCGGGGCGGCCGCCATCGAAGAACGCGCCCGGCAGCTGCTCGCCTCCTCGGGCGAGGGCGGACCGCTCCGGTCGGCCGCCGGGATCACCCCTGAGACGGTAGCCGAGGCGGCCCGGGAGGGGGACCGGGTGGCCCTCCAGGTGCTGGAGGAGACCGGGCGCTGGCTCGGGATCGCCATCATCACCCTGATCAACCTGCTTGACCCCGAGTGCGTCGTGGTCGGGGGAGGTATCGCCCAGGCGGGAGCCCCCCTCTTCGACAGCATCACCCGGACCGTGGACGACCGGACGATGTCCAGCACTGCCCGGACGGTCCCCATCGTCATGGCCGAACTGGGACCCCGTGCCGGCATGGCCGGTGCCGGGGCGCTCGCTTTATGGCCCGAGATCGGCTGAGCAGCCGGTCCGGGGCAGCGACCTCGCTGCTGGCGTTCTTGCTCCTGGTCCCGACCGGGAAAGCCGGGGCCGCCCCGCCGACACCCCAGGAGCCTCCAGTCACCGCCGCCGCGGACACCTCCCGGACAGTCGCCCGGACGCCCGGACGCCGGGGGTCCCCTTCCGATAGCATGCTGGCCGAGTTCGCCACCCTGACCACCGATGGGCAGATCACCACCTTCCGGGGTACTCCCGACCAGCCCGCCTGGGTCCGGGTGGGTAACATGGAACTGACCGCCGGGATCATCATCCACGACCGCGACCTCGAGCAGCTCACCGCACTCCCGCTCCCCGACACCACCGAGAGCGGCGAGGTCCGCCTTCTCCACCGACCCGTCTTCCGGCAGGGGAGCCAGCAGGTCGTGGGCGGGCGGATGATGTGGGACATCGTCACTGAGAAGGGTTCGGTCTGGGAAGCCGACACCACCTACGAGCAGGGCTTCTACCATGGGGAGAGGATCAACGCCCTGACGGGGGAGCCCGACTTCCTGACCGTGCGCGAAGCCCGATTCACCACCTGCGACCTGGAGCATCCCCATTACTACTTCTCGGCCGAGAAGATGAAGATCATCCCCGAGGACAAGGTGATCGCGCAGGGGATCCGCTTCAACCTGCTGGGCATCCCGATCCCCCCCCCGATCTTCACCATCCCGGTGATCAACCTCCAGGTCTTCCCCCCTCTCCCCTTCATCGTGAAGTCGATCCGGAGCGGGCGGCAGTCGGGACTGCTCATGCCCAAGTATTCGAACAACTCACTGACGGGAGTGACACTCAACGACCTGGGCTACTACTGGGCGCCCAGCGAATACTTCGATTCCAGGCTCTCCACCGACATTACCGAGACGCAGGGTATCCTGCTGCGCGACCGGACGCGATATTCGCTGCGCTACCGGCTGCAGGGGAACATCGAGGCGAACTACAACTACAACCGGCGCACCGGGGTCACCCGCTGGGAGACCCGGTTCAACCACTCCCATGACGTGACGCCCACCCTGCGGGTGGTGGCTCAGGGCAACTTCAGTTCCACCTCCAGTTTCAACCGTCTCCTCTCCGACGACCTGCAGCGGCGCCTGGAGCGGGTGCTCCGCAGTCACGTCAACATCGCCCAGCGGTTCGAGAACGGGAGCAGCCTCTCCGCCACTTTGAGCCGCACCGAATATCTGGACAACAACACGGTGGATTCCCAGCTCCCCTCGTTGAGTTACAGGGTGCCCCGGCGTCCCGTGTTCGGGGCGGTCTCCACGACCGGTTCCAGGGCTTCCGGCTCCGGTTCCGCGGGTGGGCTCCGCGGCCTGGGACTGGCCCCCTCGACCGGCCAGGCCACCGCGCTCCCCCGTTGGTACGAGAACCTATACATCGACTACGGACTCCAGCTGATCTCCCAGAGCCGGGTCACCAGCGGCGCCCCCAACCCGGTGGCCTACCCCGACACCTCCATCACCAATGTGGGATTGGATCAGCGAGCCACCGTGACCTACTCGGGGAAGGCTCTCGGCTGGCTGAACGTGCAGCCGACCATGAACCTGCGGGAATCGTGGTATTTCGGGGATTCCGCCCGGGACGGTTTTCAGCGGCGCACCCTCTGGAACACCTCACTACGAGGCTCGACCAAGCTCTACGGCGTCACCGACCATCCCTTCGGCCTGGCCGCCTCCTTCCGACACGTGGTCGAACCAAGCCTCTCCGTCACCTACTCCCCCGACTTCCGGGACCTGCCCACGGTCCCCGGCGTCTTCGGATCGAGCCCGGGACCCCAGGCTTCCCTCGGGTTCAGCGTCGGCCAGCTCTTCCAGATGAAGCGGACACAGGGGGAGCAGGACGTGAAGACCGACCTGTTCCGGTTGACCACCACGGGGAGCTACAACTCGCTCCAGGACTCGACTTTCTATGCTCCGACGGGAAGCCGCGTCCTGCGTAAATTGTCGGACCTCAATAGTTCACTGGTTATGAACCCGGGCCAGCTGGTCTCGCTGCAGGTCAGCATGGCACACTCCATGTACGCGCCGGGTTCCAGCCGGTTGGGGTGGACCCCGGTGTTCGAGTCCATCGGGTATCGGAGTTCGATCCGGCTGGACAGCGCGACGTTGGCAGGCTGGCTCGGTTTGGACAGGGCTCGGGGGACCGGGACCGCCGGACCGCAGCAGGAAGCGGTCGGAGGATCCGAGACGGTCCCGCCGGAGCAGGAGGAACAGCCGTTCGGAGTGCCTACGGCCGAGTCTAGCCGGCTCATCCGGAGCAATCTCGGCCAGCCGCGCAGCGGGCGACTGTGGAGCCTGTCCCTGTCGCACGACTACGGGTGGAGGAGAGGGGTGGACCTGGACCAGCACAGTCTGGACGGTTCCATCACCTTCAATCTGCCGAAGTGGACTGTGACGTGGTCCGCGAGGTACGACTTCGCCCGCAGAGAGATGGTCAGGCAGCAGTTCACGGTCTTCCGGGACCTCCACTGCTGGGAGGCGCGACTGCAAATCGTGCCGACCGGACCCGGCAGAGGGTACTGGTTCCTGATCGGCATCAAGGAGATCCCGGCGATCAAGTACGAACGTCGCCAGACCCTGTTCTGAACGCAGCAACGATGCGGGTCCGCGAAGGACAGGAGATTGACGGGCTCAATGGAAACCGCCTATCATGGCGGACGGACGTGATGCAGGCGAAGCCGACCTAATGACCCTCAGGAGGTAATAGGATGACCAAGAAGGAGATCGTAGCGAAAGCCGCCGAAGCGGGGGGAATCTCGAAGAGCAAGGCCGAGATGGTCATGAACACGATGCTCAAAGAGGTCTCCGGCGCCTTGAAGCGCGGCAAGAAGGTCACCTTCGTAGGGTTCGGGACCTTCTATGTGACCAAGCGGAAGGCCCGCATGGGGCGGAACCCGCGTACCGGCAAGGCCATCAGCATCCCGGCCAGCAAGCTCCCGAAGTTCAAGGCGGGGAAGGCTCTGAAGGAATCGGTCAACTGACCTTCCGTCGGCGATCGATGTCAAAAGGAGCAAGGGTACATCTCTTGCTCCTTTTTCTTGATGCACCCGGGCGGGCGGTACGGTCCTGCTACCTGCTTGCGTACGGTGCCCGCCGCCTGCTATCTGGTGAGTAGTCATGCGGATCATCCTCTTCGAAGACGATCGCTGGAGGAACTTCCTCCCGCTCACTACCCTGCGCTCGATCCACGAGCTGCGCTGCGGTATCCTGCCGCTCTGGGAAAAGTCCGTACTACGCCTAAGCGGCTACATCGAGGCGCTGGCCTGCCGGCCCGCCCTGGCCGATGCGTGGACTGTGGAGCGCCCCGATGTACCGGTCAACCCCACCGGCCGAGAGCCGACACTCTGGCTGAACAGCCGCGTGCTCTGGAACCAGGAATGCCTCGATGCCGCCCTCCAGCTCGCCGAGGGTGAGGCGGTACTCGACGATTCCGGGGCCGTCCTGGCCGGTTCCAGTATGCAGGACGCCTCCGATCCCGACCTGCCGGATCTCTTGAAGGAAGGGGTCCGCTATTCCACCG
>CAZFHZ010000121.1:2501-9264 GCA_964519015.1 uncultured Gemmatimonadota bacterium | reverse complement strand
ACCTGGTGGACTCGGCCGGTGTCTTCCTCCCGCTGCAGGAAGATGTCTTCCCCGACCATGACGACTTCGGGCGCATCTTCTACCTGAACGCCCGGATGACCGCCCGCGGCATCCCCCAGATGACCGCCATCATGGGTTACTGCGTGGCGGGGGGGGCCTACCTTCCCGTGATGACGGACAAGATCCTGATGACCGAGGGTTCCGGACTCTACATCGGGGGACCGGCCCTGGTGAAGGCGGCCATCGGGCAGGAGGCCAGCCACGAGGAGCTGGGCGGGGCCTGGGTGCATGCGGCGATCAGCAATACGATCGACTTCCGGGAGAAGGATGATGAAGCCTGCCTGATCCGGATGCGCCGGCTGCTGGCCCAGACCGCCCGCAAGCCGGGCGCCCCTTTCGCGCGCCGCGAACCGGTCGAACCTCGCTACGACCCCGACGATCTTTACGGGATCGTCCGGGACGATCCGACCCAGCAGTATGACATGAGAGAGGTCATCGCCCGGATCGTGGACGACTCCGAGTTCGTCGAGTACCGGAAAGACGTCGGAAAGACCTTGCTCTGCGGTTATGCCCGCATCGGCGGCTGGTCGATCGGTATCGTGGCCAACCAGCGTGTTCAGCAGTCCCCGGCCCGCGGCACCCGCGAGGTGGGGGGGGTGATCTACCCCGAGTCGGCCGAGAAGGCCGCCCGCTTCATCATGGACTGTAACCAGAACCTGGTCCCGCTCCTCTTCCTCCACGACGTCTCCGGCTTCATGGTCGGCCGCGAGGCTGAATACGAGGGGATCATCAAGGCCGGGGCCAAGATGGTGAACGTCGTCTCCAACTCGGTGGTGCCCAAGATCACTGTCATCGTGGGGGGTTCCTTCGGTGCCGGGAACTACGCCCTGGCCGGCAAGGCCTACGATCCGCGCTTCATCTTCGCCTGGCCCAGCGCGAAGTACGCCGTCATGGGCGGGGCGCAGGCGGCCAACACGCTGGCCGATATCCGGGTGAAATCGCTGGAGCGGGAGGGGAAGAAGCTCTCCGCGGAGGACAAGAAGCAGATCCTCGACTCGATCCAGGCGGATTACGACCAGCAGACCGACGCCCGCTATGCCGCGGCCCGGCTCTGGGTCGACGCCATCATCGACCCGAAGGAGACCCGGGCGTGGGTGCTGGCCGCCCTGGAGGCCGCCGCCCACCAGCCGACCTTCGAGCCCTTCAATCCCGGGGTGCTGCAGACCTAGCCTGCGCAACCCGACTCCTCTCCGGTGTCCAAGGAGTGGGAGAAGGAGATCGGAGAGGGAGGTCGGATGAACAAGAGCGGTCGGATCCTGGCGCTGGAAGCGCTGTCCGGTGAGAGCCCGGAACGTCCCGAACTGCACCCGCGGGTGCTGCAGGGGGTGCTGTGGGCGGCGGCCGGCGGCACGATCGCCCTCCTGCTCGACCGGCTGCTCGGCCACGGCAGTGTTTTAGCGGTCTGGGGGATGGCCCTGGCCGGCGGCTGGGCCTGGTACGAGACGGTCCGGCTGCTCCTGCTCCGGAGCCGCCTCCCCCGTTTCTGGACCGTCTGGACCGGTCTGGGGGTACCCATCATCCTGCTGGCCGGATCCGGTTCAGCCGGCTACATCCTCGGGATCGTCCTGAGCTCCTTCTTCCTGCTGTTGCGGACCTACCGTCCCTACCGGGAACTGGCCGGCGCCGGCCGCGCGCTCACCGCCCTGATCGGCTTCGCCGCTCTGATGCTGCTCCCCTGGGGGACCGGCTTCGAGCCCTCCGGCTGGCTGAGCGGAGTGGGGAATGCCCTGGCCCTCTGGACCATTTGGTCGCTCCGGCTCTTCTGGATCGCCACCCTGTTGCACCTCTTCTTCCGGATGCGGCTCCATTTCCTGCACCTGAAACCGAAACTGGCCGTCACCGGCTTCTTCCTGGCCGGGGTGCCGCTGCTGCTCCTCGGCGTTCTCGCCCTGCTCTTCCTCTGGGGGACGGCCGGGGGGGAGCGCACCAAGAACGCCGCCGAGACCATCCGGACGGCCCTGGGTGGTCCGACGGACACCGAATGGGGGCTTCCCTTCCAGCGGAGCGAGGCGTTCAGCGTGACCCTGGCAGCGGGCGAAGTCCCGCCGGCCGGTCTGGGGCCCCGCTCGCTCCCCCGCCTGGTCGAGATGTTGCACCGCCCGGCACCACCCGACACCATCGCGCTGGATCCCCGCCTCCAGCGGTTGCGGGAGGAGGGGGGCGGCCCCGGCATGGTCCTCTCGCTGAGCGATTCCAGTGAGTGGCGGGAGACCATCGGGGGGGCCGTCTGGAGCCCGGCCGACACCTCGGCGCTCTTCATGGTCGGGCAGGAACTCTGGGCGATCCGGATCACCGGTCTGGGCCGGGACCGGCTGCACCTGGAAGGGCGGCGGCTCGATGACGAGGCCCTGCAGCGCCTGGCCCTCCTGGTGGAGACCGAGCTGAGCCTCGAGGGGGTCGGGTACCTGCTGACCGGTCAGAGTGGATCACAGCTGCGGCCGTCCGGTCGCCCGACGGCTCTTCCGGAAGGCCGCCCCGACTCGACACGGGTACCCTTCCAGCTCCGGGGGCGGCTGCCTTCCCGTCCCGGAGCACTCGACTCGATGCGGTTCTCGACCCGGTACGGTCGTTCCGACTCGATGCGGTTCCCGACCCGGTATGGTGGTTCCGACTCGATGCGGTTCCCGTCCCGATCCAGCGGACCCGACTCGATGCGGTTCCCGGCCGGGGACCGTTCACGCCCCCCCGGTCCGGTGGCGGCGCCCGATTCGACGGTCGCCCTGTTCGACCGGCCGCTCTGGTTCGGGATGGCCCGGCTGGCCGTCCTGCGCCTGCGGACCGACCGTTTCGAGGTCGGGACCATGGTCCTGCTGGCCCATCGCAGTGCGGCCCAGTTCGTGGACGACTTCATCTCCGGCACCGACCAGGTCAACCGGGTCTTCGTCTACGTCGTCGGTTTCATCGCGGTGCTCTTCCTGGTCGTCGAACTGGCCGCCCTCTTCCTGGGCGTGAGGATAACGGGCGGCATCACCGGCGCCGTGGCCGAGCTCTTCCGGGGGACCCGGCGCATCGCCGAGGGGGACCTGGATACGCGGATCCTCATCCCCAACCAGGACGAGTTCGGTGAACTGGCCCGCTCCTTCAACCGGATGGCGGCGGCCGTCAAACAGGGGCGGGAGGAGGCGGTGGCCCGCGAGCGGCTGGAACAGGAACTCGATACCGCCCGGCGAATCCAGGAGAGCCTGCTCCCCCATCGGATGCCGGTGGTCCCCGGGTTCGAAGTAGCCGCCAGCAGCCTCCCCAGCCGCCAGGTCGGGGGGGACTATTTCGATTTCGTCGATCTGGCCGACGGTCGGCTGGGCGTGGTGGTCGGAGACGTCTCCGGCAAGGGCATCCCGGCCGCCCTGCTGATGGCCAACCTGCAGGCCACGCTGCAGGGGCAGGTCATCCATCCCGGAACGGTCGCCCAGACCATGGGCCGGATCAACGAGTTGATGGTCCGCGCCTCCGGGACCGCCATGTACGCCACCTTCTTCTACGGCGTGCTCGACCGCCTCACCGGGGCGTTCGCCTACTCGAACGCCGGCAAGGAGCCGCCCATTCTGCTCCGCTCCGACGGGACCCTGGACCGGCTCGAGGTCGGCGGGATCCCGATCGGCATGCTGCCGGGCGCCGTGTGGGAGGAGGCCCTGGTAATGATCGGTGCCGGCGACCTGCTGGTCCTCTTCTCCGACGGCATCACCGAGGCGATGGGTCCCTTGATCCTCCCGGCCGGACCAACCACCGGTGGAGAGAAGGAGGATGAGGAGGAGGAAGCGGAGCCGGACTTCTTCGGGACCGAACGACTGATCGAAATGATCCGCGGGAGCACCGGGAGGACGGCGCTCGAGGTCCGCGACGCTATCCTGGCCGCGGTCGCCGTCTATACCCGCGGGGAGCCCCAGTCGGACGATATGACCCTGGTGGTCCTGCGACACCGGAGCGAGGGCGGTTGACGAATCCCCCTGGTCCGGTTGTACAGCAGCACGGGAACTTTAGTGTCCCGAGTCAGAATTTCGTGCCATTTCGCGGATGGAACTTGCGAGTGAGGTCAAGGCGAGAGGAGGAGGCGATGCCGCTGCGCATCGTCGACGACGAGCAACGCCGAGATCACCCGCAAGCCACATCCGCCCAAAGGGTTGCGCCGACAGCACAGCATCTGCGGCGTTGCGGCTCCTCCCCGATGCTGCCGCATCGCCTTCGTCGCCGCGCCTGGCATCTGCCGCTCTGTCGGCACAACGAAATGACGTGAAATTCTGACTCGGGACACTTAAACGAAGCGCACGGCCCCGAACGGACCGGCCCGGTCCGGCCGGCGGGCCCCGCTGGAAGCGGAAACCACAAGGAGATCGATCCATGGCCCTGTCACGCCTCAACCGTCCGGTCCGGCACCTGCTGTCGGGCCTGGCGGTCATGGTCCTTTTCGCCGGCCCGGTCCTGGCCCAGGACGATGTGCTTACGAGCGAGAAGTACCAGCGGCCGCCCGAGGAGATCGCCCGCATCGTGCTGGCGCCCCGTTGGGAGAACGTCACGCTAAGCAACCTGAGTCCGGACGGGCGGTACTTCCTCATCCAGGAAGGGGACGGTCTGACCAAGATCGCCTCCTTCGCCAAGAAGTTCTATCGTCTGGGCGGGGTCCAGATCGACCCGGAGGCCAACCGGAGCCGTACCTTCACGCTCCGCAGCAGCACAGGGTTCACCCTGTTCGACTACCGCACCGGTGCCCGCGTCCCGATCCAGCCGCCGCAGAGGATCCGGGTCAGCAGCCCCCAGTTCTCGCCGGATGGCTCGCAACTCGCCTTCTTCGGGCACTCCGACACGGCGACCCACATCTACGTGGCGGAGTGTGCGACCGGCCGCGTCCGCCAGATCAGCCGCGACCCGGTCATGCCGACCTACCTCTCCTCCTTCGACTGGACGGCGGATAGCCAGAACATCATGGCGGCCTTCATCCCCGCCCGGCGTGGAGCCGAGCCGAAGAAGGATGCGGTCCCCGAGAGCCCGATGGTCCGGTTGACCAAGGAGGGGAACAACGAGCTGCGGGTCTTCCCCAGCCTGCTCGAGGACCCCTACCAGAAGCAGCTGCTCGAATACCACATCACCGCCCAGCTCGGTCTGCTCAATGTGCGTACCCGCCGGGTCACGCCGATCGGCTCGCCCGACATGGTGCAGCGGATCGACCCCAGCCCGGATGGGGCCTACCTGCGGGTGACCCGTACGGAGAAACCCTTTTCCTACATCGTGCCGGTCTCCAGTTTCGGCAGTCGTGAGGAGATCTGGGACCTGCAGGGGAACGCGCTGGCCGAGATCCAGCACCGGGAAATGAACCTGGGTGACCGCCCGGCCCCCACGGGGGGTGCGCGTGGGGGGGGGGATCAGCGGCCCGACGCCCGCCGCAACGTGACCTGGCGGCCGGACGGACAGGGGCTGAGTTACCTGCAACAGGAGCCGGCCCCGCGGCGGGAGCGGGGGCAGGAGGAGGAGCCGGAGGCCCCGCCGGCCGGCGAGCAGCCCCAGCGGAAGGACCGCCTCATGCAGTGGGTTTCTCCCTTCGATACGACCAACGTCAACCTGGTCTACGAGAACGAGAACCGGATGGCGAGCGTGGTCTACTCCGAGGACATGAAGACCATCTTCGCCACCGAGACGGTGAGCGGCCGGCAACACCTCTTCGCCGTCTCCCTGGACGACCCCGGGACGAAGTACACGCTCTACCGTTACCGCACGACCGACTTCTACAAGAATCCCGGCAGCCTGATGACCAAGCGGGGACGCCTGGGGGTGTCGGTGGCGCGTATCTCGAGCGACGGCCAGTTCGTCTACCTCTCCGGCACGCAGTACTTCGAGGATCCGTTGGAGCAGGCTCCGAAGGTCTTCATTGACAAGGTCGAGATCAAGACCGGTGAGACGACCCGGATCTACGAGAGCGCCGATGATGTCTCGGAACGCGTGCTCGAAGTGCTCGACGACGATCTGAAGGAGATCATCGTCTCGCGCGAGTCGCCGACCGTCATCGCCGACTCCTGGCTGGTGGACACCGCCACCAAGCAGGCTCGCAAGCTGACCGACAACCAGGATTACAGCCCGGAGATCACCCGGGCGATCCGCAAGCGTTTCCAGGTCACCCGGGCCGACGGCTTCAAGTTCTGGGTCGACGTCACGCTGCCTCCTGACTGGCGCGAGGGGCAGCACCTGCCGGCCATGTTCTGGTTCTACCCGAGTGAGTACACCGACCAGAAGAACTACGACGAGGGTAACCGCCGGTACAACAAGAACAGTTTCCCGAACGTGGGCACCCGCACCATGAGCATCCTGACCGTCCGCGGGTACGCGCTGGTCGAGCCCGACTGCCCGATCGTGGGTCCGGCCGGGAGGATGAACGACAACTACACGGGAGACCTGCGCAACAGTCTGGCCGCCGTCATCCAGGCCCTGGACAGCATGGGTTATATCGACCCGCAGCGCCTGGCCATCGGCGGGCACAGCTACGGAGCGTTCAGCACGGCCAACGCGCTCATCCAGACCCCCTTCTTCAAGGCGGGGATCGCGGGGGATGGGAACTACAACCGCCTGCTCACCCCGTTCAACTTCCAGAGTGAGCGGCGTATCCTCTGGGACATGCGGGAGATCTATCTGCGCATGTCCCCGATGCTCTGGGCCAACGAGATGAACGGCGCGCTCTTGATGTACCACGGCATGGACGACCAGAACGTGGGGACCGACC
>CAZFHZ010000121.1:0-2491 GCA_964519015.1 uncultured Gemmatimonadota bacterium | reverse complement strand
CCCGCTCCACTCCCCCAAGCTCTTCGCCGCCCTGAACGGTCTGGGCAAGCCGGCCGCCCTCTACATGTACCCGTACGAGGACCACGGTCCGGCCGCCGAAGAAACCCTGCTCGACCTCTGGGCCCGCTGGGACGCCTGGCTGGACAAATACGTGAAGAACCCGGCCCAGCCAAAGGAGGAGGGCGGAAGAGGCCGATAGCATCCGTTTGCGAGACAGCGAGGGGAAAAACGAGGGGTGCCGCCCCAGGACGGCACCCCTCGCAGCTTGCATCAGGGCGCGAAGGATGGATAATGATCTGTAGCGGTCACCCCACGACGCCGATGGGCGAGCAGAAAGATGCATTGGAGGGGTCGGAAGGGGCCAGGAGATGTCGCTCGGTATAGGCCGGGGGCCGTCTATATAGTGCGCCGCGGAATTCCAACGACTCAACCCTCATGAAGGGGTGAGTGGCCATGACGGGCAGGGGCATGCTGACGGCTGCAGTCATGGTTTTCTGCATGGCTGTCCCGGCAGAGGCCCAGCGGGACAGACCTGTTGACCTGCTGCAGCGATCTGAGCTCATCCTGCGGATATTCCACCCCAGTGAGATACTGGGACTTGACGAGTATCATCGTCTGCTGTCCACGCGTGACCTGATTCAAGAGTCGGGCAGGGATGAAGCACCTCCTTCCCGGGCGGTACTGGAAGCACGGGACTTCCTGCGGCGCGGGCAGGCAGAGGCGGCGCTCACACTCCTCGAACAGGCATATCGGTCGGGCAACAAGTCGCCCGATGCCACCTATATGCTGGCGGTCCTCTCGGCCGAGGATGAGAACCCCGGCCGGCGCAGGAGGGCCCTGGACCTCATCAACGAAGCGCTGAGGACAGAACCGGGCAATCCGGACTATCGCCTGGCGCGTGCCGAGATCTACCTCGCCCTCACGCTTGAGGTGTATGCCGCCAGAGAACTTGATCGATTGATTTATCAGGAGCCCGGCCGAGCAGAAGCATACGCCATCAAGGGCCAGATCATCGTGGAGGGTCTCACACTGTTCGGAAGACGCTGGGCTGGGGTCTTCGTTGGAGACGCCCTGGGGACCCAATCAGAGGCAGAGCGGCTCCTTGCCACGGCGATCACCCTAGACGACTTCAACGCACGCGCACTCAGGTGGCTTGCCCATCTCTACCTCTACGAAGGGGAATGGGTAAAGGCGATGCCGGTCCTCAACCGCATGGTGCGGGACGACATCAAGCCGGGTCTGGCACGGCTCGGTCAGGGCATGGCGTTCTACTACCTGGGATTGTACGAGGATGCGCGCAGGTCATTCGAAGCGGCGGAACGGGATCTGGGGGCTGAAGCGGGGCACCTCTTGCGGAACCCGGGCTGGGCGATGCCTATTCAGGCGATGGGACCGCCGGAGCCGAGCGCGGCCGACAGCACGGCTGTCGCAGTCTTCTGGGCCAGCCGGGATCCGCTGCTGAGCGACGAGCACGAGATGCGGAGCCTGGAACAGATGCGCAGGTTCACCAACGTCGCATGGTTCTTCGGACTCCCCAGAATCGGTCTGGAGGGGTGGGAGACCCTCAAGGGGCAGATCTACCTCCGGTACGGGACGCCGCCGGCGTGGACCGCCGCCTCGTCTGAGAAGGTTGCCCCGGGGGCGTTTAGCGTGGGCGGCCAGTACGATATTTCCCAGAGGAGCATACCCACGAATGCACCCGGAGGCAGATACTCCACGGTCATCGGGGACATCGCCTCAGTGACCACCTTCCCGGTGGAGTGGATGAGGTATCCCGGATTCCACATCCCGCTGGGGATGGGATTTGTCACCGGCCGGCAGGGCTTCGTGACGCAGAACGCACCGCTAACTCCCATATCCCGACCGGCTCCGTACATCGACAACACGAGCCTCTTCATCGAACACACCCACGCGGTGCCCGAACTCTCCTCGGTGGTAGGCCTGGAGGCACCGACACGCCTGCCGATCACCTTCTACCGTTTCCCCGGTGCGGCGGAGGAGTGGGAGATTATCCCTGTCGCGGACGTGGATCCGGATCTGACGCGTTCCCTGCTGGGGGGCCAGGGTCTGGGACCGTCATCGAGACTCTTTACCTGCTCGCTGGACCTGGCCACCGGGATCAAGCAGGTCCTGCCGGCAGCGATCTTCAGTGAGAGCACCCAGTGGTCGTCCCTTCCCTACAACATGGAACGATATATTCTGGGCGGGCGGCCCATCGCCATAGGGCCCGGTGATCACCTGGTCAGCCTGGAGCTGGTCGGGGAGGACGATCGCTCATGGGTGGCCCGGGACACCCTGAGCGTTCCACCGATCACCAGTGGACCGATCCTCTCCGACCTGGTGCTGGCCAGGAAGATCGAAACGCGGGAGGATGCTCCCTCATGGCCGTCCGCGGGTGTGGTAGCCCGATCCGGGCTGCTGATCGCGCCCCGCACTGACAATACCTTCCTTCCCGGGGAGCCGATGTATCTCTACTTTGAGATCGCGGGAC
>CAZFHZ010000120.1:0-9377 GCA_964519015.1 uncultured Gemmatimonadota bacterium | reverse complement strand
TCATGCCGTCCTCCCGTTCCGGGGCCGATCCTGGTCGAGGACCAGCCGGTAGAGCTGGTGCCGGCTGCCGATCCCCAGTTTCCGGTACAGGTTGTAGGTGTGGTTCTTGACCGTGCTGAGGGAAATGAAGAGCTCGTCGGCCATCTCCTTACCGCTCCTGCCCTGCAGCAGTCGCTCCAGGATCTCCCGCTCCCGCCGGGTCAGGTCGTGTTCGCTGGCCAGGCGGTCGAGTACGACCCCGTTACCGGCCAGCAGCTCTCCGCCCCCCCAGGCCGGCCGGAAGAAGAACGGCAGCCAGACCAGCGGGACACCGGCAAGATAGAGCAGGGAGAGGGCGTGGAGCAGTACCCGGTTGTAGGGCAGGATGAGCACGATCAGCAGCAGCACGACGAATCCAGGGAGATAGGACAGGCCGAAGGCAGCCGTCGCCCGACGCACCGGACCCGGCAGGAGCCGGCGAGCCTCCAGGAGCAGGACCAGCAGAGCCAGGACCGTGGCCAGTGAGGCGACGATGGATGTGCCGATCTGGGCCAGAAAGAGGTTCACTTCCTCCCCGCCGGCCAGTCCGGCGCCCTGCAGGAATGCGGATACCACTACGCACACCGCGAATAGGAGCCAGCCGATCCAGGGGATATGACGACTCACGATCCTCCGGGAGGTCTCCAGGAGGAGGCCGGTGAAACCGACCGTGGCGATGAAATGAACACCGATGTCGGCCAGGACCAGCACCCCCAGGGGACTCTGAAAGCCCGGAGCCGCCATGTTGAGCTTGAAGTATCCGAACACGACCGGTGCCAGCAGGTCCAGTGCGAGGCAGAGGGTGAACCAGCTCCAGGTGCGCAGGAAGGGCAACGGGTAAGCGTGCTGTGCCTGGATGACCTGCACAGTACCCAGCACAGCCACCATGAGGGCGACGGTCCTCAGGCCCAGGATGAGATGGTCCATGAACCCCCATTGGGCTTCACTTCAGAACTAGGCCTTTCTTCCCAGAGTAGAATCGAACCGACTACCCAGTGACAATCGGAATCTCGAGGGTGCACCCTGCGTATCACCGGGCAGTCACGGTCCGCCGACCAGGCGGAGCGGCACCTTCGTTTTGGCCTTCCAACTGGGAAGAGAGCGCCTGCCATGAAACGACTCCCCTCGATCCTCGTTCTGGCCCTGATTCTGGCGGGTGCCAACCCGGCCGGCGCTCAGGACCCCCCGACCCAGAACCCCCCTATCGAAGCGCGCTATACATTCCCCCTCCATATCCTCCGAGTCAGCGAACGGGTGTTGCTGGTCTGGGAATACGACTACTTCCAGGCCACCAACATGGTCACCCTGGCCACCCCGGAGGGGCTGGTGGTGATCGACACCAGCGTCAGCCGCAACCAGACGCGCCGGCTCCGGCCGGTGATCGAACGGGAACTGGGACGGAACGACTTCCGCTATCTGATCGCCACCCACATCCACAACGACCACGTTTTCGGGAGCGAGGTCTTCCCGGAGGCCGTCTTCATCGCCCACGAGCGGGGGTATGAGGAGATGGCAGCCGAGATCCGGCGCATCCCCGAACTGATCGCAAGGCTGAAGGAGAGCCGGGACTACTACGCGGACGGGGTCCTCCACAACCCGCCGGACACCGAGGACGGAAAGGCTCTCCGGGAGGGGGTCGCCGCCTTCGAGCAGGGCATCACCGACCTGGAACTGGGCATCCAGCCCCGCTACCCCAACGTGACCTTCTACGATCGCATGGCATTGCACCTGGGCGATCTGACCATCGAGCTCTACGACTTCGCCGGCCTCCATTCCAACACGGACATCTGCATCCTGGTACCCGAGGAGCACCTGATTATGACCGGCGACATGTTCTGGGGCGGGTTCCTCCCCCTCATCCGTTCCAAGGCGGAGCCGGACATCCCCAGACTGCTGGATAACTGGCGCACGGTCCTGGCCGCCAGCAACGATTCCACGATGATCATCACGGGGCACTCAGACGTGCCGCTCACGTTCGAGCAGTTCCGCGACAACTACACCTACCTGGCCCGGGTCTGGGACGATGTGCGGGCAGCCCGGTCGGCCGGGACCGACCTTGAAACCTTCCTGGCCGGCTACGGGTTCGAGACTCACTTCCCCGAACTGGCCGGGACACGATCCAAAGCCGGGGATATGGACCTTCACGAGATGAACATCCGGGCCTGCTGGGATCTAGTGGGCCGCTGAGACGACGACTCCGTTCTGGCCTACTGGACGAACGCCCCGCTCCGGCGGGGCGATCGTCGTTCCGGCCCGGGCCACTACTCCTCCCGCAGTGCCTCCCGGTCGAGTCCATCCCCCTCGGCCCGCACGCCCTCTTCACCGGAGAGCTCCCGCCCCCAGCGCAGGCTGCCGAACCCGTGGCGGTCGCGGACGCTGTCCACCCCGTGCAGGGCCCGCTCCCAGCGCCGGGTGCGTTCGTCGAAGAGCCCCATCTGGCCGGCTTTGACCAGGCGGTCGAGCCGCACGCCTAAAAGGCGCACCGGCTCGGCCCGTTTCACCCGGACCTCCTCCAGCAGGCGGCGGGCGACGGGCAGCAGTTCGGTGTCCACCACGGTCGGGGTGGAGAGCGTTTCCCCGTGGGTAGTGGTCGTGAAGTCGCCGTAGCGTACCTTGATGGTCACGCCGCCGGCCATGAGCCCTTCCTCGCGCAGGGCGGAGGCCGCCCGGTCGAGCAGGCCGGCCAGCACCCCGGCCAGCACCTCCGGGGCGGCCACGTCGCGGGCAAATGTGGTCTCCCGGCTGACCGACTTGGGTGGCTCGGCCTCGGGGAAGTAGGTGGAGCCCTCCCCCCGGGCATAGGCGGCCAGGTCGGCGCCGTGGGCACCGAAGCGACGGAGGAGTTCCGGCTCCGGATAACGGCGCAGGTCCCCGATGGTGCGGATGCCCAGTTCCCCCAGGGCGCGTTCCACCACCTCCCCCACCCCGGGGATCGCCCCGACCGGCAGGGGGTCGAGGAAGGCACTCTCCTCTCCCGGAGCGACCAGCCGGATACCGGCCGGTTTGGCCTTCCCGGAAGCGATCTTGGCGATCAGCTTGTTGGCCCCGCCGCCGATCGAGCAGGGGAGCCGCAGTTCCCTCCGGATCGTATCCTGCAGGGTGCGGGCGGCCCGTTCCGGCGGTCCCCACAACCGCTCGGTCCCACCCATGTCGAGATAGGCCTCATCCACCGAGACCTTGTGGATACGGGGCGTATACCGGGCCAGGATGTCGTCCACCCGGTGGGATGCCTCCACGTAGGCGTGCATGTCGGGGGGGATACGGACCGCTCCGGGGCAGAGCCGGAGGGCCCGTCCCATCGGCATGGCCGAGTGCACCCCGAACCGGCGCGCCTCGTAGGATGCGGCGGCCACCACCCCCCGACTCTCCGGGGAACCGCCGATGACCACCGGGACGCCGGCCAGTTCGGGACGGCTCAGGCGTTCCACCGAGACGAAGAAAGCGTCCATGTCGACGTGGAAGATCACAGCCCCTCAACCGGGAGGTTTGAAACCAGGGGGCTGCCCGAGGTAAGGTCTGGCCACAGACATCCTCTTCTCAGCGCAAGGGTCGAGAGTATGAAACGTGATGAGATGGTCGAAGGAATCATGCGCGCGGCCGGACTCAGCAAGGCCAACGTGAACCGATTCTACGACGGACTGGTGAAACTCGCCATGAAGAAGCTGGCTTCCGACGGCGAATTCACCCTGCCCGGTCTGGGCACGCTGCGGGTCCGGACGCGTTCCGCCCACACCGCCCGCAATCCACAGACCGGTGAGCCGGTGCAGGTCCCGCGCAAAAAGGTGGTCCGGTTCCGGGCTTACAAGGAGCTGCGCGACAAGCTCAATCCGGGGATCGCCTCCGGCCCGCCGACGGAGGAAGCGCCGGAGGACCTCCCCCCGGAGGACCCGACCCTGGAGGTCTGAGCAGCACCTCGCCGGGCGCCCGCAGCTCGGGCATGGTCGTCCAGAGGGAGTCGAGCGCCGCCGGCGCACCCCGGTAGGGAGCGTCCACCGGCCAGGCCCGGCGCAGCCGGTCGAAGGTTCCGGTCCCGTAGCGATCGAGCATCCGGCGGGCGAAGAG
Source organism: uncultured Gemmatimonadota bacterium (assembly GCA_964519015.1). Classification (GTDB taxonomy): domain Bacteria; phylum Blakebacterota; class Blakebacteria; order Blakebacterales; family CAYUVJ01; genus CAZFHZ01. Next base: position 5,297 of record CAZFHZ010000120.1, on the reverse strand, counting down.
GAGCAACCGCGCGTCCAGTTCCAGACGGGCGCGCGGGTCGACCGCCGGCGGGGCGGCGTCGGCGGCCGCCAGTCCCACGGCCGCCGGCGCCAGATATCCGGTCCAGAAGCCGGCCCACTCCTCCAGCGCGCTCACCCCTCCCGGGACCAGTTCCCGCCCCCGCGGCGCTTCCAGGAAGAGCCAGGCGGCCGCCGCCCCGACCAGCCGGCGCTGCCACCAGCGGCCGGTCCCGATCCGCAGCTCGTCGGTCAACCGTTCCGCGCAGACCACCCAGGTCCAGGCCTCGGCGTAGCGGGCCGCTCCTTCCGCCGTACCCAGTCCGGCCGCCACCAGCCGGCCCCGGAACTTCAGCGGGGAGACCTGGAAGGCGGTGGCCGCATGCTCGCCGAAGGTGGTCCCCGGACCGGCGGCCAACAGGGCCAGCCGCCCGTCGGTGCGGGTGTTCACGGCCGCTCCGGGAAAGCCGTACCAGAGGTCGCCGCGCAACGCGGTCCAGACCGCCGAATCCACCCAGACCACGCCCCCGTCGGGGAGGACGGCGTCGAGCAGGTTGCGCCAGAAGGCCCGGGCCTCCTGCAGGAGGATCTGGCGCCCGCGGGCGTTTCCAGCGGTGACCGCCTCGGGCCGTCCGGCCGGTCCGAAGAGGACCGGCAGGGGGGGAGCGAGCCGCTCCAGGTGGAGGCCGCTCAAGATCTCGGTGACGTCGGGATCGATCGGAGGCGGGCTTTGAGGGTTGCTCGTACGGATCCCGGGCGGCTGCGGCCGGGTGACCCCGGCCAGCAGGAGCGCCGCCAGCAGGGTGACCGAGACCGTCCGGCCCGAGGAGGTCCTCATGCGTCGAAACGGACCGCCCCGTAACCGACCACCGAGTGGTGGTCGCCGGTGATGCGGCCGGAATGAGTGTAGTCCACCACCGCAGCGCGGGTGGCTCCGAGCGCCGCTGCGGCCAGCATGACCGCGGCAATCGGCCCTCCGCCGCACGCCTCCGCCCGTCCGGTGCGGAGCCCCTCGTGCAGGGCCCGGGGATCGAATCCGGCGACCAGTTCGAGCGTCCGGCCGTCCAGCTCTTCGGCGTGGGTGTCGCCGTGGAAGTGGCTCAGGTCGGAAGAAGCCACCAGCAGCACCCGCTCCGGCCGGGCTCGGGCGGCGACCGCTGCAGTGATCGCCCGGCCGAGCGCCTCCACGGTGCCCCACGACTGCTCCCCCATGGTCAGCGGCACTATGGCCGGAGTCTGCTCACCCAGCAGCTGGAGGAAGGGGAGTTCCACCTCGAGGGCATGTTCCTGGCGACGCCCCCCCTCGATCCAGTGTCCGGAGAAAGCGGAGCGGACCACTCCCCCACTCCCCTCCACGATCGCGCCGGCCAGTTCGGTGTCGATCGCACAGGTCCCCAGCGGGGTTCGGAAGCCCTTCCCCGGGTAGAGACTCACCCCGTTGAAGGCTTCCAGGTGGCTCGGACCGACCAAGACGACGGCCTCCCATTCCCCGGCTGCCGGCGCGAAGGCCCGGCCGGCGGTGGCGCCGCTGTAGTCGTAGCCGGCATGGGGGGCCACCAGCGCCCGGGGATGCGTCCCGGGCGACCCCCCCCCCACGCCCAGGTAGGCGCCTACCACCTCGGTCAATCGGCCCGGTGAGGCAGGATAAAAAAAGCCCGCCACGCCCGGAGGACGGATGTCCGGTGCGAACTCTTCGGTCATCAGAGAACCCCCGTGGCAGTGGGAGGATCACGGCCCGATCCGCGACCGCCCCCGCTCAGCCCAGCAGCAGGTATTTCAGATAGAGTACCACCGTGACCCCGATGGAGCCCAGCAGCCCCTGGTGCTCGCGGTTGACCCAGGCTCGGTGGAAGGTGAAGTGGGCGGTGATCTCCCCGGGATTCCAGCGCCGCGGCAAGAAGCGTGGCGTCCCTTCCGCCCAGGCGAGGTAGTCGGCCCCGAAGAGCTGCTCCATCTTCTCCTCCTCGCGCCGGATGGTGCGACGGTAGAGGAGCACGAAGAGGACCAGCATGACCGCCAGCAGGACCGGGCTGCGCGCCATGACCAGGAACCCGGCACCGACGAGGGCGGAACCGACGTAGAGGGGATGGCGCAGGTGGGCGTAGATCCCCCGGCTGGTCAACGCCTTGTCCTTGACCAGGGAGCCGTTGGCCACGATCCGGACGGCCTCGCCCAGAATCACCAGCGGCAGGCCGGCCGCGATGGAACCGGGGAGCGGACGGGCCAGCACCAGCAGCAGGGCCGCACCGGTCCAGCCCCAGGCCACCCGCCAGCGGGTGGCGGTGAGCCGTTCCAACAGCCCGCGCCGGGGATCAGGGGAGTTCGGCGGCATCCTCGTCCGAACCCCGCCGCCAGGCGGCGTACTCGCTCAGGATGCGGTGGTGGTCGAAGGCGAGTTCCTCCGGGGGGGGCAGCTCGTCCAGCCGGACCACCCTGGCCTCTCCGGCATCGTCCCCGGCCCGCAGATCCCCCACCCCACGGGCCAGGAAGACGGTGCAGATGGTGTGGAAACGGGGGTCGCGGTCGGGATCGGAGTAGACGTGGAACTGCTCCAGTTCGGCCAGTTCGAGGTTGGTCTCCTCCTTCATCTCCCGGCGCACGGCCGCTTCGACGCTCTCGCCGTAGTCCACGAACCCGCCCGGGATCGCCCATCCCGGGGGCGGGTTACGGCGCCGGATCAGCACCACCCCCATCTCCCCGTCGGCGTGCGGATAGCGGATCAGGCAGTCGACCGTCGGAAAGGGGTGGGCGCGCAACGGGACCTCGGTTCCGCAGGCGGGACAGACGATCGCTCCCTTCATCGGTGCCTCCTCACCCGGACCACCAGTCCCGGCGGCGGGTGCGCAGCCAGATACGCACGATCCAGAGCCCGGCCAGGAATCCGCCCACGTGCGCCCAGAAGGCGATGCCGCGCTGCCCCCCCAGTCCGCCGAAGAGCTGCAGGGCGAACCAGATGCCGATGAACCAGTAGGCGGGGATCTCGACGACGGTGATGATGAAGAAGAACACCAGGGTGAGCACCCGGGCATGGGGATAGAGCAGGATGTAGGCCCCGAGCAGGCCGGAGACGGCTCCGGAGGCACCCACCATCGGGGCCGGGGAATAGGCGTTCAGGGCGATATGCATCAGCGCCGCCCCCAGGCCGGTCCCCAGGTAGAAGAGGAGGAAGGGGATGTGCCCCAGCGCGTCCTCCACGTTGTCCCCGAAGATGTAGAGGAAGAGCATGTTCCCGAGCAGGTGCATCAGGTCGCCGTGCAGGAACATGCTGGTGAAGAGCGGCAACAGACCCGGGATCCACATCCCGGGGTGGAAGAGCACCCCGACGATCTGGCGCGGAATCGCTCCCCACTGGTAGATGAAGTAGCCGAACGCCTGTGAGCCGCCGCCGCCTAAGACGGGGGCACCCAGGAGCAGTTCGTACATGAAGATGACGATGTTGATGGTCACCAGGAAGTAGGTGACGTGGGGCGTACGGCGGGGCGGATTCAGGTCCTTGATGGGTATCACGGTTCCCGCAGGATAGGCACTCGGGCCCGGCCCGGCCTACCCGAAAATGGCCCCGGTAGCACCCCGCTGAGCACCCAGTTCGAGGTTGTGGGTGCTCTTGGCCCTACCTAAACTCCGCCCGATGATCCGACCCGGGACCCACCCGCTCCGCCGCCTGCTGCCCCTCCTGCTCGTGGCCGTCGCCCTCCGGCCCACCGGGGACCCGGTCCGTGCCGGCGCCGGTCCGACCGCCGCCCCGCAGCAGCCCCCTCCCCAGGCCACCGACCGGCTGCTGGTCAAGCTGCGCCCGGCCCCGCTGACCGCCCGGCTGCACGAGGCGACTACCCGGGCACAGGCGGCCTCGGCCCTGGCCGACCGTTTCCAGGTGGTCTCCACGAGCCTGCTCTTCCGCGATCCGGTCGAATCCCTCCCGGTGGAGGCGGTGGTAGCGGCCGAACGCCTCGGCCTCGACCGTTGGATCGTGCTGACCCTGCCGGCGGGGAGCTTGCCGGAGGAGGCCGCCCGCCGGCTGGCCGCCGATCCGCTCGTGGAGACGGCCGAGCCCGACTGGATCGGTCAGGGGGCCGGCCGGCTCGAGCCCACTACGATCCGGAGGGCGGCCGCGGCCGCCGCCCGCGTGGTGCCCGACGATCCGCGCTTCGCCGAGCAGTGGTACCTCGACCAGGCAAGCGATCACGACATCGACATGCCCGAGGCCTGGTCAGTGCAGGGATCGGCGGTCACCGTGATCGTGGCCGTGCTCGACACCGGCGTGGACCGCGACCACCCCGACCTCGAGGCAGCCCTCCTGCCGGGCCGGGACTTCGTGAACGACGATGACGACCCCACCGACGACAACGGGCACGGGAGCAACGTGGCCGGGCTGCTCGGGGCGATCGCGGACAACGGGATCGGAGTGGCCGGGGCCGCCTTCCGGGTGGGGCTGCTGCCGGTCAAGGTCCTGGGCGCCGACAACAACGGCTACTATTCCTGGTGGGCCGAGGGACTGCGCTGGGCGACCGACCGGGGCGCCCGGGTGATCAACCTCTCGGCCGGCGGGGTCAGCAGCAGCACCCTGCTCCATGACGCGGTCACCTACGCCTGGGCACGAGGGACGGTCGTCTGCACCGCCATGATGAACTTCAACAGCGACGTCCCCTACTACCCGGCTGCCTTCAGCGAGACCATCGCGGTGGGCGCCACCGACGAGACGGACGCCCGGGCGGTCCCCTTCTTCTGGGACCCGGAGAGCGGTTCCTCCTATGGGACCCACATCGACCTGGTGGCTCCCGGGAGCCGCCTGCTCTCCACCTACCACAACGGCGGCTACGCCGAGTACGGGGGCACCTCGCAGGCCACCCCCCTGGTGGCCGCCACCGCCGCCCTGCTGACGGCCCGCGACCTCCGGCTCCTCCCCGAGGAGATCCGCCAGATCCTGCGGACCACCGCCGAGGACGGAGTGGGACCGCCGGCGGAGGACACCGCCGGGTTCGACGTCTATTTCGGCTGGGGCCGGCTGAACGCCGCCGCCGCCCTGACCGCGGTGGCAGCGGGACCGGCGCCGGTGACCCGGCTCGAAGCGCCTCCCCCCTACCCCAACCCGACCTCCGGCCCGGCCGCCATCCGGTTCGAACTCCCCCGCCCCGAGCTGACCACGGTCCGCCTCTACGATGTGCGGGGGCGGCGGGTGCGGACCCTGCTGGAGAACGAGCTGTTCCCCTCCGGCCCGAACGAGGTCGCCTTCGACGGCCGGGACGACAACGGCCGGCCTCTCCCCTCCGGGCTCTACCTGGTGGAAGTGACGGCCGGCCGGGA